>JAFAZK010000001.1 GCA_019239825.1 Verrucomicrobiota bacterium | reverse complement strand
CACTCGCTTTAAAGAGGGAGCGGGTAGCGGGGAAGTTGAAGAGGAATCACGCGGCGCCGGACTCCAAGAAGTGATCGGAGAATTGGTTAGCTGCCCTTACTGCATGAGCGTATGGGTCGCATCTGGGCTGCTCCTTTTGTTTATCATCAATCGAACCCTGGCCCGACTCGTGTGCAAATGGTTGGCAATGATTACGGCCTCGCACTTTCTGCATCGATTCTATATGCGACTAGAACCGGATTAGTAGCGCTCGGGTCAATGAAGCATTTTTTCATCATCCCTCGCGTGTGGCCCATGGCAGTGCCAAGTCGCGACGAGGGTGATTGCGGCATGCGTTGAAGGCCAGCAGAGTGTCACAGACACTCTTGATGATCTAAATGGCGCGATCAACTCGAGGTTTCGCTATTCGGTCAAGTCTCTAGGAGGCTGGAAACAAAGACTTCCTCGATGCTGAAGCGGCGCTTTGTCAGCCCCTGCTCGTAATGATAGCGAAGCACCGCGTCGATCGCCAGACGGTTAGCCTTGATACCATAAGGCCACCAATCATCGCCTAGGACATCGCGGTTGTCACCGATCAGCTTGGTCAACCATGGCAGCATCACGGTCATGTTGTTGAAGGTCATACCCTTTACATACTGGTCAGCCATCTGCTGCTTGGCTTCCAGGAACCCATTGTAAATCGCCTTCACGAGGTGGGGCTTTTCTGTGGCTAGTCCGCGCGTCACGACGACGGTATGCATGATTGGAAAGATGCCTGTGCGGCGGTAATAGTCACATTCGACCATTTCATAGTTTTCGAACAGGCGACCGACCTTCGGCGACCTCGCCAGTATGCATTTCGGTACATCGGCGGAGATAAGCGCGTCGATCTCGCCATTCTCTAACATCCAACCGAGGTCGACATCTTTATCTGTCCACTCCACCTCGACACCGGACGGAACCGGGTGCGGTACGAAGTCGACCGGCTCCATCGGAAAGTCGATACCACCGATGATCCAGCGACTTTGCTCCGGCTTAACGCCGTAGTCGTCCGATAGGATTCCCTTTGGCATCACTCCGGCGTCGTGGCCATAAAGGGCGAGCTCGCCGATACGCCTTCCGGCGAGATCCTCCGGCCGCGAAATCCCGCGTGCTTTGTTGATGTAGATCGCTCCATGGCGAAAGGATCGAACTAGGAAGACGGGAATGGCCAGGAACGGTGGATCCTCCACGTCCATCGTACGCAGGAAGTAGGTCATCCCCAGCTCTGACACGTCGTATGCCCGCTGCCGGATCATTGCCTCAAAAATCTCGGTCACAATGCGACCGCTATGGAAGGTGGCGTCAACACCATCGATCTTGACCGTGCCGTCGGCCAGCAGCTTTGTCCGGTCATAGTTCCAAAAAGCGATTTCCAGTTTGCGATCGATCATAACGTCCTTCGTGCAGGCGCATGTTCGGGCGTGGAGTCAAGTCGGGCGGTCTAGATTGATCCAAAAAATGAGCACCTTTGCCAAAACCTTGCCCTAGTCGAATTAATACGGTGGGCTTTGACTAGATCGGACGAGCAAATGAAAGCTCTTGGCCAACTGGATCGCGCATAGGAAAATAGCGTTCACCCCATGAGGTGCCAGTATTCTTTTATGGTGCCTGGCAATTGCGGAGGACGGGAATGGAGCCGGAATCGGTGACCTCATCGGGTTACCACAAGGTCTTAAGCTATTTGGCGGAACCCTTGAGCTTCACGATTCAAACGCGATCAGCCAATCCACTTGCTCCAGACTCACCTGCGCAATGGGCACAACAATAAATGGTGTTGTCCTTCTCCAAGCCATGCCCAAGTATCCGGCACCCGCAATGCTCGCAGGTCGGTGCAACCGCCTGAATTGCGCACTCGAAACTGTCAAAAACATGCGTCCGGCCGGCTATGGTTAACTCAAAGGCTTTATCGTAATCGTTCCCGCAGGTCTCGCACTTAGCCATACCAATCTCCTATAAGCTATCTTCGTTTTCTACCGAGCAGCTGGACGTTCGAGGAGGCACCAACGGGCTGAAATTAAACTTTCGCGAACGACACTCCGACGACGCTGAGCGGAATTAAAACAGTTAACGCTGCTTCCGGACCGTAAGCCGCGGAAGCGAAAGCATCCAACCCGAACACCGCCTGGAACGGCGCCAACGCGTTCTTTGTTTTCTTCGCTCGACGCCAGTGAACGCCCGAAAAACAAATCAAGCCATCTCATATCGCTTGCATGGTTCGGACCCAGTTTCCATTGGTGCTAAGACCGCGTTCGCCGTTGTGCCCTCAGTTGGTCGGGTCACCGTCACCAGAAAAGATCTCGGCCCAGTTTGTGGCGCCGCTTCGCCGCACTAATCCTGACGCCGGCGCGAGCCACAGTATGGTGTTTGCGAAGAGCATCTCGCAAGAGGCAAGACCGGGGCGTCACGGTTTCACGAACCCTGGAGGTAAGCCGGACTTCCAACATCAGGGGGGCCTCAGCGAGACCGAGGCAATGCCATGCACAGAGGCTTTCTTGAAGCAAAGATCGAGCCTAGTGAAGGTAAACGATTCGCCGTTGTCCGGCTTGATGGCGGAATCGGCCCGCCCGACGGAGTGCAAGCACGTCAGTTCGTCGACGCAATCACCCAGCTCGGCGAATGCCAGGTTCTGTACCTAACTCTAAACTCACCGGGAGGCTCATTGATCGATACCTGGATCATCTATGACTTTCTGATGAAAGATTCGGCGCAACGAGAACAATCACTGGCATTGATCAGTGGCGAATGTTCCCGTGATGCCATCTTGATCCCGATGGCTTTTCAACGGATTCTGATGAGAATCGGTTCCTATATCCAGTTTGAGCCTGCCCAGCTCACGAAGGCGACCTCTAGCCGGCAGGTGACGCTGCTGATTGCGCGTCTCATCGCGCAACGTATACGGCGACGTCCGGAGGAGGTACTCGATTGGATGGATAGCAATCGCACTCTCTCCGCCGAAGACTGTCTCCGGCTTTCTCTTTGTGACGCGATTATATGAATTCGCTCGGGCCGCGCCGTGCCATAGACGAGTTTTATTTTCCGCTATCAGGACTCACTTCTACGGGCAAAGCGGAAATGAAGATGTCGATACAGAGCAAAGAACCGTCATCCTCGCAAACGCCTTGATAGATGACCTATGCCCCAACGATGGATTCCTCCGCTGATCCGACTTCTCAAGAGAGCGCTGAGCATCTGCTACGACGAACCTCGCTCGCCCCTTGCCCAGCTAATTAGTGCTCCGCTTGCTCGGGTTGCCAGACGCGCTGCCCCTCTTCGCTTGTCGATCCGAGCTTAGTCTCGGCTTCTATCAGGTTTCGCTCGCTGATACCACGCGCGATTTTTGAGGCACCAACGACTCTACCTGTCTCGTCTTTGATCGGCGAAACCGTCAGAGAAACGTATATTTTGCGGCTGTCTTTAGCTATACGAACTGTTTCGAAGTGGTCGATGTGTTGGCCCCGTCTCAGCCGGGCTAGAATCTCCTCCTCCTCATCTTGGCGTTCCGGCGGAATGATTCTCCTTATTGAAGTCCCGATCATCTCCTCGGCAGAAAACCCAAATATCCGTTCTGCTCCCCGATTCCAGCTGGTGATGATACCCTCGAGATCTTTGCCAATGATTGCGTCATCGGAGTTTTCGACGATGGCGGCAAGTCGCCGCGTAACCAAATAAAATTCGTGGCGCTCCGTCGCCCCGCGGTTGAGTTCCTCTCTTAAATGCGAGAGCGGCTGGGTAAATCTCTCCTGGATGTGCTTTAGCGTTGCGGCGCAGGGATGATTTTCTTTTTCCAGTTGGAGTCTCACGGAATCGAGCGCGAATACGGCCGACATAAACTCAGGCGCAAGGTGTTCGTGTACATAATCTCTGATCTTCTGCTGCTCCAACTCCTTTCCCACTGCGGCACCCGCTTCAAATTCCGCATCAACTTTGCTCGACTTCGGGATCATCAGAAAAACCTGGTTGTTGCTTCCAAGAGCAGCATGTCCGCCGATGGTCCCACCTGTGCAGTATAAGCGAACGGTGATCGGGATCAGGTCGCCTGAATGGGTTCTGCCCAGCGATTCCGGATGTATCTTCACAATTTCGGAGAGGGCAATACTTGAAACTTCCCCTTCTTCCAGTCCAACAACGCGCAAAAAAGATCTATTTGCGACGATGAACTCGTTAGTTTCGAGATCCCCTATCGCCCTAGGCA
Source organism: Verrucomicrobiota bacterium (assembly GCA_019239825.1). Lineage (GTDB taxonomy): Bacteria > Verrucomicrobiota > Verrucomicrobiia > Chthoniobacterales > JAFAMB01 > JAFAVN01. Next base: position 41,552 of record JAFAZK010000001.1, on the reverse strand, counting down.
ATCCAAAACTATCCAATACCCTGCACGCCGAAATGATCGATTCGTTCATCAACCTAGCGTTGCGGAATATTCCATCGCAGCGGTTTTTTGCAATCAACTCCTACCGTATAGCTGGCTCGAACGCTGCCGATCAATACCGATTCGACGGGCGAGGCCCAACCGGGTTCATTTTAGCAATAATCCGAACACCTTTTCTGTCGGCTTCGGCAATTGGCTATAGCGGCATTGACGCGGCGCTTTATCGGGCCGCCATCGCAGGAGCCGAGTGCCGTGTCTGAATCGGCCCCCGGTAAAGTGATCGTAACAGACTTCCACGACTAGTTCCGGCCTCAACGGTTTCCACTCTCGCGAACCCGCGGGAGCCCAACGACTTTTTCCACCGGGTGCATTGCCATCAAACCCGGGCGGGCGGATGAGTTTCTTTAAACGCTTGGCCAGCCTGACTCGCTCTTCCCTTTCAAATCCTGAGGTAAAACCCACGTGATTGAGTTTTCCTTCTTCGTCATACAGTCCCAAGAGGAGCGACGCCACCCCTTTGCCATCCTCGGTGTAACGAAAGCCGCCGAGCACACAATCGATGCTTCTGTAGTTCTTAACCTTCTGACAGGCGGAGGAAGTCCCACCCACATAGCTACTTTCCCGTTGTTTGCACATGACACCGTCGAGGTTATTCCCGGTAGTCTCGAGCCACGCGCGAACTTGCCTGGTCTCAAGGGTCAAAGGTGACAAATGGAATCGATCGGTGGTTCTAAAGTTAATTGAAAACTCGTCTAACTGGGGACGACGCTCCGCTAGAGGTTGGTCACGCAAATCGGTCTTTCTTCCCACCATCAGCAAATCAAAAGCGATATAGATGGCTGGAGTTTCCTTTGCCAGCTTAGCAACCCGCGATGCGGCCGGATGAACCCTCTGTAGAAGTCGATCGAACGAAAATGTCGGTCCGGACGGCACGGCTAGCTCTCCGTCCAGGACCCACCATTTTTGCCTCAAGCCCTGAACCGCGGTCACGATTTCGGGAAAATATCGCCCCAGTGGCTGGCCAGCCTTCGACTGTAGGAAGACGTCATTCTCGCGGCGAAAGATCAAGCAACGAAAACCATCCCATTTCGGTTCGTATTGCCAGCTGGCTCCAATGGGAATTTCATCAACCTGTTCCGCTTCCATTGGTTCAATCGGGGGCTCCAGCATATCTGCGCTTAAGATCGCGCGTGAGGTGGTCTATGGATTGAGGCTGCGATTCGGCCATGCGAACGGTAAAAACCGCAGCCGCGAAATATGATAAGGATTGGTTTCGAGTGATCTAAAAAATTAGCAAAGAAATGAATGCTATGATGGCTAAACAGAGCTCCATAGAGATCGGCGGCCGACAAGTCAAAGTGAGTAACCTCGGGAAAATTCTTTACCCGGCAACCGGCTTTACCAAAGAGGATGTGATCAACTATTACATCGAGGCCTCTTCAGTATTGCTTCCTCACCTTAAGGATCGGCCCATCAGCCTCAAAAGATACCCGGATGGAGTAGAAGGTTTCTTTTTCTATGAAAAACAATGCCCTTCGCATCGGCCTGACTGGGTTACTACCACGAGAGTTTCCAGCCGGCGGGAAGCCGGGTTTATCGATTATTGCGTCATGAACGATTTGTCCGCGTTGGTTTGGGCGGCCAATCTTGCCGATCTTGAATTGCATACCTTTTTGCATCGGGCTCCGAAGTTTGAGCAGCCTGATTTTATCGCCTTCGATCTGGATCCTGGTTCACCTGCCAACATCATCGATTGCTGTAAAGTTGCTCTGTTGCTTAAGCGGGATTTTGAGCGGTTGGGCCTGCAAGCATTTCCAAAAACGTCGGGCTCTAAGGGCCTTCAGGTCTACGTCCCGCTCAACAGCAGAACTACCTATGTGACCACCAAGGGGTTCGCGCGAGCGGTCGCGGAACAACTGGAGAAATCTCACCCCGAGCTAATCGTTTCAAAGATGAAAAAAAGCCTGCGCTCAGGAAAGGTCCTGGTCGACTGGAGCCAGAATGACGAGCATAAAACCACGGTCTGTGCGTATTCTTTGAGAGCAAAAGAACATCCTACCGTTTCTACACCGGTTAGTTGGAAAGAAGTGACCGAAGCAAAAAAGAAAGGCAATCCGGCCCTGTTGGCATTCGACAGCAAAGAAGTCCTCAAACGGATTAAAAGCAAAGGCGATCTCTTCGAGCCGGTTTTAAAGCTGAAACAAAAGCTGCCCAAATTCGCGACGCCATCCCCCCAAGCCACAGTGAACGGTTGAGAGGACCGCTGGCCGGAAGACGAATGCACCTTTGCTACTAACTATGAGGCGTGCCCCGGCTACGGTTAGCGAGCTTTGGACTGTGCTCGACACATGGAAACCCAAAGCGTCCAGCCCCATAGATCAAAACAAACTTAAATTTTATATCGAGTATAAAAATTCGAAGCGCATCATCCTACTAACCAAGGGAACGGCTAAGGCGAAGGTCGCGCCAGTCCAGCGAACTTTCCTTCTGCGAGGGGAGTTATCCGAATTGGATTTTCCAGCGATCGGAATCTTTCCACGAAAAACGAAGAAAATAGAAAACCGAGCATTTAGCCAGATCCGAAACGGTGGCAGAGGTGATGATGAGTGGCAACAAGTCTAACGTCAACGGGATTGCCTCAGTTCGACCGGTGGCAAGCTGGGCTTCGATTTTCCTTGATTATCTCGACCTCAAGGCGCACCTGCTGGCAGTTGAATCAAGAGAGGCCGGCAGCCATCTCATCGGGCTGGTGATCATTTCTGCGACTATTCTCGTCTTGGTACTCTGCAGTGTCCTGCTGTACGCAGCATTTCTCTTGTTTCTGATCGCCCTGCTATTCCACTTGGCTTGGGGATGGAGCGCCTTGATTTGCGGAGCAAGCACGACCTGCGCGGCCATGCTGGCCTTCTTTCTTCTCCGGATGCGACTTCGCAGGCCGGTATTTCAGATGACGTTGAACGACCTTGCGAAGGATAGAGAATGGCTGAGCCAGTCGAAAACAAAGGAGAGCTGACTGAAAAGTTGGAGGCTGATCGCCAGAAAATGGCGGTCCAGGCAATCGAGCTGCACCAGAGTTTCAATGTCTCACGGTGGTTGCGAGCCTCTGTCCAAAAGTATCCCTCGGGATGGATTCTGGGCGCAGTAATAACCGGTTTTTTGGTCTCGCGTCTGCCCCGAAGAGAGAAGCGGGTCTATCTTTGGGTCCCCGCTCCGGACGATTCGCGTCGGAACAGGGGCCAGGCCTCCACCCGGAGGAAAAGGATCAAGAAATTGCCAGAAGAAGAACGGAAATACCCTGACAAAGACCAGCGTGATTCGGGGTTTCCGCATAGGCTTTGGCCGGTAATCAAACCGATAGTCAGCGCCTATCTCGCCCGTGTAATTTACAATCGCCTTCGCGGCCGGCGCGCAGCTGTTTGAGGAGAGTGATTTGTGCGTCAGAAGCTCAGGCAACGGGAGACAATTCGGCCGTACGTGCGCAAGCGCGGCAATTGGGCGCTAAAGCTTTTGCTGTTAGGTTTTGATCTCTTGATCAGCGTTGGGCTTGAACTATTCAGACGCCAGACAAAGTCTTGGCGCAATTCCGTGAGGCGGGATACCCAGCCTCGTGCCCAAATTCCGGTGACGAGAAAGACCAACGAGGCCACTATACGCGAGCCATCGCCCAGCCAAAACGCGGTAAGGACGCGCGCACAGAAACGCCAAGGATTGCTGAAAAAGTTTTTTGAACTCCTGAAAACGACTGCCCAGGAATGGAGCCGCGACAAGTGTCCACAATTAGGCGCCGCCCTTGCGTATTACGCGGTTTTTTCGTTGGCGCCCTTGATGCTGATCTTGTTAGGGCTGTTCGGAATGATCTATGGCGGAAATGAGCAGGCTCGCCAAAAGATCCTGGAGCAGCTAAGCTATTTTCTTGACCCCAGCACACTGCGATCAGTCCAGGAAATCGCGGCGAAAGCCGCTCAACCCAAGCCGGGTCTCTGGTCCGCGATATTTGGAGTTTTAATCGCGATCTTCGGCGCTAGCGGCATATTCGGACAATTGCAAGACGCTCTTAATAGCATCTGGGATGTTAAACCAAAGCCAAACCGAGGTATTTGGGGCTTTATTCGATCACGGTTTCTTTCTTTTGCGATGGTAGCTGGCGTCTGTTTTCTATTGCTGGTATCCTTAAGCCTAGAGGGCGTGTTAAAAAGCCTGCATGCCTTCCTGCAGGGAATGATGCCGGGCGGCCACTACCTGGGTTTGGCGATATTCTATTTCTTCGATATCGCCATCATTGTTTTTCTGTTCGCCATGATCTTCCGTTTCCTTCCCGACGCCAAGATATCCTGGCACGATGTTTGGTATGGAGCCGCGTTAACAGCAGCACTTTTTGTAATCGGCAAGTTTCTACTGGGTCTTTATTTGAGTAGTGGCGCGGCTGGCTCGGCCTACGGAGCAGCCAGCTCGTTGGTGACTCTTCTCCTCTGGGTCTTTTATTCTGCTCAGCTTTTATTATTCGGAGCAGAATTTACCCGGATTTATGCGGATACCTATGGTTCCCGGGTACACCCGGATGAGTACGCGGTGATGGTGCGGAAAGAAGAAGTAGAATTACCGCAGCGGTAGCAAGTCGCCCAAGGATTCTCAAAAGCGCCGCCCCCCCCGGCTTACCGTGTGAGGGATGCCAATCTCGGCTCATCGGTGTCAAGACCGAACGCTTTCGCCCAGAAGCATACAAAGTGAAATTCCTGAAAAACTAGCTCTCGACGGACCTCTTCGGATTTTTTTTGACCGTCCCGTGCAGTCAAAGTTTCCAGCTGAAACGAACGCTCTGTAATATGCAATTGGATACACTGAAGGATCTCTACATTCACGAATTGAAAGACTTGTACAGCGTCGAGAGACAACTGATCGCGGCGCTGCCCAAAATGGCGAAAACCGCTCACAACGAAAAGCTTCAGGCCAGCTTTAGGGAACATTTAGAGCAGACTAAAGAGCATGCTTCACGCTTGGAGAAGATTCTAAAACAACAGGGCGCTTCCACTCGAGGAAAAAAATGCAAAGGCATGGAGGGAATTGTCATGGAAGGTGCTGAACTGATTGAAGAAGAGGCTGACCCAGAGGTAAAAGACGCGGCTTTGATCGGAGCGGCCCAGCGAGCCGAGCATTATGAAATTGCCGGATACGGGACGGCAAAAGCTTATGCTGAAATCCTCAGAGACGATGATGGATTGAAACTGCTTTCAGCGACTTTGGAGGAGGAAGAACAAACTGACGCCAAATTGACGAACCTGGCGAAGTCTTCGATTAATGTGACCGCTGCTCGTTGAAGGAGCGAAACGGTTGTTTGGCGTCAAGCTTCCCAAGGGGCACTACCCCTGCCGCTTCACTCGCGCTCAATCTTTGGTGATGGCGTATTCCTAACTTATTGATTCAACACCTCCTCAGAAATGGTACAAAAGTTCTTCGAGTTCTTTGGCTCGGTGAGCCGAAGTATGTTGAGTTAACACTCGATTCCGGCCTGCTGTTCCTATTGCTTGTAGCCGATCAGGGCTAACGGATAAAGCTTGGGCAACATCGTCAGTGTTGTTAGCCAAGAGGATTTCTTCTCCTGGGCGGAAGAATTCTTCCAAACCCGGCCAGTAATCAGATAAAATCGGTGTCTGACAAGAAGCCGCCTCGAACAGCCGGCCGGAAGGACAATAGCCCATTTCGGCCATAGAAGGCCGAGTTACGTTCAATGTCAGACGGGACGAAGCAAAAAAAGCCGGATGTTCGGAGGGCGGGACATGTTGCACAAAATAGATGTTGGGCGCCCACGGGAAACTTGCGGGATACAGGGCACCCCCGATAAGAAAACGCTGTACTGGTAAAGATCGTGCCGGCGCGACGAAAAACCGATCGAGCGACGGCTGCCGATCACTGGCGAACGTACCCAAGTAGGAAAGATCCGCTCGATAACTTTCCAGCGGCTCAGATGGGCGATGAAACTTCGGATCCACGTGCCCATATAAGGTAGCTACCTTTCGCGCGCCAAAAAGACGCTTCAACTCATGCATAGCCAATCCTCCGGTGAAGCTTATTACGAGATCGAAACGCCTCAGACCGTCGGACGGGATGTAGAAAACACAACCCTGTTTGCGGTATTCCGCCAAAGTCACTGGAGTGTCCAGGTCATAGAAAACCTTCAAACTCACTCCCGTGCTCTCAACCAAATCAGTCGCGAGCAATGCGTCCGGACAAAAGGAAGTGATAATGACAGCGTCCGCCCGTTTCAGTGCTGCTCTAGCCTGGTCGCGAACAGTTTGCCAATCGGAATAGAGGATCAATTCACCGTCCTCCCATTTGAATAGATCGCGGTTCTGGGAGTAATAAGAGACATCGCGTTCGAAGAAGGCCATCTCGTGGCCTCGATCAGCCAGAGCTCGACCCAAGCCACGCCACAAGGTTGCATGACCATTGCCCCAAGAAGAGCTGATCGTAAGACCAAATACAACTAATCGCATCGGATCAACGCAGCGACGAGAGAGAACTGTAGATGGCTTCTATGCTTCCGGCCGATCGCGTCAAAGCAAATTCGCAGAACGCATCCCGCGTGGTCGTCTCGATCTCAGTTAATGGTCATTGCCAAAAGATGTGCAACCGCCGCTGCTCCCGTCTGACACAAGCGACATTCAAAAAAAGCCACTTTCTGGGATCTGCGAGTGACTCGCGGATCCTGTACGACTTTGGCGTGACCGGCTGGACACCGTTTTCTGGCCTACGTCTTATGGCGCCCAGCCGGTATACCCCCCACGATGAGTGTAAATTAACGGCAAACTATTTTCTTGCGATACCTAAGGAGTCATGAATTACCCTGATTCATAAATAGGGGCGACGCTGACTCTAATAAGTGAGCCAGGATTCATCGTTCCAGAGAATTAACCACGGTGCGCCTAACAACTCCCTCCCCAACAACAACTCCAGGTCTTAGCCAACCAGAGCTTTACTTTAAGAGGAGGAAGCCACCTTCCTTTCACGACTGCCGGCGATGGCACTTAACTCTAGGCGCCCATTGATAGATAAACATTAACTTCACAGATCCCCCCATCCAGCAATTGGCATACGATCGAACCATAGAAAACCGGGAAAACAAAACGTGGTTAGCAGCAGAGCGCTCTCGAACATCAAAATCTTGACCGTCGACGATCAGGCGGACACCAGAACGATTCTCAAGATCTTCCTGGAACGCTCCGGCGCGGAGGTGATCGCTGTCGAATCGGGACCAGCGGCCCTAGTGGAGATCCAAAGGCGGAAGTTTGACGTCATCCTCTGCGACATCGGAATGCCGGGCATGGATGGCTATCAGCTTTTACAAAAGGTTCGCGAGCTGGAACCTAAAATAGGCTGTCGGCCGGCGATTGCCTGCACCGCTTACGTAGCTCCGGCCGATGTTGCTCGTGCACGTCGCGCAGGATTTCAAGCGCATATTGCCAAGCCAGTAGATCCCGCTGAGCTGGTCAATACTGTCGCGAGCGTTATTTCTGATGACCGCCCCACGGCCGATCAGTAGGTTACAAAACAGTCGAGACTCCGTCAATCGGGGGAGCACCTTAAAAGCTCGCTACGGATAAGGTCATATCTGATCATTCCTTCCCGTGGCTCGATCGTGTAAGCACTTGCTCTTCAAGGTGATCGATTTTGATGACCGGTCGGTTGATCCCAAATATTTTAACCGACGCGACAGAATTCCGAATACATCGATATCACTGAGTCAGGCGTCTTCCGTACGACCAAAGAATGGGGTCTGTTCGAACCCCGCTCTTGATGAAAATGGAATCTCTAACCGATCTACTGATCGAGGGACTAAAGGAAGCATACGATGCCGAACAGCGACTCCTAGAGGTGCTGCCGGCAATGAGCAAAGTGGCATTCAACGAAGAGCTCCAAGAAGCTTTTTCCCTTCTGGGCGAACAGACTCGCGTCCAATTGGAAAGGATGGAAAGACTCTTAGCAAAACTTAATTCAAAGCCGACCGGGGGTGAATCGGCAGAGGGAATGAAAGGAGTCGTCGCGGAAGCAGTTAGGCTGCTGACAGGAGCTCCCCGAGCGGATGCAGCCGTGATTGACGCCGCCCTCATCGCCGTCACTCAGCGAGCCAAGCACTATGAGATTGCAATCTATGGGACGCTGCGCACTTACACGCAAATCCTCGGCATGACTGAAGCGCTGGGACCGCTCCAGTTGAGTTTAGATGAAGAAGTCGAAGCGGACCGAAAACTCACCGCACTGGCCGAAACGACCGTCAATCTCGACGCTGCCGAAGCAGACCAACAAGAAGCGTTTCGAGAAGTTGAGGACAGCAATGCTGAGGAACTTTCAGGATCACCCATCAAATGACCGGTTATGTGGGCCAATGATTCAGACGAGTCGCCAGGCTCGTTCATCGGTGAGCATTTGACGATTTTTCAGGCTCGATGGTTGCTGACACAAAGTGAGGCGTTAGGGCAGTCCAGAAACGATTTGTTTGAGGCAATCTTGCGGGAATGGTTTCTGTCGGTTCCCCCAGTTCTTTGGATGGGCAAGGAACAAGGAGAGATTGCCCGCCGGGCGGTGGGCGATTTTATTCTGTGGCATTATCCCGATTTCTTGCCAGTCGCTGGTTCTCAGTAGATGTGCTGGCTTTTACGCTAGCCCACCGTTCATCAATTTATCTCGGCACTCACGATTGTAGAACCGGGGTCAGCGGGAACCGTTGGCCGCCGACCTCACGTTTTTTGCTTTTGTGAAACCCGCGCTGACCTTCGTCACGGCTTGATAGTCCGCCTCGGCAAAGGGGGATACGGCAGCGGCGGGATCGGCCTCGCAAACAAAGATTTCCGGTTCCGGCTCAGCGATGACTTTTAACCCACTTGAACGCAGCATCGCGTGAATCGCGCTGCGATTGGGGATCCACCAATTGGTTGGATCGCCGGCAAAACCATCCTCAATAAACGCCATTCTCGGCCATCCGGGAGCAGCGATCTCCTCTCGCTGAGACAAACGGCTTAGACTGCCTGCATTATCCCGAGCGCCGTTAGTCAATTCTATATCCGGAATCGTGAGCGACTGAAACAACAGAAGGCGGCGCGCTTTTCGAGCGGCAATGTCAAGGCCAAGCAAAGGATAACGCAGGTGATAAAAAACCCCCATGAAGACAACAAGATCAAAGGCTTCTTTGTCTGCGGCCAATCCGTAAACTGTTTCGTGCCGAAAGACTGGGGTTGGCTGTAATCTCAGGGTTTTTGCTGCCCAACGCGCCTGGCGCAGATATCGGATATCATAGTCAATTCCGACAACCGAGGCCCCTCTTTTGGTGAGTTCAAAGGAGTAAAATCCCGCGTTGCAGCCGATATCTAAGACTTTCCAACCGGTGAGGTCCGAGGGCAGATAAGGAGAGATCTGTTGCCATTTGAACGAGGGAAAGTCACCCAAGGGATGCTCAGGGGCGGTTTGCACTCCTGAGGGCAGATGCAGGTTATGAAACCACGGACCTAATTTTTGAATTTGTAGTTCCAATGACTTCACCTTCATGCAATTGCTCGAAACTGTTTTTTGGCTTCGGCGAGAGAGGCAAGGAATTCTTCTGCTCTGCGTTTTGCTGAATGCTCTCTCATGACTTTTTCACGAGCCCGAGCACCGATCATTTCGCGTTCTTGATCCGGCAGTTCCCTTAAGAGTTGAACGACCTCGCGGGTCGAGCGAACCAACAGGATTTCACGCCGGTCGTTGAAGAAAGTTTCTATTCCGTCCCACCGGTCGCTAATGATGGGAACCCCACAAGCTGCCGCCTCGAAGAGGCGAACGCTCGGCGAATACCCCGCCCGACGCATATCTGCGCGAGTCAGATTCAAGGTAAATTTCTGAGCGCAGTAAAATTTCCGGTGCTGGTCAGGCGGGAGATGATCGATTCGCCTCACATTGGGCGGCCACGAAATCGTCTTGGGATAACTGGGACCGGCCGCCACGAACTCTTGCAGAGGCAAACACAGCGCCGGAGCGATCAGGAACTGCTCCACACCGTTCTGTCTATCCGGACTATAGGTACCGAGGTAACCCAGCGCCCAGCGTTCCGGCAGCGACTCCGGATAGTAGAAGCGATCATCGGCGGAGCAGTAAAGGGGGCGAGCTGCTGGAGAACCATATTTGCGTTCCAGCTGATCTAAGATGGGACCACCGGTAAAAGAAAAATAGACGTTATATTTTCGGATTAGTTTCCGGCTGAGATACTCGTCGTCACCGCGTTGCAATTTTGCCAGGGTGACAGGAGTATCGATGTCATAGAATGCAGTGACTCCTTCGGCCGTGGCGTTCACCAATTCCCCCACGGCCACCCCGTCCGGTACATAAGACCCCACGAGCACTGCGTCTGCCGATCGTATCGTTTCGCCGAAACGCAAACGCAGATCTTCGCGATCTTGATACAGCTCAATTCGGCAGAAAGGCAGGTTGGGCGCATCCCGGTTTGCCGCATACCAAGGCAGATCGCGCTCAAGAAACAGGATATCACAGCCGAGCTCATTCAATGCACTCAGTAACGCACGGTAGGTAGTAGCATGGCCGTTTCCCCAGGACGAAGTAATCGAAAGGCCCAGTACGACTAGTCTCATAGAGCCAGTTCTTGCAGCGTTCTTTCAACAAGACTCGCCCGGTGCTGATAAGTGTGTTCTGCGAGCACTCTGGCGCGAGCAGCCTGACCAATCCGGTTCGCCTGCCCCGCGTCTAACTGCTGCAAAATCGTTGCGACTTCTGCACCATTTTGCGCGACCAATACCTCATGGCCTGGCCGAAGAAAATGTTCGAGTCCGACCCACTCGTCGGTGATCAGACACGCAGCGGCGCCGGCAACTTCAAAGAGGCGAGTCGGCGGTGAAAATCCGTAACGCGCCATGCTGGCGCGATTAATATTCAGGACGGCTCGCGGCGAGCAATTGAAGACATTGTGGTATTCGGTATAGACGTGACCTACATATTTCACGTTTTGAGGAAGTGATTTATCTTTCCATCCGCTGCCTCCTAACAAAAACCGATAGCGCGGAGACAGTTGGGCAGCTCGAAGGAAGAATTCGTCTACCCTAACCTCCCGATCAGGCAATCTGTTTCCTAAAAATGAAAGGTCCGCAGCAAAGCTCTCGTCCCGGGCGACGGGGGTATGCACGGAGGGATCTAAAGCATTATAAATGGGGACGCAGAGTTTGGCTCCTAAACTTTCATAGGCTTGAATCACTGGCTCTCCGCCTCCATAGGTCATCACCGCATCGAATCGCGGGATCAGCTGACGAAAGGGATCCTGCTCGTCCTGTAGTACTCGATCGAGAGTCGCCGGCGCGTCCACATCCCAGAACAGGACGACGTTGTCCGGCTTTTTTAAAACCAGCACCGCCGCTTCGAGCTCTTCATCAAAGATTCCGACGCCGCTGGTCTTGACGATTACGTTAGCTTCCCGAGCCTGATTAAGCGCCGCCTGCATTCCAGAGAAGGTGGGCGGATATACCACGACCTTTGCCCACGGGGGATCGGCAATATCTCGGTGCTGTTGGCGATCCAGTGCATCCGGTTCGAAAAAGGTGATCGAATGACCCAGCCGATAGAGGGCGTGGATAATGCCACGGTAGTAAGTGGCCGCTCCGTTCCAAAAAGCCGACACTAGGCTGGATCCAAAAAAAGCGAAACTGAAGCGCTTCTTCATTGGGCAAGCCCTTCGCAGATCTCCAAAAGCTGGTCAACGCGATGAGCACAGGTGTGCCGCGCTCGAATCGTCTTTAATCCGTTCGCTGCTCGCTCTCGGGCCGACCGTGGATCCGCGAGGGCTGCGCCCAAGTACTGGGTCATTTCCTTTCCACTCCGAGCCAGGGCATAGTCTTTACCGGCCGTAAATAAGCCCTCGCTGTCAAGCCAAGGAGAGGTTACTAGCGGTATCCCGCAGGCCAATGCTTCGAAGGGTCGAATGGTCGGGATTCCCGGTAGGGCTTGTACGTAAGGGCGCCTAGGAATATGCACTGTCACCCGAGCCGTTGCGAAAACCTGCGGCACCTGGAAGTTCGGAACCCACCCGCGAAACCCGATTCCCGCGTCCGCCAGATGCTCTAGCGCCTCGGCTGGGTATCTGACTCCATAGGCCGCTGCCTTACAGCCCAGCGCTTTCACCGGTTGAATGAAAAACTCACTGAGCTCTGCGTCCCGTTCATCGTCACCCCAATTGCCGATCCAGACGACATCCTCTGTCTGGCGAATCTCCGGCAGCGGCCGGAAAATTCGAATATCCGCTGCTTCATGCCAGGTCCAAGCTCTTCTCGTCCACCCCACTTGCAAATAGAGTTCCGTGAGTATCCGGCCGTAAGCTAAAACACCGTCGTAGAATCGCAGATCGTAAGCCTGCATCTGTGCCCGGGCGGTGACTGCTCGGTGATGCGTGTCATGAAAGAAAAGCGTGAAACCAGCGAACTGGCGTTCCGCTCCGATCGCAGCAACTAACTCAGGATTATTCCATTCGTGGACAATCACCACATCGGCGTCCGCTAACACTTTTTTTAGGTTCAGATGGTGATAGGAGGTAGAAGTTAACGTTGGGTAAGCATTGGCGAACGCTTTCAACGGCGCTTCACCAAAGCTTGCGCGCAGATTCTGTAAGCTCCAACCATTGGCCGGCTCAAAGATGTCGACCCGATGTCCCCGCTCCAATAATTCTGCAGCGATGCCCCGAAGAAAGTGGGCATTCCCGTGATTCCAGTCTGAAACCAAGGAATGATAAAAAAGGACGAATCTCATCGACTGCTGTCCCTAAAACGCGTCTGGAGGTTTTGCCTTCCTTTGAAGGCAGACAGAGAAAGACTCGATCGGGTCCAAGGCAGCATCTGGCGGTATAGTCGCAGGTAGGCCGAAGCGATTCGTTCCGCCGTAAAACGTCTAGCGCGGCGGCGCGCAAGCTTACCGAGCGCTTTTCGATGCCCCTCATTTTCCATCAGCCTTTTAAGCTCTCGCTCCAGGGCAGTTTTATCATCGGGAGAAACAAAGACTGCGGCTCCCTCCCATAGTTCGCGTAACGATTCAATATCTCCGAGAACGAGGGCACATCCGGAAAGCGCTGCCTCCAGGACCGAGAGCCCGAACGGCTCATATCGCGCGGGCAGACAGTAAATGGAAGCGAACGACATATAGTGAGCAATTACCTCTGAAGACACCTTTCCGATCAACACCACGTTGTTCGGCATTTGACCAGGGAGGCTCCCTTCGCCGGCGATCACGAATCGCCAAGGTAGTACCGCTGCGCACTGGGCGATTGCTTCGATGTTTTTTGCTTTATCCCATATCCGTCCCGCGCTGAATACCATTGGCCACTTTTCCGCGGGACGGAATCGCTCCGAGGCAACCCCGTTGTAAATCACCGAGGCGGGGGGCAAGCAGCCATAAAACTTTTGGAGCGCATTTAGCATGGCGTTCGAGGGAGCTACCAAACGATCGCTGCACCGGATACCCTCCGACACGACAGCGCGATAGCGAGACCATGACGCCGGCGCAGGCTGATGCAGCACTGCTTCCCACCAGCTTAAGACGCAGGAATGGGCCACGGTGCATACCGGCGCTTTCCAAGCCAGCGCACCGTGGGCATAGCCGTTTAAGTGGATGATGTCGGCCTGCACCTTCCTCTCCAGTTTGAGTAACCAAGCGCCTGCCGCAGCCACATCGTCCCACGGGTCTTCCATCCATTCCAGGCGATAGCTGCTGCTGAATAAAACCAGGTTCGAAATCTTTTTTACCGCCTCGTTTTGACCGCGGGAGGGTATCTCTCCCATAGTGGCGAGAGCGATTCTTACTCCGCGCGCGCTCAACTGCTGGGAGAGTTGAAGGCTGTAGTTCCACACTCCGCCGACCGTGTCGGTCGTCATCAAGATCGTTTTGGGGAACATCGTTCAAAACATTACCAGGGCTTTCATAAAGCCCTCGGGACGCTTCAGTGCAGTCTCGAATGCATCACCGATCTGATCCAAAGGGTAACGATGCGTGTATAACGGCGCAGGATTGAGCCGGCCGCTCGCAACCGCTTCAGCGGCAGCTTGCATCCCCTGCCGGTAGATTTCCGGATCGCGTTCATGCGCGTTGACAACGTCAATTCCACGCCAATTCCAAAGCTGCATATTCACCTGGCGAGGACCATCTTGATGATAACCTGCTATGATCAGTCTGCCTCGTTCCGCAGTGATTTCGGCCGCTAAGTCGAGCGGCCATTGTTTTCCCGCCGCCTCAATCACGACGTCACAGAATCGCCCTCCCGTGATTTGTTTTACTTGGTCGATAACTCGAGCGTGATCGTTCATCACAAGGCATTCGCTCGCCCCGTAACTCTTGGCCAATTGCAGCGTGTCTGTCCGCCGAGTTATTGCAATCACGGTCGCGCCGACAGAGGTGGCCAACTGCAAAACGGTTGCGCCCAGAAAACCAATTCCTACAATCGCGATCCGCTGACCTCGCTTTATCTTGGCTCGATGAAAAACATTCATCGCGCAGCCTAGGGGTTCGGCCGGAAACGCGTTGCTATCAGAGTCCTTCGGCAATTTCACCACCGCAGTTTCGTCGGCTACGTCGTACTCGGCGAAGGCGTGCAGGGACAACAAACCAACCCGATCACCTGGACTAAATCGTGTCGCCTTCTGTCCGACGCTATACACTCTCCCCCACGCCTCGTGCCCGGGCGCACCCGGTTCCATCGGGTAGGAGAACCAAGATTTCCCTTCCCACGGAGACAGGTTTGAGGCGCAAACGCCACAGCCTTCCAGCCGAACGCAAACTTGTTGAGACCCCACCTCAGGCCGTGGGACGTAGCGCAGCGAAAAACATTTTGGTTCAATCAGAACCGCGGCTCGCATCTCTCCATGGTTCATGCCGCTGCCCTCACTAAACTGGGTTCTGACTGAGCTGCCCGGTTTTTGACGATCCAGGCATACAGTTTGTTGATTCCCTGACCAATGCCGACCTTGGCGCTCCAGCCGGTCCGGCTGGTAAAAGCGCTGGTATCACTCACATAGTAGCGCTGGTCTCCTTCCCGGGCATTGGCAAAACTTGTCTTTAGCGTCGAGCCAGTGATATCCCGGATTACCTTTAACAACTCCAACAAACTAATCGTATTGTGCGCGCCGCCACCCATGTTAAAAACACTGCCGGCGAGCCTGTCGATGTTTTGATAGGCCAGGTAGCAGGCCTCGACTAAATCTTCGACAAACAAGATATCGCGCACCTGCTTGCCGTCGCCATAAATCGTGATTGGCTCGCCTTGTGAGGCTCGGATCAGGAAATGAGCCACCCAACCTTGATCCTCATTGCCGAATTGGTGCGGTCCGTAGATGCAACTCATGCGAAACACGATCGTTCGAAGACCAAAACTGCGCGCATAGTCTCGCACGTATTGATCGGCCGCTCCCTTAGAACAGCCATAAGGACTGTGAAAGTCTAACTGTCGGTTTTCAGAAATCGACCGGTATCGACTATTCGGGGCGAAATAACGCGTCGTCTTTTCGCGCAGAATAAGATCATGGAGACCGCCATATACTTTATTGGTAGAAGTGTAAATCAGAGGTGGGGATTGCACTTGTCCGCGTATTGCTTCCAGGACGTTCAATGTTCCGCGCGTATTAATTTCAAAATCTTCGACTGGCCCGAGCAGACTGCTAGTCACTGCCACCTGAGCAGCGAGATGGTAAATCAGGTCGACTCCAGAAACGGCCTCTCGTATGTCATGAAAATCTCGGACATCGCCAGGCAAAAATTCAACCTGATCGCCACCGCGATCTAAAATCCACTGAAGATTTTGGTCGACCCCTTTGCGGGAGAGATTGTCAAAGATCCGGATCCGATAACCCCGCGAGAGGAAATGGTTTGCTAAGTTCGTTCCGACGAAACCGGCTCCGCCAGTGATCAAGACGATCTTATTACGCTTCTTTAATAAGGCGGATTTCAAATCGCTAGCCCCCTCGTTAATAATTCGTCTCGGGCTTTTAACAGATGATCTACCGCGGATTGACCCTCCAGCCACTCCACGAAATCGACCATCCCCGCTTGGAGCTTTACCTGAGGCTCATATCCCAAGAGCTTCCGAGCCAAATCGATATCGGCGAAACAATGACGGATATCGCCCTTACGGTAGTGCAAGGTAATGGTGCGTCCGACATTTTTCCGTTCTAACATCTCGGCCAAAAGATCCGCCACTTCCAAAACGGACACGGCTTGGCCGCTCCCAATGTTAATGGCTTGCCCTGGGGCGTTCGGGCATTCCAGAGCAAGGCGACAGGCGCGGGCTACGTCCTGCACGCTGACGAAGTCTCTTTTTTGATGACCGTCTTCGTTAATAAGAGGCGGTTGGTTATTTAGAAGTCGGGAAGCGAAGATTGCTAGAACTCCTGTATAGGGATTAGAAAGAGATTGACGCTTCCCATAAACGTTGAAGAAGCGAAGCGCGACGGTAGGGATCTCGTAAGCTCTTCCAATGGTTAGACACATACGTTCTTGATCGTATTTCGACAGCGCATAGATGGACGACAGGGCTGGTGCTTTAGTTTCCGGAGTCGCCACCGGCTGCAATTGCTTTCCATCCTCCGAATAAAGCTCCCAGCGCCGTTCCTTTAGTTGCTCTAGGGGCCGTTCGTTCACCACCATCGAAATACCGGCGGCATTTTTATAAAGGCCCTCTCCATAAATGCTCATACTGGAGGCGACTACCAACCGATGAATCGGACGTTTGGCAATCGCCTCAAGTAGCGCAGCGGTGCCCCCGTTATTGATGCTAGTGTAGCGAACTATTTCATACATGCTCTGACCGACACCCACCGCCGCCGCCAGATGAAAGACCGCATGGATTCCCTCGAGAGCGCGATCCAATGCCGCCGCGTCTCTCACATCACCGCGAATTAACTCAACGGCCGGATCCAAGTAGGTAGGGCGCAACCGCCCTTCGCCGTGAACTTGCGGTAGCAGCGAATCCAGCACCCGAACGGAGTAGCCATGTTTTACCAACTCGTCCGCAACATGCGACCCGATGAATCCCGCTCCGCCTGTAATCAGAATTTTTTGCTTCATTAGTGTTCATGCAGTTGGAGTTTCTTTTGATCACTCCCGAAAAGTTTCGCCCAACCGGTTTAACCCTGGACTACTAGAAAAGCCTGATAAAGCTATCAGGGTTAGTAGGATTGAGCGGTTAGGTTCCGACCACTTGTCTTCTGTCTACGAATAATTAGGTGAACCACTTTCATAACCGCTGGAAGGGCGCACCAACTCGAGAGAGGATCGGCGTCTCCCAATGGTTTCAATTCGAAGACAGACCCTTGTTACGGGCCACCGTTCGCGACTTAGCGGAACTCGGCGTTCAGCATCTGCGGACTGGCATCTCCTGGGCCGACTATCACCGGCCCGGTGGCAAACGGTGGTATGACCTTCAGATGCGGACCCTCTCCGATGCCGGTCTGAAAGTGTTACTCTCACTGTGGCATACACCGCCGTCGCTTTCCGAGAGCGGCTCGTGTTCCGGTCCTCCGCGCCGGTTGCTGGACTTTGCTGATTTTGTGGATGAGATCGTCAATCGATACGGTGGTCAGTTTGACAGCCTGGAATTGTGGAACGAGCCCAACAATCGGTTGAAATGGAATTTTGCCCAATACGATCCGGATTGGTCGAAGTTCGCCGAGATGATCGCGGCAGCGGCCTACTGGGCGAAACATCTCGGGCAACAAACGATTTTGGGCGGGATGATTCCCATTGATCATCATTGGTTAGCAACTCTGGAACACAAGGGAGCACTCGACTGCATCGACGTCATCGCGATTCATGCTTTTCCCGGGATGTGGACCGATTCCAGCTACTGGTGGGATTGGCCGGACCACTGGAGGGGATGGTCCGCTAAAATCGAGTCCATCATTCCCTCTTGCAAAGGCCGGCCGGTCTGGATTACCGAATCCGGATACGCCACCTGCAGGGGGAATTCACCGAAGTTGGGCGGCTTTATCGAACAATCGCAACGACTGTCAGAAGCCCTGCTTGCCCCCGCAGAGCGGCTCTATTGGTATTGTGTCCGGGATCTGTCCTATGAATATGCCTGCATTGAAATGACTGAAGACGGAGGCCGGATCGACCACCGTGAATACCATCTCGGACTCAGCACAGTGAATGGCCAGCGAAAACTGGCTTGGTGGACTCTACAAAGAGCCTTAAGCGACAATGCACCGCAAGCGTCCAGGGTAAATTTGCCGTCCTCATCACTTGCCGATTGTCAGAACGTTACGAGAACCGCTGGCCATGAGCAGTATGGCTAGCCACCAAAAATCACTAAATAAGGAGCAAGATCTGATTTTCCCATCACTTTCCGGTTACTGCCCGTTCCCAGGTTCCTTGGGGGAACGACGAAGCTTGCGGATCACCGTTTCTTGGTCACGGGCACCCCAGCGATATTTATATGCCTCCCGGCCTCGCAGAAAATCGAACGAATGACATCCCGCCCGACCGGCAAATTCGATCGCACGCAGAATGATTAGATTTCCTGGGCTAAATTTTGCATAGTCCGGATCGAACGCACCTATATAATAATATAGGATCCGCTTGTGGATGAATGCTACCAATGCGGCGACAGGATTCCCGCCTAGCCGAAGAACAAATATTTTGATTGCCGCAGCCGCGTGGAGCGATTTGAAGGCTTGGCGGTAAAAATCGCGCTGCTGTTTTGTAGCAAAAATGCCCGCAGATCCTCGTCGTTGCCACCGTTTGGTGTGCAAGTGGTAGAGCAGTGTGATCGCTTCCTCGAAAGAATCATCGTTGGCGATCTCGAAGTCGAGCGGGCGGCCGCTTTTCTCAGCTTGCCGAAAAACCGATTCAAGATTGGATCTAAGGGCTGATGGTACAACGGCAGCCGTTCGTTCGCCTCGGAGCGGAACTACCGGGCAGACTTCGCCCCACGAGGTTTCTTCTTCGAATATGCCGGCTCGGGGAACAGAAGCCAACAATGCATTTTGTTTCAGTTGACCGAATTCAACGGATCCCTCGCTACCAAGCTCTTGGTTTAGCCAAGCTTCAATCAACGGAGGAAGGTTGTGCCATTCTGCTTCTCGACCTAAGGCGTCAAGGTAGTCAGAGATACCGTGACCAAGAATTTTAATCGTGAACGGTCCGAAACCGCGTTCAATCCAAAATGGAAACAGACCCACTAACTGATCTTTTCGCCAAATCAGAAGTACTCTGATTTCTGCCGGCGAGAAAATCCGCACAAAAGGAATTAGCCAAGCTGGAGATTGAAAAGGAGTACCACAGGGACTGTCCAGCCAAAGCTCCTGCCACTGGCCTTCGATGGAAAGCAGATCTTCCAGATTTATGGCAATAGAAAGTTCCAGAGCCGAACTCATCTACAGGCGGACTAATTGATGATAAAGTTTTAAATATCGGTCAGTCATCTTCTCGAGAGAAAAGCGATGGCGCGCCGCGTTGAGACAGTCTTGAGCGCTCAGCCTTTTTGCTTTGCTGATAGCGTCTGCCATTTCGTCAGTCGATTTGACCAAGAATCCGGTTTTTCCTTCTTCAACGATCTCAGGCAACGCGCCGGAGCGCATGGCGATAACCGGCGTACCACAAGCTAAAGCCTCCATCGCAACGAGGGAGCTAGTTTCTTCTGCCAAACTGGGCTGCAAAAGGCAGCGGGCCGCTGCCAATAACTCCCATTTCTGTGGTTCGCCGACGACGCCAATGAAACGACGGCGCTGATCCAGTAAAGGCTTCACCTCGCGAGTAAAGTAATCCTGATGTTCCCGGTAATTGAAAACTTTGCCGGCGAGGAAACAATCCACGTCCGCTTGCCGGGCCGCTTGAAGTGCCGCATGACTATTCTTTTCGGGAGCGATGCGACTCAAGCAAACCGTGTAATTTCGCTTGGGCTTGGGCTGCTCGAAAAGCGACGGCACCCCATTTTCGATCGGAGGTAACATATTGTTTACGTTCGGAAACGTCCGGTATTGCGGTTGGGACACTCCGATTAAATAGGTCTGTTTCCGTCTCAATTCAAAGATCCAGGGCGGGTAATAACTGACGGGAAGATGGAGGGTCACCAGCACCGGTCGATCGTCAGCAGGCAAGTATTGGAAGAAGTCTACGCCATGCAGGTGTACGAGATGCGGGTCGAACTCGACGAACGCTTTAGCAATGATGTCGCGGAGAAAATTATAGGTCTTTTGCCGGACTGCCGAAGTGATTTCGCCATCGATTGTTGGAATCTCAAGTAAGGTTCCGCTGATGTTGGAGCCTGCCAACGCGATCATCAGTGAGTCGTGAGCGCTATGAACCAGCGCCCGATCCAGTTGTCGTAGGATTTGCTCGGCTCCGCCTACCGAATCGGTCCTGACCGCGGCAAAGGGATAAGCGACGCTTAGAATTCGCAGATGCTGATTATCGGACAAACTTATGGCCGTTCCAGGACTTGTTTCTCTGATAGCCATCAGAACTATTTCTCTGTTGACGAGCCAAAAATTGAGTTCCCCTGCATCAATTGGGAAAATGCCAGATGAAAACCATCGACCGTGCCCACGTCTAAATAATCAAGACCCTTCTGAACTCCATACCCACGGCCTCCATTGGCAATCCATGCGTTGATGAGGGTTCCTAAAAACTCATCCTGTTGCTGTCGGTCAATCCAAAGTCGCCGAAGATCATGGTAGATCGCTCCACTCATTTTGATGGCGCCCCAAATCCAGTCAGTGGTCGGATTCTCCTGTTTTACCTCTATCTTTTGAATCTCCTTTTGTGAATTTAGTACCACGGCGTCAAAATACTTCGGCGATCGAACCGGAAATAAGAGAAGGGAAAGCTGATCATCCGGTAGAAAACAAAATCCGTCAGTCGGAAACCAGACCGTATCGGGTAGCCCAATTAGTACTTGTTCGTTCGACGCGATCAATCGGGCCGGTCGAAAGACGGCGTCGCAGAGACCGAGCGGTTGTGGTTGAACCACATAAACGAAAAGCGCGTGCGGGGTGCCTTGCGCGTGGTAACGGACGATATCGCCTTTATTCGGCGAGATAACAAAACAGATTTTGACGGCTCCTCCCACAATCAAGCGTTCGACAATAAACTCGCTGACTGCTCGTGGTTTCTTTCGTTCGTCCCGCTGGTCAAAACCAACTGGCAATAGCTCCTTGGAAAATGCCAGCGGCTGAATTCGTTTACCTTCACCGGCGGCTGGTATGATGCCCCACATATTTACCTCAGATATTCTTTACAGCGGATTTCTACAGCCCTTGGATATCTACTAACCAGGTGGGCAATGCTTGTCTCGTCATAGTGTCTGGCTTCTGGGAATCTCTTTGAGCCTCGTGCCTTCCAGTCGGCATTGGAATCCGATATCCAGCACGCAGATTCATCCGAGACGAGGCACTCCCCGATGCCGCGTTGCGGCTGGCGATAGATTTTGCCGAACGGGCGGTGGGGAGGCATCTCGGCGGTTGCTGGTGAAAACCGTTTCGCCTTGGCTGATCAGGTAATCGGCGGTCCGAGCTGCGAGTGCCATAATCGTCAGGCCCGGGTTAGCAGAGCCCTGCGTTGGCAGCAGACTGCCGTCGCACACGAACAGGTTAGCGACGTCGTGCGTGCGGCCATAGCCGTCGGTAACCGATGCGGCTGGGTTCCGACCCATGCGAGCGGCGCCAACCAGATGGGCATATCGCGCCTCCTGTACGACTTCTTCCGCACCCGCAGCGTACATCACCTCCATCACTTTATTTTTCCCGTACTCGATGAGTTTCTTATCATTATCGCGCAGGTTAAAGCTCACGTGAGCGACCGGCAGACCGAAGCGATCCTTCTCCTTGGCCAATGTCGCCCGGTTATCCGGCCAAGGTAGAATCTCGCCGAGCAATCCGAGGGCAGCCCAATGGTTGTAATCCATCATGACTCTCCTCAATCCCCAGCCCCAGGCACCGCGCGCCGCGATCATTTGCTTCGCGAATGCGATCGGTAACGGACCTACGGTCTGGATAGCAAAGCCTCGCGCAAACCCGCGCTTGGGGTCAGTCTCGTAAAATTCTTCTGTGAGGGCATGCGCAGGTGGGGCTTTGTACATGCGAATCGGATCCTGGAACCTGCCTAATATCACATTGCCGGCCTGCGCCATCAGGTACCGTCCGACCGTATCACTGGAATTCGCCAGACCCGATGGGTACCGGTCGCAAGCGGAATTCAACAGTAATCGCGGCGTTTCGATCGAGTAACCGCTGACAATCACCGCGCGGGCCGCTTGAAAGTGTTCGCGACCTTCTCGGTCAAAGTAAGTAACTCCGGTAACTCGGTTTTCGTCATTCACATGGATACGGGCAGCCATACAAAGATCCCGGATTTCGGCGCCGTGCGAAAGAGCGTCGGGCACATGGGTGATCAGCGTGCTGGCCTTTGCGCCAACTTTACAGCCTTGGATACAATATCCACGATAAATGCAATGAGGACGCTTTCCGCGAGAACCGGAAAGAATGGCTACCGGGCCGCCCGCACTAACCGGGATTCCCAGTTTGGTGCAACCTTTAATCAATACGTTACCGACGCCGCCCATTGGATGCGGGCCAAGAGCATAACCATGGGGATCTCCCCAGGGAAACCAAGCGGGACCAGCCACTCCAATCTCCATTTCCATTAATTCGTAGTACGGTTTCAGGTCCGTGTAGGAGATGGGCCAGTCCGCGCCAACCCCGTCCTGGGTAAAGATCTGAAAATCTGAAGGATGAAACCGCGGCGTGAAAGCGGCCCAGTGGACCGTGCTCCCGCCGACCCCTTTGCCCGAATTATTTGCTCCGAGCGCCAAAGGATTAGCCCCGCCAACGATTCGCGTGTCTAACCAGTAAAGTTTGTGAGAGCCGGCCTCATCGCTTACCCAGTCTCTTTCTGTGTCCCAGAACGGACCGGCCTCCAAGCCCACCACCTTAAATCCGGCTCGCGCCAAGCGTTGCAAAAGCACGCCGCCAGCTGCGCCGACTCCAACGATGAGATAATCGATTGGTTCCCGTTCTCCAAACCGGCGCATCGTTCTTGGGAGACGCTGCATCGGCCCCACCGAGTGATGTCCTGGCGAATTCGGCTGGAAAGGGCCACCAATTGGCGCTTTGAATAACATAGTTTTCTAGTGAGTGCCGCTTTGGCCCACAGCAGGATGATGCCGATGCGCTGCCACTTCCGGATCGGCGAGATCCGATAGCGCCTCGGGAGGGCCAGCCCAAGTGTAGCGCTGCTCCTCGACTTCCCATGGTTCCGGCTCCCCATTCTCCAATCGCACGTAGGCCCGCGGATACGCTGGACCGCCAAATCCGATCTCGTCCCACGCCCAAGGATGAGCGTAATAGACTTCGACGCAGTCTTGCACCAAAAGGACCCAGAATCGTTCGACTGGCATTCGCTCCCAGATCTCGAGTGCACCCGCCGGCTTTCCGTCGTGGATCGATTTTAAGATCTCCTCCTGTTTGGACCATTCGAGGTCGAAGAACGATTGATGGAAGATTTCAGCCGCCATTTGTTCGATGGCACCTAGTCCCAGCTTGTAGGCATCGCCGTCCGCGGGCATGCCTTCATGCCGGTATCCCGGCGTGCGGCCTGTGTATAAACGCTCGTCGATAAAGGGTACAATCGGAATGTGACGGTCATGGACCCGATCACTCTGTGGGAGCACGTGATCGCAGATGATCTCCAAGAGTTCCGCTTCGCGAGCACTAAAGAATTGCACGGAAGGTGCTTCCCCTACCCTTTGCAATACCGTCCTTCGAGTTGCCGCGTCCCAGAAACTTTGCTGATCCAGAGTCCGAAAACCCGGATAGTAACCCGGTTGCTCCAGCGGACCGATTGGTTGATTCGATTCCGGATCGTAAGGAATTGGCTGGTTCATCACTTGCGCTCCCTCCGCATCAGGCTTGCGAGCAGCCCGACGAAGCCGCAGGCGGCAAACAGCAACGGAGCAAAAATGGGAGGTCCGTAGATTGTGTTATAGAGCAACATCTTTCGACCGCCGGGCCGGCGAAACACACCGCGAACATGATAAAAGAAACCGGTTATTCCATTCAGCATGGCTAACAATGAGAATGCTGGAAGCCAGGTTTTGGCAATAGGCGCGCTCTTAATCGATGCTCCGGCGGCGCCCATTAATAACGGAGTCAAAATGACCGGGCTCCATTGCACCTTATATTTGAAATTGTTTTTGTAGTGCGAATAAAGGGCCTCAAACCCACTGCAGAATGTTCCGACGATTGTGGCAACCGCGAGATGCTTTTGAAAACGTCCATAAGGCAGTTCCGTCTCCCATGCTCCGCGACGCTTTTTTGCCCGGAATTTCAATTTGCCGTTCGGCGGTGAGTCTTCCGGACGGAGAAAAGAGGCGACCAGCCCTAAATAAGCGCTGACCGCGAAAAGGAGAGGAGCAAAGATTGGCGGACCCATGATCAAATTAGCGATGGGAAGCCGCCATCCACCGGGCTTGCGCGCAATCCCTCGGATATGAAAAAAGAAACCGAGCAAGCCATCGAGCATGGTAGTTAGCGACACCCAGCGAAGAAGCGTGCGCGCTGCTGTCCGGCTGAACGCGCCCCAAAGTCCGGCCACGGTCATGGCCCCGCCGAGAACGACCGGACTGTACATGACGCGGCTGCCGTAACTGCCTTTGTAATGTTCGTAGGTTACCTCCGCCCCGCCCAGCAGACTGGAAGCGCCCGCTAACAAAGCAAGGCTCCGCTGGAAACGGCCTTCGCGAATGTGCGCGCCGACAGTCTTAGCGCTTTTTTGAACCACGCGCATTGCCTTCATAATAGCGGTAGCGACTGACGTTTCATCGGCCTGTGTTCGCGGTTAAGCGAGAGATCGCGCTTGCTCAATCGCAAATACCGCCCGGACATATTCCACGTGCGAGAAGCCAATCGATGGTCCCATCGGCAGCAACCAATGCACCCGTTCTTTGGTCACCGATCGGACCGTGACGGTTTAACGGTGGGAAAATAGCGAATTTTCGAGCGGCTCATTCTGTCTTCGCGCTACAGAGTTCGCCGCCGATGATCGGGTGTCTTAGCCTCGAATTTTTTTCCAACCTACGCTTTTGTCAGGGTCCTCCCCGATTGTGTTTCCGAAACCGAGAATTAAGCTATCGGTCGGCTCGGCCGCAATCGAATGAGATCGCTCCAGAACAAATCGTTGGATACCGTCCATAAGTTACTCCGTTGCGCCAACAGCGGTAGCGATGGAACGTTGTTCAGCCTTTTCTCAGCGATTGACCCAGCGACCCTCCCGGTTCGTGGTAGGGGAGCCAGACTTCTTAAGAGAGCATTGAGCGTCTGGACCAGTTCAACGCAGTTTCCTACGCGCCTCTCACGGCGAGTTGAGTGAGCACACCTGTAGCACCAAGGTAAAGCTCCACGTCGCCCTATTTTCGCGAGTCCGACGGGTATTTCCGGAGCGAACGGAAATGATATGAAATCACCGAACGTTTCACTCCGTCGGCACGAAACGTTGAGGCGAGCCCTGCTGCGGAACGCAGACGCTCTCATTGACTCGGTCACCGATGACTCAGTGCGATCGCGAAATCAACACCAGCCGATTCATCGAATCCGCACGACTATCAAACGGCTGCGAGCTTTGTTACGTTTGATCCGACCTGCTGTCGGGACCGTATTCTTTGATCGCGAGAACGAGCGGCTTAGAACCGCCGCTCGGCTTTTGTCTTTTGCCCGAGATTCTGAAGTTGCGCGAGACACGCTGAAAGCACTGCCTGTCAGTGACGAATTCGACCGGCGAGCGCTCCAGGCAGTCCTTCCCGTTTTAGAAAAGCGCGTGGAACGTGCAAAAGCTAAGGAACCACATATCACTGAGGTAAAGCAGCGCCTGGAGCAGACCAGACGAAGCTTTCAACAACTGAAGTTTCGCGGAACCGATGAGGAGATCATCGAGACGGGGATCCGACGTGTCTATCGACAGGGCCGTCGACGAATGAAAACCGCGATCCAGACGGGTAAGGATAGCGCCTACCATCGTTGGCGTATTCGCACTAAAAATCTCTATTACGAACTTCAATTTCTGGAACCGGTCTGGCCTAAGCAACTACATCGAATGATTTCACGGCTTTCTAAATTGCAAGACCGGATTGGGCTCGATCACGATTTGATCGTCCTGCGAGCTGAGCTAGAGAAAACGCCCGAAGCATTCGGCGGCAGAGAAGCGGTGCAGGACATTGTGTCCTGCATTGATCGTCAGACCCGTAAACTGAGAATAGCAGCGGAGCCGCTTGGGCGTAAGATTTGGCGACAAAAGCCGCGTCATTTTTCCCAAAGCCTCGGACGGCATTGGTGCAAGAGATAAGAAATTATTTGGACAGCACAGAGGCGAAAACCTATGCCCATCACTCCCGAAAACGCCAGCAGCCCGTGGCATATTGTCGACCCCGGCGAGGATGTTCCGCGATGCTTCAACGTAATAATCGAAATCCCGATGGGCAGTTCAAATAAATATGAGATGGATAAAAAGACGGGATTATTGAAACTGGATCGCGTTCTCTACTCGGCGGTACATTATCCGGCAAACTATGGTTTTATCCCTCAAACTCTAGGGGAAGATGGAGATCCGTTGGATGCTCTGGTTCTCGCTTCCTCTCCGGTCTTTCCTCTGACCCTGGTTAAGGCTCGCGCTATCGGGCTAATAAAAATGAGAGATCGCCAGGAAGCTGACCACAAGATCATCGCCGTTCATGCTAACGATCCCGAATTTGATGGGTACCAGCAAATATATGACCTCCCTGCGCACCGGCTGGCCGTGCTCAAACGGTTTTTCGAAGATTACAAAGCGCTGGAAAATAAGAAAGTAATAGTGGAAGACCTTCTGCCGGTGGATAGTGCGCTGCCGATTGTCGAGCAGGGCTGTGCCGCCTACCGAGCAAAGTTTGATGCCTTAAAATAACTTTGGTTTTTCAGGAAGCGGGCCTTAAAACCGCGAGCGGGACCTTACTCTCTATTTTTGTGCTTCCTCTGACTGTGAGCACTCCGACAGGATCTTGGAAAGCTCGTTTCTATCAGTTGCCGGATAATGATGCCCAAACCAGAGCTACCATGGCATGTCCGTTTGCTGTCAGCCTGACATTAAACAAATTCCGTCGGTCAGAGGTCCGTTTGCAGGGCTAAGGCGAACTTAAAGATGGAGTTGACCTTTGACTCTATGCCCGGAAGTCCGCCATTCCTGCTGAATATTAAAATCGTCGTGGTAGACGACAACCCAGACATTCGGCTGTTGATCGCCAGATTTCTGGCCGAACACGGAGCACAGGTTTTCTCTGCTAAAAATGCCATCGAGGGGTTGCGGTTAGTCCGCGAGATTCATCCCAACGTGGTGCTCTCCGACCTTGCCATGCCCGGCCGAAACGGATTTGAATTGTTGGCCGATATTCGGTCGCTCGATCGCTATGCGGGCGGTAGCGTTCCAGTTGTAGCGATGACGGCTCACAAACATGAGCGCGATCTCATCGTGGGAATCGGATTTCAAGAACTGCTCGAGAAGCCATTTTCGCCCGACCAACTATTGGCTACCATTGACTCCGCATTGCCATCCTGAGATCCGAATCTCCCGGCATCGTTCACGGACGAGAATTTTTCTTGGCGTGTCCTAGAGGAAGGCGGACTGAAGCGAGTTAGGCTATACAAAAATTCAGTTGGCTTGGTTCTGCTAAACAACGCTTAGCTCATTGCTCCATGCGGTCAGAACCGTGCTGTTTAACTAATTTATTATAGATGCCCAAAAGTAAAAAGGTCGGAGCCCATTGCCCTATAAACATAGAGTCATGTTTATTGTTGGTCACTTTGAGCAAGAGCGAGGCAATGATCGATCCGGTGGCGGCCCACAGAAAAAGATCAGACGGCAACTTTGCCGTTTGATGTTCGAGGCTTCGCGCAACCGGTCCTTCCGCGTGTACATCAACGTTTTGCATAACAATTACCGTTCGCTCGGTCGCTCTTCCGTGGATCTCGGACGACTGGAAAATCAAGCAGCTTTTAACATAGCCTCAAAAGTCTTTGAAGAAGGCGGACCTTCACGTCCCATATAATCAAGGAGGCTGGCAGTCTCACTTTCACGATTGGCAGCGAAAAACGCCGTGCATCGGCCATCTTCAGCAAGGTAAGCAGCAATAAATTTGGGCTGCTCAACATCACCATCCACATATAACTCCATCGGCTGCGGAATCTGTCCAAAAAATTCGTAACGCACACCGTAATGATAGGTCCAAAAATAAGGTATTCCTTCGTACGGGCACTCAAGAACCATCATGCTGGCAGCCGCGGTCTTGGCTTGTTGTTGAGCAACGCGCCAATGCTCGATCCGCACGCGCTGGTTGCTGCCGGCTAAAGGAAAATTAACCAGATCGCCAGCGGCGTACACAGATTCAACGCCCAAGACTCTCATGAAAGAATCAACGGAAAGACTTTGGTCATCGTTGCGCGGAACATTCCTTAGAAAGGCGGTTGACGGCTGAATCCCAATCCCGCCCACGACCAAGCCAGCCTTCAGCTCCTGACCGTTCGTCAGCTTGACTGTCGAGCCAGATCCATCAGCCCTAATCGCTAGCACCTCGGTCTCTGACAGAAAGCTGACCCCTGCTCTTAAATGTTTTTGGAGTAGGAGTTCGCCCATTTGGGCCCCTAGCTGTTTAACCAGAGGAATTTTCTCTTTGTTGACTATCGTGACGGCCAAACCCCTTTCTCGAAGGGCGGAGGCGACTTCCATCGAAATGAAGCTCGCACCGATCATTACCGCGGTCTTGGCATGCTCAGCCGCGGCGATCAAACGATTAGCATCTTTCAGGTCCCGCAGGAGAAAAGGTTGCGATTCTGTATCGGGCAGCGGAAGTGGTCTCGGCTTTCCGCCGGTGGCTACCAGTGTCTTGTCATACCGCAAGATGGGAAGGCCGTTCTTGAAACTGATCGTGTGCGCCTGCGCATCGACGCAATCAATCTCTGCGGCCAGAAACTCAACCTTACAGTCGGCCAGCAATGTCTCCGGACGCAACGGCAACTGGGTTGAATCGGCCTGGCCGGCAAGATACATCTTGCTTAGCAACGTCCGGTCATATGGGGGGCATTGTTCTTGACTTATCATGACAAGACGGCCGGCAAAACCAAGTGCACGCAGTTCTCTGACCGCAGCCGCAGCCGCCGCACCGCCACCCAGGATGGCAAAGGTCTGGTCAGGTCTGGAGTCCAGCTTTCCATGGCTAGAGCTGCGGTTCTTTTGCGTCGTGCGATCGAGATCAATCCGAATCTCATCGTCTGAGATCTCAATAGGGTACGACTGAAGCGACTCCAACGAGGGTGGTTCCAAGACCGCTCCGTCAGACGCAGCGAAACAGCTCTTGTGCCATGGACAAATCAGGCGAGTACCGCATAGTGCTCCCTTTTCCAGAGGCGCGCCGGCATGCGGACAACTTGCGTTGAAGGCGCCCCATTGGCCATCCGAGGTGCGAAGCAGCAAGATTTTCTTATTGGAGACTTCGACGACGCGCATTGTGCCTGGTCGAAGCCCGGCGACGCCGGCAATGGAAAAGGTGGCCATATAGGAATTTCGTGAAATTCCCAGATGCCGGTCGTATGGAGAACCATGAGGATGGAAGGCAGACTCGATCAGCGACTTCTTTTCTCCAAAACATCAAGGCGATAGGTAGTGGCCCGATGGCCATGCAGCAATTTTAGACTAGGCCGCGCTCTGAAGCTTTCATGAACCTGGTCTCCGGTAAGCGGATAGTCCAAAACCACCGGGGTCCAATGTACGAGAACAAGGTGGCCGCCGGCCTCCAGTTGTTCCTCTATGGCCGCTTGTGCCGTACTGAATTCCTCGCAGGACCAATAGTAACCGACTTCGGATACAATAATAAGATCGAAGCGGGCTGACTCCGGTGGCCGTTCGTTGGGGAATTGCATCTTGGCGATGTGGACATTCGACAGAGCCACGCAATGGGTGCGAGCTGCGGCCAAGGCGCGATCCGCCACATCAATTGCGAGCAGATTATTGGATCGGGTCGCCAGCTGTGCCGTCAGAACTCCAATTGAACAACCAATCTCAAAGGCGTTGCGATATTGCCTCGCAGGCAACGATCGAAGCGTATCGGCATATTTCAACGCTTCATAAGTGCTGCTGGCGAAGTCCCAGTAATCGAGCTTCTCCGCATATTTCCCGTCGAAATATTCCGGAGGAAGTGAACGGGTGGGAGTACTTTTCAAGTGGTCACCCCTCTGGTGGAGCGGGCCTCGCTTGCCAGGCCGACCAGCCGGGCGAGACGGTTCTGGAGCGAAATCGAACGAAGCTCACAAATTCTCTCACGCAGCTGGTTTAGGGTCGCACGCAACTCAGCAGTCTGTACCGGAAACAGCGGCTCAGGCGTTGCCGTTAGAGCCGATGGAGGCGGAGTGTCAGGGTGGGTTGCACACCAAAGGCCGAGGCGTCCAAGCCGGTTCTGAGCATGCTCGGCTGATTCCACCAGAACCGCTCTCGCCGTATTGGCTCGATCGCGCCACGATCTCAGCGCGCAAGCCAATCCCCCCTCCGCTCTTCCCAAGACGCGCGCCGAGGTGTGAACGCGAACCCGGTAACTGTGACGGAATCGGCCACCACTTGCGACGACGGCGTGGTAAAGTGCCGCATCCTCTGACGAACGAGTTAGAGGCATCCCACCCGCTCTGGCATAGGCCGCAGCCGTAACGGCCAAACTTGCTCCGTAGTGCTGATGGTGACGCGGAAACGGGTCTTCAGGTTCCGGTGCGTAAAGAGACCGCATTTCCTCTAAAGCCCGGCGATAGCCAACGTCCAGTAGAAATAGCTGTTGAACGCTCGGCGGCAGAGCCGCTCTCTCTGACGGCTCCAGAAGAACTCTGCCTCCGATACCCGACAAATTCTTCGTGAACTCCGCGCGGGTTTGCCCAATCCAATCCGACTCCGGTCTCGTGTCGGCGTCGGTAGTGAGAATGAGTCCGTCGAGGCGTCCAATGGAGCGGAAGCGATCATAGGCCGTATCGAAGAGCATCTGTCTGGCGCGACCCACGTGGGCCTCAAATGCCTGGAGCGTGACTTCGGCAACATGCAATTTGAGCGCGCTCGCAGGGCGCAAGTCCCGCAGAACCGTTGCGGAACGATCGATACAGTTGTTAAGCAGGATTATAATCTCGAAAACTTCAGGATCTAAGGGTAGTCCATCCAAGCCAAGCTGTCCGGCCAGCGCCATGATCAGACGGGGTAACTCGGATTCCTCATTCCGTGCGGGGACTACAACACAAACCCGCAGCCGCGGGTGAGGTGGTGGAAGTCTCAATGAAAACGGAGGCGAGGTAACGGTTTGTCGCGCACGCCGCTGAAAATCGGGCTCAGCAAACTGCATTAAGGACTGCGTCATTTGCGATAAAAGAAAAGCGTATCGAAATGCTTCTCGCTTTTGAGCGTAAATTTGCCGGCTCGCTCCAATACGAGGTCCGGCACCGGTTGCCGCAGATACAAGGTGAGGTCGCGCACTAAACGTTCAAGGAGATTTGGACGAAGCAAAGCACGCGCGCCGGTCGAGCGTACCGCGTGTTCGATTACTTCCAGGCCGATGCGTTCGATGGTCCGGCGTATCAATCCGGCATAAGCCACAAATTCTTCGGGAAAAGCGGCTGACACTTCCGCCCGAGAGGCGGCTCCCTGCAACCAAAGATTGCCAGTCTCAAGCAATGCTGCTATTTCACCGGCTCGAGTCGCTTGATGCGGATCTTCTATGCGGTTCTCTTGCCGGAGAAAATGACGCGAAGCCTCAGCAACCGCCTCCGCACCTCCTAACTGCACTGCGGCGAAACGGATGGCGCCTCCGCTAAACCAGGGCTCGCGATGGTAATCGCCCGGTTCGCCAAATAGTGCCGTACTCTCCAGTTCCACTCCATCAAAACTGACACGGATGCTTTCGGTCGCGCGCATACCCAACGGTTGCCAGGAATCTGTATCGCGCTCAGTCTGAACTCGATCGAGCGGCACCAGACACATTTGCCAGCCGCCGCGCATCGTCGCGTTAGCGATTACCCTTTGGAGGATGGACGCTCCGGAAGCGAAGGTCTTCGCCCCGGTCAGGCGGAATCGCCGAGCCTCAGGACCAATCTCTGTGAGCAAAAGCCCATCATTTGGTGCTTCGGTGTTCCAAACACCGAAAAGGCACCCATTCTGCACGTCCCTTGCAGCCGCGTCGATTTGGGCCGGGCTACCCCACTGGAGAATCAGCTGCAGCGCGTTAACGTGCCCCTCATAGATCCTACCCACCGAAAGGTTGCCGCGTCCAATAATCTTCAGCAACCGCAACAGGTGTCGCCAAGTGCCGGACTCAATCCCCCAGCCCTTCCCCCCCATCTCGCGTGGAAGTGGAACGGCAAGGAATCCGGCTTCGCGTAACCAGCTAAACTCAATACTTAAACTACGCGCTCCAACATCTGGTTTTTCCGCAGAAAGTGCACACCGATCCGCCAACTCTGACGCACGGGCGAGAATCGCTTCAGGCTGATCCGATGGTGGCATGTAAAGGAATCGCGCAACCGAATGTCTCCGTTCCTACAAATCAAAACATAACCGAACAAATTCTAGGCAACCTGGGTGTTGCTATAAATATTTCGCTCCTATGGAGCTGGGCATTCCCGTTCATTAGCTCCGGAGGCCACGTCTTTATAGCTTGCGCCAGATCGGCAGTCTGCGCCGCAGGAGCGAAACATTTATAGCGACATCGGCAGCATAAGAATTGCACCCACTAGCCCGTATTTTCACTTACCATTTGGCCATAACATGCCGAGTGCAGCCAGCGCCATTACGACAGTAGCACCCCAGCCGAATATCTTGAGGTAACGAGGCAGTACAAATTTTCCCATCACCTTTTGGCTGCTCGCCATAACCATCATGAAGGCCATGATCGGTGCTGCCGTCACTCCATTGATTATCGCAGACCAAACCAACGCTTTAATCGGATTCACGCCGATAAAATTCAGGAGCAGGCCGAGTAGGGTCGCAATCCCAATGACAGCATAGAAGCGTTTGGCTCGTGTCGCTTTACGACCGAGACCGATCGGCCAACCAAAGGCTTCGCCTAATCCATAAGCCGCCGATCCGGCTAGCACCGGCAATGCCAGTAAACCTGTCCCAATAATGCCGAGGCTGAAAAGTAAAAACGCGAATTGTCCCGCGACCGGCCGAAGCGCTTCCGCGGCCTGCTCCGCCGAATTGATGTCCGTCTTGCCGCTGGCATTCAGGGTTACCGCAACGGTCAAGATGATGAAGTAACCGATGAGATTAGAAAATGCCATTCCCGAATAGGTATCGAACTGGATCCGTTGCAACTGGGCTACTCCTCGGCTCGGAGCCTGCTTGAGAGCCTTATCTTTGGGGGCGCTTTGCATCTCCTCTACTTCCTCAGATGACTGCCAAAAGAAAAGGTAAGGACTGATAGTAGTTCCGAAAACTGCTACCAGAGCTTGGAGGTAATCCGCACTCAAAGAAAGGTGGGGCAGGAAGGTGCCTTGTATGGCTTTCTGCCAATCGACTCGTACGACAAACACGGTCGCCACGTAAGCGAAAAGGCTGAGGGTCAGCCATTTCAGAACCTGCGTGTATTTTCGATAAGAAACAAAGATTTGAAGCAGGACGGAAATGCTTGCTAAAAGGACACAGTAAACCCAAGAAGGGCCGCCGATCAGAAGATTAACCGCGGCGCCCATGGCGCCAATGTCAGCTCCTAAATTGATTACGTTAGCAAAGAGAAGCAAGGCGACTATGAGATAGAGGAACCATCGAGGATAGTAGCGTCGCAGATTCGCGGCAATGCCTCGACCCGTTACTCGCCCAATCCGAGCGCTGATCTCTTGGATCGCTGCCATAAAAGGATAAATGAACGGCATAGTCCAAAGCATGGCATAGCCGAATTGGGCTCCGACGCTCGAATAAGTCGCGATTCCGCTTGGATCGTCATCCGCCGCGCCCGTGATCAGACCAGGACCCAGCAGCTTGAAGATTCCCCCGGCCCGCTTGAGCAGCCCAGAACTCCTTTTCTTACTCTTGCTTGGTCCACTTCGACCACGCCCGGATTTCGCCGCCGCCTTGGCGTGCGAGGAGTCAGAGTTCTGAGAACTACTCACCGTTCAAATGGATCTGAACCAGGTCGGTTTCTAGATGACGAACTGCACCTAAATTGGAGGGCGAAAAACTCCATTGGTCGAAATATTTTCTTAGAGTAAAGCCTGACCGCCTGGTGACTTCATTTTATTCGCGGTCAGGCTTTAACTACGTTGCCATTAGGCCCCCAATTTTCCCGGATTCGGCGACCTATCACTGGCGGGCGCACCGGCCCATAACCACTTATTTCGCCGACATTTTCGCCGCGGTGGGATTCACGTTTCCCTCGGCTACGGTCGTAAGCTTTTCGTCAGCCGCTTTTTCTTCCTTGAGCGTCGTATCTAGGATATTGGCGACATCTTGGAACCCCAGACGGTGCGCCAGAGTCCTCGCCGTTCCGT
Organism: Verrucomicrobiota bacterium; assembly: GCA_019239825.1. Classification (GTDB taxonomy): domain Bacteria; phylum Verrucomicrobiota; class Verrucomicrobiia; order Chthoniobacterales; family JAFAMB01; genus JAFAVN01. The sequence goes on along the minus strand of JAFAZK010000001.1, from coordinate 7,008 downwards.
AGCCCGCCATCTCATAGTGCTCAACCCGTTGCGCCGCACCGATCAGACCCGCATCCCGCACTTCAGGTTCCCCCTTGGCATGAATGAACTCTTCACCTTCTTTCACTAGACCCTTCATGGCCTCGCACGTTTCACCCTTAGGGTCTTCATGTAAATTTTTGAAGACGTCATCCAGGCGCGTCACGTGTTTTTTGGTCTCTTCCAGGTGGTGAGTGAAGGCCTTTTTTAGTTCCGATGAGGAGGCGGCATCTGCCATCTTCGGTAAGGCATCGACCAATTGGTTTTCCGCGTTATACAAGTCTCTAAGTTCCGCCAGAAATAGGTCTTGTAGTGATTCCAGCTTTAAAGAGGTAAGTCTCATATTAGGGGTTTCGCCGATACGCAATTCCCTGGTCTTACTTCTTGTGGATAAGAGAACTTGCTGATCAACTTTGACAGTGACAATTGCGTTTCATCGATCCGGATGACGCCTAATGCGCTAGCCCGTTCGGCTTAAGAATAACCTTGGTCCAGCCTTTCTCCCGAGCATCGAAATGCTGATAGGCAGTCGCTGCCTCCTCGAGCGAGAGACGATGAGAGACAATGAATGATGGTTTCGCTTTGCCCGAGGCAATTAAATCACAGAGGTATCGGTTATAAGCTTTGACATTAGCCTGACCTGTCCCCATGCGCTGCCCTTTGCTCCAAAAAAGACCGAAATCAAAAGCAATCTGGCCGTTTTTCTGAAGCTCATCGGATGAGCGCGGATCTTCTGGAACGAAAACCCCTACCACCCCAAGCGCGCCCGTGGGACGCACCGATCGAACCAAGTTGTTCATGGTAATGTTGGGGTGTTCATGGCCGTCTTGATCGTGCGCCTGGTAACCAACACACTCGCAACCTTTGTCGGCGCCTTCGCCATTGGTCAGGTCCATTACTTGTTCAACCGGCAATCCCTTAGAATCATCAATAGGAATTGCTCCCATCAACTCTGCTAAGGCTAAACGATCAGGGTGACGATCGACGATCATGATTTTGCTGGCGCCTCTAAGGCTGGCCGAATACGCCGCCATCAAGCCGACCGGGCCAGAACCATAAATAACCACCGATTCTCCTGGTTGAATATCGGCCAGATCGGTGGCGTAATATCCGGTAGGAAAAATATCGGCCAGCATTACATAGTCGTCTTCTTTCTCCGCGGCGTCTTCCGGCAATAAAAGACAGTTGAAATCGCCGTAAGGCACCCGCAGCAGCTCAGCCTGTCCACCTTCGTACGGTCCCATCTCTGCATAGCCGTAAGCAGCGCCGGCGGTTCCCGGATTCATGGTCAGACACGCTCCGGTTAAGCCGCGCTCACAATTCTTGCAGAAACCGCAACTAACATTGAAAGGGAGGCAAACACGATCCCCCACCTTCACCTGACGGACGGCGCCGCCCACTTCTACCACTTCGCCAAGGTTCTCGTGACCCAGAATCTTACCGTTCTCGACACTGGTACGGCCTTCGTACATATGCAAATCAGATCCGCAGATGTTGGTGCTGGTAATTCGGACTAAAACGTCCGTCGGTTGCTTAATTTCGGCATCAGGTACGTTCTTGACGCTGACATTGCGGGGTCCGTTGTAGACTAAAGCTTTCATATGGAATTTTACGTTGCTGGCCGTTTCGCAATGTCACTACGCAGCCGGTCTACAAAAATGGCCTGAGAAAGTCATCGGGGAGCCATCCTGCTGACTGCCAGGCGAAATATCGATTTGGCTGAGCGCGACAGCCTTCAGTTACAACCGCTCGGCATGTTCGCGTCGATCATCAGTAGGCTCACGCAGGTAGTGTGTCGCCCGCCGCTTAGCATACTTGAAATGCTGATTTAGAATTGTTTTGTTATGGATAAAGCGAAAGCCCAGGAGCATTTGGCAGAAGCCGATAATCAAATCCGGGAAGCGAAAGCCAAAATAGCCGCGCAAAGGGAAAGAATCGTGCAACTGGCCGCAGATGGACACCCCATTGAAGAAGCGGAAAAGCTGCTAGCGAACTATATTAAGCTACTTCGAACAATGGAGCAGCCCAGAGCGATTATCCAAAAGGAAGTCAAAGAGAATAAAGCATAGACCGGCTCTCTCCAAGTGGGCGCATAGAAGCATTGTCCCTCAACTTTTATAGCAAGCCCACCGATACTGCCAACCTACGGCTTCCGCTAACCGAGCTACTCGGGCTGCTGCTTCTGAGACCTGACGCCGGAACGCTTTTTTTTCCGGCTCAATTGAGCTAAGGATTTCGTCAGCGCCGTACTTAAATCCTGCGGCTTCTTTTTGGCGCGATTCTCCATCTCGTCACGTAAGAAGGCCAGAATAGCCGCTTCGGCCGGCCTCAACTCATTCAGGCGGTCCGATAGCTCCGCGTCCGCTTTCAAACGCAGGCTATTAGCCAGTGCACCATTCATGTAGGAATCGATAATCATGGGATGCACGTAGCACTTGCGGCAAATCGCCGGCGTATTGCCTAAAGCCTTGGCGACACTTTCTACGGCACTGATCACGTTCTTCTTAGCCAACCTCTTGCTGCCCACCTCCTCCATCTTACGCAAAGCGATCGCTGCCAGTACAGTTCCGGTCCAAGTTCGAAAATCTTTCGCGGTGAATGCGTGCCCGGAAATCGCGCCGAGATACTCATTTACATCATCGGAATGAATCGGCACTGGCTTGCCTTCATCGTTGACGTATTCAAAAAGATGTTGGCCCGGTAGATCCTGACATTTCTCCGTGATTCGCGCCAATCTACGGTCCGAAACTGCCAGTTTGTGAAGTTTTCCTGATTTACCTTTAAAATGAAATCTAATGTTCGATCCCACAACTTCAGCATGGCGATTTCGCATGGTAGTGAGGCCGAAGGAATGGTTAGATTGAGCGTATTCTTCGTTTCCTACACGGATAAGGGAAATCTGCAAAAGTTGAATCACCGTGGCTAAGACCTTTTCCCTGGTAAGCGAAGGTATCCGCAGATCCGCTTCCACTCGCTTCCGAATTTTGGGTAATGCTTCGGCAAACGCTATCATTCGCTCATACTTCGTTTCATCCCGAACCATTCGCCAATCTTCATGATAACGGTATTGTTTCCGTCCTTTAGCGTCGCGTCCGGTAGCCTGCAGATGGCCATCTTCCCGTGGACTGATCCACACATCCCTCCAGGCCGGAGGAATAGCGAGTCGTTTTATCCGTCGAAGCTGTCCACGATTTCTCAGTCGGCGGTTCGAAGCATCGAGATAAACGAACCCTGATCCGCGCCGCTTCCTCCGTATTCCGGGCGCTAGATCGCTGACATATCTCAAGCCGGCCGTCCGGGCTGAAGCAACTGGATCAGTGGAAGCTATCGGCCGCTTGCGCGCATTGATCTTCCTACGTTTGACCGGTTTCATTCCCATTCGCCCTCGGTCTCTGACGAACCAAGACATGACTAAAGCAATCAATCGACTTCAGTTTTTACGTCCAGGATTCACCCCTTGTTGATCGGTGAGAATCGCTCCTTGACTCACTAACACGCTTTGAACCTTCAATTTATCCTCGAGCGCGCATCGGACGGTGACGAGAAATCTGCCGCTTCCAGGTGGTTCGTTTCCTGGGCTCGGCGCCAATTTACCCAGACCGACGGCGAGGATAGCAGCCACTAACCCGAGAAAGATTGCGACGATTGCCATCCATCCGACGAACGTCAACCAGTATTGCTGGGATCCTATCGCATGCCCGGCTTGCGTGTAAAAACCGACAACCGCACCAATAACCGCGCCGATCGGGAGCCCAATCGTAACGCTTCTCACCACGCTCCTCTGTCGAGCTTTGGTGTTTCGGTTCCAGGGTCCTTCCTTACCAGAAACTGTGACCCTATCGTTGCCGAAGCCGGAATCAGTCAACCGTGCGGTAACCCGATCGGCTTCCCCCCGCCCACGACAATAAGCAAGCACCTCGACGAGGTTAGAACTACTCATGGATCTAAGGTCTTTGGCGTCATTTGATTGGTTGCCTCACTTGTCATACTAATACCCAACCCAACGCTTCTCCGTTCGCGGTCAGCGATAGCAATGGACGCATGCGGGTGTGCATCAGTTGGGCTTACAACTATCGTATCGGCCTCTCAAACGGATGAATCCAATCAATAGCAGGCTGCCAAGGGCAAGGCTAACCAAGGCGTTACGATGGAGACTGGTCCAAAGTTGAGGACTGATGCTAACTGCTCGGCTATCAAACCGGCCATGCGCCCCGTGATCGCCGGGTACCGGTTCATAGAGATTAAAAGGCCGATTTGAGTCCTCAAATTCTTCGGTCTGCTGACTTTCAAAGCCTGTCCGTCCCAAATACCGATCTAATAGACCGGGAAAAAGCCGGTTGCCAATGATCGCCTTGACCGTCGGCATCCCTACAAAAACTTCACGCCTGGGGTGGCGCGAAGCATACACAATCGCGCTCGCACCCACTTCCGGTTGGTAAATGGGCGGCACCGGCTGAGCCTTTCTGGGTAACCGGCTCTTGCTCCAATCGAACTGCGGAGTGTTCATGGCGGGCATTTGAACCATGGTGACCCGTACCCGGCTTTTATCGTGAATGAGCTCGCTCCGTAAGGAGTCCACAAAACCTTGGATGGCGTGCTTGCTGCCGCAATAGGCTGCCTGAAGCGGAATACCGCGATACGCCAGGGCGCTACCCACTTGAATGATCACGCCTCGATCGCGAGGCAGCATTCGCTTAAGGGCGGCAAGCGTACCATTAACAAAACCCAGGTAGTTGACCGCGGTCACTCGCCTGAATTCATCGGGGGTAGTCTCTTTGACTGGTGAAAAAACGCTAGTCATCGCGTCGTTGACCCAAACATCAATCGGCCCGAATTGCGCTTCAACCTTTGCCGCCGCCGCCTCGACTGCTTCAGCGTCGGCAACATCAACCGGTAACATTAATGCTTCACCGCCCAAGATTTCTACGTCACTTTTGGCCGCTTCGAGTCCAGCCTTCCCGCGTGCGATCAAACCAATGCGAGCACCTTCGCTACGCGCGAAAGCCCGGGCGATAGCTCGACCTAGACCTGCTGACGCCCCTGTGATGACGATGACTCTTCGGGGACTACCGTTCTTCATACGCTACCGTGACTAGTTCGAAGAACGTCGGAAACTCGGACCTATTGGGACGCGGGATGCGCAGTATAGCCCTCGGACTTTGCCGCGAAGCGGCGATGTGGAACAGCCCAGGTCTAACCCTGCGTGTGCTTAGCGCGAATCCTCCCCGAAAGTGGCGACCGAGGCACGTCTTTAGATTCTTCGCGCGTTACTCAGCGGCTCGCCTAACATCGGGCGCCACCTTCGGGGCACATTTACTATCGCCTGACCCAGGGCTAAAGCCCTGGGCTGTTCTGTAAAGCCGCTTCGCGGCAAAAGCCGACGGTCCCTCCGGGACGCGCGTCGAAATTGCCGCCGGCGAACGAGCCAACTACTCCTTCGATGCGCATTATGCTTGCTCAGGGCAGGCCCTGCGACACGAGCCGACGTTGACCTTATCGCGATGCTCAACGCGCGCCTTCTACCTTCGACCTTCCACCTCTCACCTCTCACGATCAAGTGAGGTCATTTGATCTCCACCGTCATTCCCTGGGTCACCGCATTTAGCACTTGGATTGCATCCCAATTCGCCAGCCGGATACAACCGTGGCTGGCAGAACGGCCAATCGAGTCCGGGTTGTTTGTTCCGTGAATTCCGATTCCCTTTTTGTTGAGGCCGATCCAAACGAGTCCCACCTCATTTCTGGGTCCGGGAGGAATGTTATGAAAGTCGCCGCTGCGCTGGCCATGCATTAGCATCGCTTTGTCCCATCGGAACCATGGCAAAGTTGCGACTTTCACTATCTGCCAGGTTCCAATTGGAGCCGGCAGCTGTTTGGAGCCCGGAGTGATGGGAAACGCAGCTAATATTTTCTCGCCATCCGTAATCGTTAAAACTTTGCGTTTAGTATCTATTTCAACCCGCCGAGCTTTGAGCTGGGGCCTGGGAGGAACATCATCGGCCTCCTTCAGCCCAGAAAGGTCGAGCGGAGGCACATTCGGGACCCGTACAGTGTCTCCGGGCCGCAATCTAGTGAGGTTCTTTCCTGGATTTAGTTTGGCCAGAAACGACACATTGGTATGAAAACGTTCGGCAACGAAATCAGCAATCGTTGGGTAAGGCATAAGCTTACGTCTAGCCTGAGCGGCAGGTTTCTTCGGAGATCTACCAACCCACGCCAGATCATCGGGATTGACCTGATAATCGATATACAACGGCGCGAGATTGGTTAGCTCTTGCTTGAGCTCCTGGTCAAGCCCAACGCCATTCCCGTTCCCGATTTGATAAAGCCGCAGCGCGTTCGCGCAGAGATCAGTCCAGCGATCATCGATTTCTCCAGGGCCAAAGGAATGCTGATCTAGAAAAATCTTCAGACGCACGATCGTTTCAGGATCGTGGGTAGGCGGAGCGCTCAGCGCCGGCTCAGGTTGCTTCGACGTATTTTCCGCCGCTTGACTTTCGAACGCGAGCGACCCGGCGATGTTCAGCATGAGGCCACTCCAAAAAACAGACATGAACAACCGAACCGCAGGATGCATAACTCCATTTGACCTTCGAATCGCGTTCAATCGTCGGTCGTGTGCCACATAGACCTGACGGAACCCAAATCGAAATATCCGCTGATTACGCAGATTTCGGTCTGCAGCTCAAATATAAGCTTTCAGATAAACACACTTTCCTGCGCGATTACGTCCTTCGTGACCCTGGCGGCGTTTGAGCCCTGAGCCGAAAACTCTGGGTAATCTGCGGATATTTACTCTTCTGTGGTTCTGATCGGGGTTAGCTTCGGCGGACGCTTCCCTTTTAACAAAGCCCCGGCAATGGGCACATGCTCCAACATTTGATTGCTGGCTACACTTCTGAGTAAGAGACCGCCTCTGCTCATATCCCCTCGCCCGACGAATTCCAAAGGGAATTGCAAATTGGCGCCAAAAATCGGAAGAAGATGTTC
>JAFAZK010000254.1 GCA_019239825.1 Verrucomicrobiota bacterium | reverse complement strand
ACGGACGAACCGCAGATGGACCAGCCGGCGCGCGAGGCTTCCTCCTTCGTCCCGCATTCCCGAAACTATGGCGGACAAGATGGCGGGCAAGCTGCAGATTTACGCGGATAGGGATGGGAGGTGGAACCTTGCCTTGCTTCCGCCTTGGCCAAGTCCACGGCGCGACAAGTGCGAGGCCGACATAGTAGCGACTTGTCCGACGTGGCTAAAGGGCTGATGGAGCGAAATCGGAAGCAAATCAGTTTAGCCTGGGCTGGAGGGACGCGGCGGCCTAGGATTGGGGCGATGCTCAATGTGGTAAAGCGGAGAAGGCTACAGTGGATGGATTTAGGTTGCCCCGGTAAGATTGCAGCAATAGGGATTTTGTTAGCGATTGTTTCGCTGGGGGCGCTGGCTAAGGAGCGGGTAGCCACGCTGGCGCCGGGGACGTTACGGATTGGGACGTATTTTGTTAATCCACCGTTCGAATACGTTTCGAAAGGCGCGAGGGTTGGGTTTGAGGTTGATCTTATGAATGAGGTTGCGCATCGGCTGGGGCTGGCGCCCGTGTTCGTTAATACTCAGTGGGAGGCGATTCTTCGGGAGATGGAGCAGGGGCGTTATGATTGTATCGTGGGCGGGATCACGATTACCCCGAACCGGGAACGGATCTTGGCGTGGTCTACCCCTTATATGACAACCACACTTAGCTTGGTGGTTAACCGGGCAAAATCGCCGGGGATTCGAGATATTGCAGATTTGAAAAATGCGTCGATCGGGGTACAGGCTGCGACCACTGATTATGATGCGGCGATCATGATGCAAAAGCAGGGCGAGATTGGCGGGGTGAAGGTCTATCCGTTCGATCGGATCGAAGAAGCAATGGCTGATCTTGAGGTGGGTAAAATCACTGCGGTGATGAAAGTCGCTCCGGTGGCGGCTTGGCTCGCAGCCAAGAGGCCGAATCTTCGGATTGTCGCTCAGGTGCCAAACGATCCACAGCCACTTGGGATCGGGTTCGGAGAGAAGAATTCAGGGATGGTGACGGCGATGAATCAGGTGATCGTTACCATGCAACAGGACGGGAGTTTGAAGCGGCTGAAGGAGAAATGGAACGTCCCTTAAGAACAACCGCGAATGGACGCGAAATAGAAAACCGCGAATAGAAACGGATAAAATCTCACGCAAAGGCGCAAAGTCGCAAAGGAAAGACAGACAAGCCGCAGATTTACGCAGATAGGTGAGAACTACAGCGTAGCCTAGTGTCGTGCGGGCTCGGGAATGGATCGAAGTGGAGCCCTAGGAAAGGTGTAATAGCCGCGAAAAGGCACAAAAATTGACCGCGAATGGATCCGCCTCTTCCCGCAACCGCGGGGCTATAAAGATGTCGCTCCTACGGAGCTGGGCGGCTTCGCGACGCCTATGGAGCCGCTTCGCGGCAAGTCCGACTCGTCCCTACCGTTGTGCTCGGAGACGGAGGGAGCTGACGGCGACGGCGAAGATGATCAGGAGTCCGATGACGACATCCTGAATATAGGGGTCGACGCGCATCATGTTGAGCGCGTTTCCGATCACACCCCAGAGCAAGACACCGCAAAACGTTCCGAGTGCATTTCCCTTTCCGCCAGACATCGGCGTGCCTCCGATCACCACCGAACCGATCGCTTGCAGCTCGATGCCGGTACCGGTACTGGGTTGGGCTGCGCCAACGCGGGAGAGCAAGAGCATCGAGGCTACGCCGATAAACAATCCATTGATTGCGAAAAAGATCAGTTTTCGACGGTTGATGTTGATACCGGCCAAATAGGCGGCTCTGGGGTTGTTGCCGATCGCATAGATACTTCTACCAAGCTGCGTATGCGACAGAATGAAATGGATAACACCGTACCCGGCTAGTGCGATGACGAATAGGAGCGGTATAAAGCCGAAGATTTTAGCGCCTCCCAGGGTTTCGAACTGTCCGTATATCGTTTGAATCGTGCCTTGGGTAATAAAGAGGGCGATACCCTGAAAAACTCCGATCGCTGCCAGCGAAATAATAAACGAGGGCGCTTGAAAGAGAATCGATGCCGCGCCGATCGAGGTTCCACAAAGGATGGAAATGAATACGCCGATGGCGGCTGCTAAGGGTGGATAAAGACCGTTCCGCATGAGGATCGCCATCACAACGGTGGAGAGTCCGATGTTCGCTCCTACCGAGATATCAAAGTTGCCAGAAATGATCAGGATGGTTGCTCCGCATGCGGCCAGACTGAGTACGGAGATCTGTCCAAGTAGGTTGGTGATGTTTCCGAGCCACCAATAACGGGGATTTATGGCGCCCGCGATAATTGAGAGGATGGCAACAACGATCAAAAGAAAAGACCATTGATTGCTCAGGAGCGTCTGTCTGAGCTTGGCTCCGAATTTGTTTGCCGCGGTCATCTCAGGCTTCTGACAACAGGTTAGTCGGGGTCGAATAGGTCATCTGGCAAAAGCCGGCGATTTATACAATCCCTAAGAAGTGATTCAATAGATCGTGTTCCGACGTTTCGCGGGCATCGACCTGGGCGACCACTCTTCCGTTGCGCATCACGACGATACGGTCGCTCATCGAAATCAATTCTGGCATATCCGATGACACCATGAGAATGCTTTTGGCTGCCTTCACGAGCTCTATCATTCGGTTATAGATCTCTTCTTTGGCTCCGATATCGACTCCCTTCGTCGGTTCGTCGAATATGTAGACGGAAGCTTGGCTCAATAGCCAGCGGGCCAAAATGGCTTTTTGCTGGTTACCGCCGCTTAAAGAACCGATGGGCTGTTGTAAGCCCGCTGATACAATGTGCAGATTGTCCACGAGGAACTTGGTGTCTGCGATTTCCGCAGAGTGATTTAATAGTGGCGGATTTTTTTCATTGCGGACAATCGCGACATTCTCCAGAAGCGACCGCATGTCAAAAAGACCGAGAGTTTTTCGATCTTCCGGGATCATGGCAATTCCTTGGGCGATCGCTTCGGCTGGGTTTGAGACGTCCAATTCGCGACCATGCAAATAGATCCGCCCTGAAGTTTTCTTGTGCGCTCCGAAAAGAACGTTCATGACGGCGGATCTGCCACACCCGACCACGCCGCCAAACCCGAGAATTTCGCCGCGATGAAGATCGAACGAGACATCGGAAAATTCGTCGGGCAGCGTGAGATCACGGACCTGCAAAACCACTTCGTTCGTGCTCACGCGATTTCGCACCCGAAATAGGGACCGGTCTCTTCCGATCATCGACCTGGTGACTTCCGCGACGGTGGTTTCTGCGATATGGAAGGTTCCGGAAACTTTTCCATCTCTTAGCACCGTCACGCGATCGCCGATCTCGAATATTTCGCTTAAAAAATGGGAGATATAGATGATCGCTTTATTTTGTGCGGTCAGACTCTTAATTAGTTTCAACAGGACTTTGACCTCTTCGACGCCAAGCGAAGCCGTCGGTTCATCCATGATCAGGATTCTGGCGTTTAGATAGAGTGCTTTAACGATCTGGAGTGACTGCTGCTGTGCGGGCGACAGAGATTCAACCAGGCTGAGCGGATTGAGCTCGACGTTCATCGAGCGCAGCAACTCCGAGGTCTTGCGATTTTGAGCGTTGGTGTCAATGAACCCCCAGGAATTGCGGATCTCTCGCCCGAGAAAGATATTATCCGCGACCGTGAGCGACGTGATCAGCTCGACGTCTTGATAGATGGTGGCAATACCTGCTTCCAGGGACTGATCTGGTAAGAGGCGGCTGTGGGTTTGTCCAAAGGCAATAATGGATCCGCTATCCGGTCTTTCGGCGCCGGCCAATATCTTGATCAGCGTGGACTTTCCCGCGCCATTTTCCCCGACCAGGCAATGGACCTCGCCTGCGCGCAGGTTAAAGTCGACTTTGTCGAGAGCGACGGTGTCTCCGAATTTCTTGCTTAGGCCTTGGATCGCCAGAATGTCGGCGCTATCGCTCTCCATCCGCTTTAGTTAAGAAGGGGACGAGCGGAGGCTCGTCCCTGCCGCTTTATGGAGCTTTTTCCGGGAGATGAGCGCCCAGGTCGGGAAAGTATTGTTTCGTTAACTGTATCCAGACCGGATCATACTCCCACGGGACGACCTTCGTTTTGTCCACGATGGTATCTTTGGTCACGGGAATAACCGGCAGCATAATCTGTTGGCCGGTTTTTTTGGATTCGCCGGATACATATTGGTTCAAGGCTAGCAACGCGACGAGACCTTCCCAGCCGGGCGAACTGCTGATGGTGTAATTCAGCTCACCAGACTGGACCAAGGGAATTCCTACAGGAGAACCGTTCTGGGCAATGACGGTATATTGGTCGAGTACGCCCTGGTTTTTGAGGTAACGAATGACGGCGGCAGCCATGTCCTCGTTCATGATCCAAAGGACATCGAATTTGGTGCCCGATTGAACCAGATCCTGGGCCTGGGTGACAGCGACGGACGGGTTGTACTTGCCGTCTCGGACGGCGACGATCTCGTTTTTGCCGAGTTCTTTCATCCGGTCTTTCATTGCCCCGGTAACCATCTGGACGGGCAGATGTTCGAGGATCCCGGTGATCAGAGCGACCTTCTTACCGGGAAAATGTTCCGCGATATAATCGGCATAATTTTTGCCCATCGCTTTCCAGTCGAAATCGACGGCGGCGACAATGTCGCTACCGCTGGCCAGAGCCTGTCCGCAGTTATCGACGGTCACGAGAGGAATCCCCGCTGCTTTGCATTTGCTCGCAGCGGTGATCGCGCCCTGCTGGTTAAAGGAAAAGATCGCCATTCCGTTGACTCCCTGGGTAATCAGGGAATCGATGTTGGATACCTCTTTCTGAACGTCGTAATCGGAATTCAAAACGACGGTTTTAATACCGAGCAGTTTGGCGCCTAGTACAAAGCCGTCGACATCCCGCTTGTACCAGGTATCCGGACCGGGAGTGATGTACCCGAAGGTTAATTCTTTGGCGGCGGCATGGTTCGTGTCTGGAAAACAGAGAACCATCGTTAAAACGAAGAGGGAGAGGAGGTAGGGGGGCGCAGTGAGCTTTTTCATGGGGGGCTTTTCTCCAGAACCGCTGAAACGGTAGAACGACAGTTCCTCATATCTAAACAATCGACAGAGTGTCAATACGAATGCACGCACAGACGGAAGACAGATCAACCGCGAATGGACACGAATAAAATCTTACACAAAGAGCAGACGAAAATCCGGAATAGCCGCGAAAAGGCACAAAAAGCGCAGAAAAAAATCTCACGCAAAGACGCAAAGCCGCAAAGGTAAAACCGAGACAGGATTGGTTCACGCAAGGTCATCCGGCAGCGGCCGGACCACAAAGACAAAGTTCCAATCATCAGGTTCTACCTTTGCGTCCTTTGTGATCTTCTGTGGGTTTGGTTTTATTTCTTTTGCGCTTTTTGTGCCCTTTTGTGGCCCAATAAACGTCTTCGTCTTCCTTTGCGCCTTGGCGTCTTTGCGTGAGGTTTTCTGGTTGATGGGCGGCTACCTGGCTGGGGTTACGTTATAGATTAGCATCCCGATCTTCCAATCGGCGCCCTCCCGGATGTAAACCGTGGACCAATAGCCTCGGGATTGGATGGGGCGACCTGGTCGGGCTTGCTCGGTTTCAGACCATTCGCCGGTTTCCCAGGCCTCATCGCCAGAAAAACAGCTGACATGGGGATCATTTCCATCCGGTGTTCCGATATGGTTTCTGGGGTGCAAAGCCTGGAATACACCTGAGTACCAATTCTCAATTGCTTTCCGGCCGTGAATCGGGCCTCGGTCGCTCACAAGGACAGCATCTCCGGTGAAGAGGGCTGCAACGGCGGCGGCATCATTGTTGTTGACGGCGTCATCGAATGCCCTACTCAGGACACGAACTTTCTGGGTGACCTGGGGATCGGTGGTTGTGTTGTTATGCTGGGCGAAGCTATCAAAGCTCGTTGCCAGTAATACAAAGATAAGCAGGGCGACGCCGCGCAGGACGGGAAGATGCATCTTTTTTTGTTTGAAGACATCTTCTACCGTTTTGCGGCTGGGACTACGAAACAAAAATGACCGCGAATGGACGCGAATAGGGAACACGAATGGACGCGAATAAAATCTCACGCAAAGCCGCAAAGTCGCAAAGGAAAGACAGACGAACCGCAGATTTACCCGGATAGGAATCAAAAACCATAGCGCAGCCTGGTAGAACCGCGTCTTGTCCGACATAGTCCGGCCACGGCCGGGTGGGAGATGGGGCGAAGTCGGAAGCGATGAAATATTTGTAGGCGGATGGTGGGCAGGTTGCCGCCTGTTATTGACAAGGCCTGACGCGGAGCGATCTTTTTCCTGAATAGGAGAAAGGCGAGCTTAATCGTGTGAAAATCCCATTGTTGTTGCTGGGGGTCTCTTTGACGTTATCGGTGATCTCTCAGGCGGGGCCTGTCCGCGCCGGTGGATTCGGTGGGCGAAGCTTTCATACAGGGGTTGTCGCTCGGGGTATAAATTCGGCCGGCTTTCGTGGTGGTGGGTTCAATCGCGGGTTTCGGGGCCGGTTTATTGCGCGGCGCAATCGACCGATTTTTTTTCAGCAGTTTGGTTGGCCTACTTACTGGTATCCGTACGCCGATCCGTTGAGCTATTCGTATCTCGAACCGGATTCCCAGCCGGATTATCAGTATTGGGATAATTCGTCTGCATACAGTCAGCAATCGCCGGCGTATGTTCAGCAGGAATCAACCAACCGAGCCGTCCCGCAGAATCCAGTGGTCATCGTGATCAACGCGTCCAACTCCCGGCCGGCGGATCCCGCCGTGCCAACGGATCCCAGAGGAAACGTCGGGTATGCCAATTACAGTTACGTTCCTTCCGGTGTGTCCGGACCACAGCGAGTCGTTTCGCAAGATCCGAATCAGCATAACACGCCCGATCCAATTACGCCCGGTGAGCCGGTAATGCCGCAGGCTACTCCGGTCCCGCCGCAAAATACGAAGACTTCTGTGCAAACGGGAACCGGTCCGTTCAGCAAATTCGTCGTTGTTAGCTACCTCCAGGACCGAGGAAAGGATGTGGTCTCAGTTAAAAATGTCGAGACGAACGATGTGCAGCGGATTACTTCGCAGCCTAACATCGATCATTTCCGGATCGTTGAGATACACCCGAACGCGGACCAGAGGCAGTTCGAAGCGATAATCTCCAACGGGTCCGAGCAAGGACCGGTTAGGTTTCAGTTCTGAACCGCGAATAAGGAAGGCGAATGGACACAATAGGGGACGCGAAACGGAAAGACAGATGAACCGCAGATGGATGCAGATAGGGATTGTCTGCGGAGCGCTGCCTTCCTGCGGCCGCGGGGCGAGAGGCCGACGGAACGGCGTAGCCCTTACTGAACTGCGATGCCCAATAAAACCGCGTAGCGGTGAAATATTTATAGCCCGGGCGAAGCCCTAGGAATTGTGTTAAAAACACCGTTAGCGCTGAAGGCGCGTAAGAGACGGCCGGTCATCCCTTTTTTGTTGGGTCGAGACGCTGTAGAAAGGCGCTCCCCTCTGTCGCGCTTTCAGCGCTAATCGCATTTTTAAATGGCTTACCTAGGGCTCGAGGACTCGCCCTAGGCTATAAAAATTTCACCGGTACACGGTTTCCTAGGCTCCGTACCTGGATGGCGAACCCCATCTGGGCAAATCCGTATTCATCTGCGGTTGTTGCCTTAATCTTGGCGCCTCTGCGTCTTTGCGTGAGACTTTTTTTGTCTGCGTCTTGGAAAGCAATCGGAGTGATGGAGCCGGGGGAGTAATGGAGCGTTGGCATCGTGGAAGCCGAATTTATGCCCGACAAGCTCTTGGCTGAAGCTTGCAGGCTGCGCCTCGGGCTTTCACTAGTCCTACGCTCCAAATCTCCATCACTCCTTTGCCAAGTCGAAAAAAACCGCGAATGGACACCAATTAACACGAATTGAAAATCTGACGTTCAGGGCGAAAGCGCACGATGGTCTATTGAAGAAAGGTAAAAGAGCCGGGCTTTCTGTCGCGCTTTCAGCGCTAATCGCTTTTCTTTAACACGTTCCCAGGGTTCGCCCTAGCTATAAATATTTCACCGCTACGCGGTTATCGGCGGCGACCGGTTTGCCGATTCAATCCCTACAAGCGGCTTTATTAGGCAGTCGCTTTTTTACCTTTCACTTTTCACCTATCACCTTTCACTTATTGAAGCTCGGCGGTTTTGCTTGAGGTCTCAGGTTCGTGTCCATTGGCGTGTATTCGGGGTGAAAAGAGTGGTTCCGTTTTGGTTGTTTGCAGGCGCGAAGCCGGTTAACTCTACGGTGTCGTTGTCTGATGCGGCGGGAATATGCTTTGTCAGGTCGAGGGTTCGGTCGTGGAATTGGATCAGGGTGTTCCGGTGGCCGACACTGACGATGGCGGGGCGCCAGGGTGCGTCGCGGAGCATGCGATAGAGGGTGGCTTCGGATTTTTCGTCTAAGGCCGAGGTGGCTTCATCAAGGAAAACGAGGGCTGGCTGAATGAGAAGGAGACGGGCAAAGGCGAGGCGTTGTTGTTCCCCTAGCGACAGCCGTTTCGACCAATCGTCTACGATGTCGATGTCAGGGGCTAGTTTCTGCAGCCCGACTCGTTGGAGCACCGCGAGTATCTCCGTGTTTGATTCCAGCGACTCTAAAGTGCGGGGATAGTGGATGACCTCAGCAAGTGTACCTAATGGTAAGTAGGGGCGTTGAGGTAGGAAAAGCGTTGGGTTTGGTCCGAGTCCGACTTCGCCTTGTCCGAAGGGCCAGAGACCGGCGATCGCGCGTAACAACGTGCTTTTTCCGGTGCCGGACGGGCCGGTGACTAACAATGCTTCGCCTGAACTCACCGCGTTTTTTATCCCGCGAAGGAGGGGTGTGCCATCGGGCAAGTTGATGTCCAGGTCGTCAACGGTTAGGCCGAGTTTGCCTTGGGTGAATTTGATTTGGTCAGGTTGAGATGGGTTGGTGGATCGCGATGCGGACGAGCGGGAGCTCGCCCCTACCAGTTCTGCTTGGAAGCCGCTTAGACGGTCAGTAATGGCCTGCCACGTCGCGATGTCGGTATACGACGTGATGATAAACGAGAGGGAGGTTTGTACCGAGGAGAAGGCGTTTACTATCTGCATCAGGCCGCCGAGCAGGATCTGTTTGGCGAAGAATCTAGGTGCAGCGGCTACGACCGGGAAGATGATGGCGACTTGACTGTATCCGGCCGTGAACCAGGTAAGCTGTTTCTGGCGTTTCATGATGTCCCAGAAATTCGCGAATACGTGTTTGAACCGTTTATTGAAGATGCCGAGCTCTGCGGATTCGCCTTCATAGAAGGCGACACTCTCAGCGTTCTCGCGTACCCGCATCAGACTGAAACGGAAATCGGCTTCGAAACGTTGTTGGGCGAAATTCAAGCCAACTAAAGGCCGGCCAATTATGACGGTGAGCCAAGTACCGATCCCGGCATAGATTAACGCTGCCCATACCAGGTAACCCGGGATATGCAGTACACCCCAACTACCCAATGGGATAGTGGCCGGCCCGGAGAGTCCCCACAGAATAACAATGAAGGAGACGAGGGTAACAACGGAAGTTAAGAGACCGAGTGACAGGCGTAGTACGTAACTAGTAAATTGATTGAGATCCTCGGAAATTCGTTGATCCGGGTTATCAGTTTTTGAGGCGAACTGCATCCGGTAATAGGTCCGATTACTCAACCAGGATCCGACAAATCTGCGAGTTAACCAGCGTCGCCACCGGATCTGCAGCATCTGGGTGAGATAAAGAGAATAGACCGCGATAATAATATAGATGGTGGCCAGGACGCTGAAGACACCCATTTGCTGAAGGAACTTTGGAAAGTTTAATTCCTGCAAAGCGTCATAAAAGGCGTTGTTCCATTGGTTGAACAGAACCGTGATGTAAACGGTGCCTAAGTTCAGGGCGATGATTATGAGGAGTAACGCCCGGGCCGACCATTTCTCGTCTGATGTCCAGTAGGGTTTGGTCAGTGACCAAGCTGCCTTGAGTGTGTGCTTCTTCGGTTCTGCTAGACGCCGACCGTTTGATGTACTGACTGTGGATCCCATGTGGGTTCTGTGGTTAACAGAATAGGCGAGGTTAGGATGAAGCGGGTGACATCGGGCTTACGGTCGGATTACAAACGTGAAAGAAAAATCTCACGCAAAGACGCAAAGGCGCAAAGGTTAAGACGACAACCGCGGGGGGGCGCCACCCAGGTGGGGAGCCTACGAACCGCGTAGCGGTGAAATATTTATAGCGCTGAAGGCGCGTAAGAGACGGGCGGTCGTGTCTTTTTTGTTGGGTCGAGCACGCTATAGAAAGGCGGTCCCCCTCTGTCGCGCTTTCAGCGCTAGTCGCATTTTTAAATGGCTTACCTAGGGCTCGAGGCTATAAATATTTCACCGCTTCCGACTTCGCCCCATCTCCCCTCCGGCAGCGGCCGGACTATGTCGGACAAGACGCGGTTTTCATTGGCCTCGTCCCGCGGCCGCGGGAAGGCAGGTCTCCACAGTGGACCTATCTGCGTAAATCAGCGTTCATACACGGTTCGTCTTTTTTTGTTTTTTGCTATTCCGATTTTCCACCTTCGACGCGCTTGATGCTTGCTCAGGGCAAGCCTTTCACTTTCACCAACCACTTTTCAACTTCTTCACCGGCCGGTGTGTCCGGATAGGCGAAATGCCCGTGGGGTTTGGCCGGTGCATTCTCGGAATACACGGTAGAAATGATTGATGCTGGTGAACCCTGAGCTGGTGGCGATGCCGGTGATTGATTGGTTGGAGGTTTCCAGCAGCTTCTGGGCGTGATTCGTTCGGACCCTCAGAATTTCGTGCAAGATGGTACGCCCGAACTCGGCTCTGAACGCACGCTCCAGCGAGCGGCGAGGAACTTGAACATGGTCGACAATATCGTCGACCGATAGATTGGCTTTAGCAAAATAGGTTTGGATGAAGCCGAGGGCTTTAGCGACCGCCGGGTTTTCGACGGCTAAGATCTCAGTGCTTTTGCGGGTAACGACCCCTTTTGGCGTGATTCGTTTTGGGCTCTTGGGTGGGGAAAGGCCGTCCATCAAACGGTCCAGCAAAGCAGCCGCTTCGTACGCCATCCCTTCCAGATCATGACGCACGCTGGACAATGGTACCTGCACGCAATCACAGATCACCGGGTCGTTATCGACTCCGAGCACGGCAACTTGATCGGGAATAAGGATCCCATTCTCGATACAGGCATCGACGATATCGGCGGCAACGCAATCGTTATAACAGAAGACACCTAGGGGATAGCCTAGGGAACGAATTGCTTTCAGAACGAATTTACGGCGTAGGGTCCGATTCATTTGCGGGCTTTTGCGTGTGTTCACCGGCAACAGCCGGACACATTCAAAACCGGCGGCGCGAAGAGTAGCAGAGAATCCTTGGAAACGTTCCTCGTTGACGGCGTCATCCCAGAAGGGGGCCCAAACGAAATTCTTGAGATTACGTTCTAACAGATGTTGAGCGCCAAGCCGGCCGATTTCTGCGTTGTCTTCCATTACGCAGGGCAACCCTAAATCTTTTCGCACCGATGAAATCTCGACCACCGGAATTCGAGCGGAAACGACGTAGCGAGCGAGTTCTTCCCAGTGACCGACAAAAGAAAGGATGCCGTCGCCTTTCCAGCCAACCGGGATGGTGGCGTCGTAAATCATGTCGGCAACGATATGCCAGTCATGTGCAGCGGCGTATCTGGCGGCTCCATGATAAAAGCCGTGGTGTGTCGATGTGATAGCCAGGAGTATAGTTCGTTTCCGATGGCGTCCGCGCATTTTGAGATAATTTTGGCGTAAATTAGCAGTTTGCGCCAGAAGCGATTGCCCGTAAGTTCATATTCTCGGCGGTTTGCCGAGGCGTTTTTTCACGCCCGACGTTTAGGCGTATCCCCCAAGTGCATTCAATTTTCTCAAAACGACGAACCCTCCATGAATCCCTCCCTTAACGACGCGGTGAGCGCCGGTACAACCTTCAAATATCAATCGATAGCGCGTTTGGTTCCGTTGACTTTAATGGCGGCAGCATTTCCGATGCTGGCCTGGACCGTTAAGGCCGACGACTTCGAGCTGGCTATGGTGATTAAAGAGACCACCAACCCTTATTACAACGCGACCCTGCAAGGGGCGCAGATCGCGGCCAAAGAGACTGGCGGTAAGGTCGCCAACTACGGTCCGACTCAATCCAGCGGCCAAGCGCAGGTTGAGTTGATTAACAACTTAGCGGACCGGCATATTCCGGCGATTGCAGTTGCGCCAAGCGATCCAGATGCGGTCGTGCCCGCCATGAAACGGGCGCAAAAGTTAGGGGCTAAAGTCATTACCTTCGATGCGGATTCGAACCCGGATGGTCGTTCTTTCTTTGTGAATCAGTCGACCAGTGACGCGATCGGACGGTATGGGGCGATGTTGTTGCTAAAATCGATGGGGCCAAAGGGAAAGGTGGCCATCGTATCTGCGCAGCCCACCGCGGCAAATCAAAATGCTTGGATCGCTGCGTTTCGGGATGAGTTAAAACAGTATCCGGACATTCAGATTGTGGATGAGGTCTATGGATACGACAACGAACAAAAGGCGTTTGATGTCACGGTGGCCTTAACTACGAAATATCCTGACCTGACCGGCATTTTCGCACCGACCTGTCCAGGGCTGCCGGCGGTGGCTCGGGCGATCGAGTCGGTTCATAAACAAGGTCAGATCAAGATTTCGGGAAACTGTGTTCCGAGTATTACCAGCAAATATATGCTCGATGGAACCATTGAAGGGTTTTATCTCTGGGATCCGATCAAACTTGGGTATGTGACTTATTATGCGGCAAAAAATTTCGCCGAAGGTAAGATCCGGGGTAAACCCGGTGATAGTTTTACAATTGCTAGCGGTAAATGGCCCGGTACCTATAAGATCGATGAGAGCGGACAGATCATTACCGGTGAGCCGTTACAGTTCACTCCAGAGAACGTTAAGGATTACAATTTTTAGCTGCTGTGCGGGAAGGACGTACGGACACGGCCGGGGATACGCTCCTGCGCAATGCCACTGGGAGTTCCGTGGTACCGGCCATTGAACTTTGCGGAATCACGAAGCGCTTCGGACCGGTCGATGTCCTAAGTAACGTCGATCTTAGTCTTTACCCCGGCAGAGTTCATTCTTTGGCCGGGGAGAACGGGGCTGGCAAGAGTACGCTGGTCAAGATTCTGGGTGGGATCCATCCGCCGGATGGCGGACGCATCCTAAGGGATGGAGCTGAAACCACGATTGCCGATGCTGCTGATGCCCGGCGGCAAGGGATAGCCGTCATTCATCAACATCCGGCAGTGTTCCCAGAGCTCTCGGTCGCTGAAAACGTATTTGTTGGGCGACAACCGCGGGGGGTCAATGGCATCAATTGGACCGCAATGGCGCGGCGAGCGCGAGAATTACTTTCCGGGCTGCAAATTGATATCGATCCAGGTTTGCCGGTGAGTTTGCTGAGTATCGCCGAGCGGCAAACGGTGGAGATCGCCAAGGCACTCTCGATCGATGCCAAGGTACTGGTCATGGATGAGCCCACCTCAACTATTTCAAGCCGCGAGGTTCATCGATTGTTCGAGATGGTCGAGCGCCTGAAAGAGCAGGGCGTAGCGATCCTGTTTATCAGCCATTTCATCGATGAGATTCTCGGACTAGGTGACGAAGTAACCATCCTACGTTCGGGTAAACGGGTAATGACAGGTCCGACGGCGGGTTTAACCGCGGCAGAAACGGTTCGGCAAATGATTGGGACGGAGCCGTCCGCGTTCTTCCCCAAAGAAGAGGCCCAGATTGGCGAGCCGGTGGTGTCGGTAAGCAATCTTTCGGGTGCAGGTTTTGTTGAGGACATCAGTTTCGAAGTGCGCTCCGGTGAGATTCTAGGGTTCTTTGGTTTAGTCGGAGCCGGGCGTTCTGAAGTCGCTCAAATTCTATTTGGCCTAACGCGCCCTGATCAAGGGGAGATCCGACTAAACGGCCAGATCGTTAGATTACGTTCATCCCGGGATGCAACGCGGCTCGGAATCTCTCTGGTCCCTGAAGACCGGCATCAGCAGGGACTGGTATTGCCGTTTCCAATCCGGGCTAATGAGACTCTGCCGATCCTGCGCCGGCTATCGAATGGGATGGGGTTAGTCGATCGAGTGAAAGAGAACGAAATCGCGCAGCGATTCACTGGGCAAATGCGCGTGGTTGCATCCGGGGTTGAACAATTGACTAACACTTTGTCGGGTGGGAACCAGCAAAAAGTATTAATCGGTAAATGGTTAATACCGGAGCCGCGAGTTTTGATTCTGGACCAGCCAACTCGGGGTGTGGATGTGGGCGCTAAGGCTGAGATTCACCGGATCATTTCCAAGCTGGCCGCACAAGGGTTAGCGGTGATTTTGATTAGTGACGATGCGCAGGAAGTGATCGGGATGGCAGATCGGATCCTGGTGTTTCGCGGCGGGCGAATTGTGGCTGAATCCGGACGCGCATCATTTGATCGAGAAGCGATGTTGTTAGCGGCCGCCCAAGCGGCGAAGGAAATAAAATCTGCGGATTACACAGATTACGCAGATTTGGGGGGTGAGGGGAAGGAGGAGGGAGAAGAGGAGAAGAACGGAACCGATCGAGGACGAGTACGAGGTGGCGCGAGCGGGTGGCTAAGCAAGTTGATGAGAGTACGGGAGCTTGGGTTGGTCGTTGCTTTGTTGTTAATCGGCCTCGGGATAACTTTGCGAGAGCCACGTTTCCTGGATGGGGCGAATTTGGAGCAGGTGGCACTTTCAGCCACCCTGGTCTGTATTGTGGCCCTGGGAGAAGCTTTGGTGATCATTGCGCGACAGATCGATCTTTCCGTCGGTGCGATGGTAGCGACCAGCGCATTTGTTGCCGCTGACTGGCTCCAACAAAATCCGAACGGTTCCATTTTAGTGGTGTTTCTAATCGGGTGTTTAGTCGGAGGAGCGCTCGGTGCTTTTAACGCTTTGCTGGTTACCGGGTTCCGGATCCCGGCTATCGTGGCGACTCTTGGCACTCTGGCCATGTATCGCGGTGGAGTCATCGTGCTAGCCGGCGGCCGGCAAATTTCCGCGACCGTGTTGCCTGACAGCTATGGAGCAATCGCTCGAGCTCATTTTGCCGGGGTGCCAGCTCTGGTTTGGTTGGCGTTGTTGTTCACGGTTGGCTTCGGGTTAGCCGCTCGATTCACGCGCGTGGGCCGGAATATCTATGCGCTGGGAAGCAACCAAGAGAGCGCAAAGTTTGCCGGTATCGACGACCGGCGTCATGTCGCCTTGCTCTTTGTATTGTCTGGATTGCTTTGCGGATTGGTCGGCGTGCTTTGGGGTGCGCGGTTCGGAACGGTCGATGCGGTGATTGCGCCGGAACTCCATTTCCAAGCGATCTCGGCGGTGGTTGTGGGAGGAGTCAGTATTTTTGGTGGGAGCGGTTCTGTTTATGGAGCGGCGCTCGGGGCGGTCATTTTTGCGGTGCTTCAGAATGGCATTCAATTGCTTGGTATCAACCGGTTCTGGCTTCAGGCGGTGCTGGGCGCTGCTATTGTAGCGACGGTGTTGTTCTACAGTCGGTTGGCGCGGCGAGCGGAAGGGGTTGAACGCCGATCACGGCTCAGTAGGCATCTTCGGAGGCAGTTTCGGCGATGAACACAGTGCGATGGCGGAAGGTATTCGCCCGATGGGAAGTGTTCCTTTTGTTGGTGTTGATCCTTACCTTTCTCTGTGGGAGCCGCGTGTCCCGGTATTTTCTGACTCCGTCAAACCTATCCATTGCGCTAGCCGGGATGACACCGGTTGCCATTGTGGCATTACCGATGACCCTCATCATAATTACGGGAGAGATCGACGTCTCAGTGGGATCAATGGTGGGACTTTGCGCTTCGTTAATGGCGGTCTGTCTTGAACATGGTGTACGGATCGAGGCAGCCATGTTGCTGAGTGTTCTCGCCGGCACCCTGGCAGGGTTGCTCAACGGTTTGATCGTGGTTTATGGCCGATTGCCGTCTTTGGTCGTCACGATCGGCACACTGGCGCTGTATCGCGGCGTTGCTCAGATCATCCTGAATGAGCGCGGAGTGAGTGGGTTTCCTGATTGGTATCAAAACATCGGCTTCGGAACCGTTGATGGTACGGTGATCCCCTGGAGTACGGTGATCTTTGTGATCTGCTTTGTTGGCTTCGCGATCTACCTACATGCGACGCATTGGGGACGTGCGTTGTATGCCATCGGTAACAATCGGGAAGCGGTGCGTTTTTCCGGGATCAGTGTACATCGAGCGATGCTCGGTGTTTTCATTGCGTCAGGCGTAATGTCATCGCTGGCGGCAATCATTCTGACTGCCTATCTTGCTAGTGCACGTTCCGATACCGCGATCGGGCTGGAGTTACCGGTAATCACGGCCGTGGTGCTGGGTGGGGTCAATATTTTTGGCGGATCGGGAACGATGCCCGGTGTTTTGATAGGGTTATTGGTGCTGGCGTTTGTGCAGAACGCATTAGGCTTAGCCGGGGTCACCCCTGAAGAACAACAGATTGTGACCGGAGCGGTTTTGATTGTGACGTTGATCGTATTCGGTGCCTCAGCGCGTTTAGGGAGATTGCGGTTTGGGAAGAGAGGGATTGTGACAGGTGATAGGTGAAAAGTGAAAGGTGGAAGACTTAAGGCGCGTAACAAACCCGAAATCTGGGACGCCGGTCGATTCCGAGGTGGAGCCCTTTGCACCGCGAACAGATTCTGCCGCGCTTACAGCGCGGAACGTGTTTGTTTGCATGGTCCCTAGGGTTCGCAAGCTCATCCGGCAGCTGCCGAACTACAAATATTTCACCGCTACGCGGTTCTGCTAGGCTCCGCGATGGATCTCGATCTCCATCTGCGTAAATCCGCGTTTATTTCACCCCGGAGGACTTCGGGGCTGCGGTTCGTTTTTGGTTCGCGTCCATTCGTGTCGGTATTCGCGTCCATTCGCGGTTGCCATTCGCGGTCCCTTTTATGAGGCCGCGCGGTAGAGGCGGCTCAGTTCTTTGCGGCAGGCTTCGCCGAATTCTTTGACTGGGTCAGGGACCTCGAGATAGGCGCCCTGGCGGATCTGTTCGGCAGTCATTTTGGGGGGGCGATAGGACTCGATGATAGTTTGGATGGCGACGGTGGCTGCTTGTACCACTTCGTCGGACCCGTTTAGCCGGATCCGGTTAGCTAAGGCGTAGATGGCAACGAGTGTGCTGGGTTGCTCCATCTGGTGGTCCAAGGAATCAACCTGGAGACGAGCGGCTTCGTTGATGAACTCTGAATAAAGGGTCTCTCGTTGAGCAAATTGGCGGCTCAGAAAGTCCCGGCGATATTGCGCCCGTTGGTTGGCATAGGTGGTTACAAACGAGGTAAACGCCCCGACCAATGAGCCCATGACCGCTGAAAATGCGCTAATCCAAGCAGTATCCATGGGACACTTATAGGTGAGAAGTGAGAAGTGAAAAGTGCAAGGCGACCGCGAAGGGACGCGAATAGGGAACGCGAATGGACACGAAGAATAATTCTCACGCAAAGCCGCAAAGGCGCAAAGGTTAAGACAACAACCGCGGATGGACGCGAATGGGGGTCGCCGCTGAAAAAGGCGCAGCCTGGTAGTGCCGTGTAGCGGTGAAATATTATAGCCTCGCGACCGCGGGAAAGCAGTGCCCCGCGCGAGGCACGTTCCACCAATCACCAATCACGTCTCACGTCTCACCTTTCACTTCTCACTCCCCGGCGCTAGGACGTTGACGATGGATTCGAAGATGGTGTCACTGGCGTTTTTGTAGTTGCCGTCTTCGTCGAAGGCGCTTTGGGAGTAGGTGGTCACAACGGCTACGGTTAGTTTTTTGGAGGGGAGATAGCCGGCGGTGGCGCCGCAGCCGGCGAAGTTTTTGGTTTGGGTGACCCAGGAACCTAGGATGACGACACCTAGTCCGTAGTTATGTTCCTTGGTGTTTTGCTGGCAGGCAGGGCAGTTGGGATCGGGATGGCCGAAGCCGATCAAGCTTGGATTGATCTGAGCAGCAGATGATTCTTTGGAGAGGAGTTTACCGGTACCGACGGCTTCGATGGATTTGGTGAGATCGTTGATATCGGTTGTTTGGACGGCGCCTTCGGCAGTGGTCCAGGATGGGTTCCAGAAGGTTGATTCTTCGTAGAGGATGGAGCTGGCGGGGACCCCGAGCTCGCCGCGGCGTTCGGCGCTAAATGAGTGGAGGATAGGGGCTGGGATCTCGGGGGTATCGATGCTTTGGGTCTGTTTTAGGTCCATGGGGGCGAAGATGTATTTTTGCATCGCGGTCGCTAAAGGTAGGCCGGTCAGCATTTCCAGGACTCGGCCCAGGATGACGTAGTTGGTGTGGCAATAGGCGAAGTTTGTGCCGGGCTCGAACAACAGCGGTTTACTGGTGCCGATGCGGATCAGATCGTCTGAGCTCCATTGTTTGAATGGGTCAAGACTGAGGGCGTGGGTTACTTCCGGTTGATTGACATAATCGGCGTAGCCGGATGTCATATTGGCGAGCTGTTTCAGGGTAATCCG
The DNA here is from genome assembly GCA_019239825.1 of Verrucomicrobiota bacterium. GTDB lineage: Bacteria > Verrucomicrobiota > Verrucomicrobiia > Chthoniobacterales > JAFAMB01 > JAFAVN01. The sequence continues at coordinate 3,300 of JAFAZK010000254.1, read as the reverse complement.
ATCCGCCGAAGGTAGGTCAGGTAGGAATTGGCTGAGCTTGGTGTCCAGGGTCACTTTTTTTTGGTCGACCAGTTCCAACAACATGGTCGACATGTAAGTGAACGCCATCGCTCCGTTCCGGAAATGCATCGGCACGGTGACAGGGACACCGGTCATCGATTCGCCTTCGGCTTCCGTGTAGATGTTTTGGCCACTGGAATTCACGGCGGCGATGATTGCTTTTACGCCGTACCGGTTGGCCGCGTCATGAACGATGGCTTCAATAGCCGGCATTTGCTGTTGGAGAGCGAGATCGGGGCTTGCGGGGGAGGGGCTCGGCGTCGCCGCCGAACAGATAAAAAATGACAGATGACAGATGACAAATGACAGAAGGACGGAGCGCATGGGGGAATGGGTACGGAGTTAAAATCTCACGCAAAGACGCAAAGACGCAAAGAGGAACCGCGAATAGACGCGAATCGAGAAAGGCATTTTAATCGCATATGTACACGCGTGTCGGCCTTCCAAATCGAGAACGAGGACGATTAAGAAGGCGAAGATGGCCGGCGTTCACGGCGATGCTGGCGTTTTCGGCGTTTGCGGGAATGGGAGGGATAGTGTGATGATGGTGGCGATAGAGACGGCTATCGGGATGGCTGGGATGGCGGCGGAGAGAATGGCGCTGAGGATGGTTGCGGTCGTGCCGCTGGATTGAAGGGTTGATAGTTCGGTGAAGAAAATGAAGGCGGCTATGCCTCCGGGGAAAAGTCCCCATAAGAGCTCGCCTACTGCCATCACAATGCAAAAGACGCGCGAACGTTGACTGAAAAGGCGGTTTCCAAGGAGGAATGTTATCGGCAGTAACAGAAAGAGGCAGCCGGCGACAATTCCGAGAGTCAGGTAGGCGACCTCATTGCCGAACTTGGCTTCACCGGATCGATCAGTCGGATCTGAGATGGACGAAACCCAAAATATGCCCACAACGGCTAAGATGGTTCCGATGGAGGCGAGTGCGCCTAGAGCGAAATGGGTTATACCAAGGATCTGCATCCAACGGGGCGTTGTCACAGGTGAAAGTGAAAGGTGAAAGTGGAACGTGGAAGGTGGAGGGGTGGTGATGCGGAGTCTAGTAGAACCGCGCAGCGGTGGAATCTTTGTAGCCTAGGGCGAAGCCCTAGGAATGTCGTCAAAAAAGCGTTCAGCGCTGAAAGCGCGACAGAGGGTTTCCTGGCGGTTGGTATTCATCCCAAAAGCCTCATCCTTGGCTGCCGTTTTTTCTTACGCGCTTTCAGCGCTAAACGCGTTTTTCTTCACGGCATACCTAGGGCTGGCAGACTCGCCCTGGGCTACAAATATTTCATCGCTACGCGGTTTCGGGTCGGCCTCGCAAGTGAGGCAGCGCTCCACGGATTTCACTGCTTGGCTTTTCACTTTTCATCCATCACCTTTCACCAATCCCCACTGGCGCTTCCTCCCGCTGGCGTTCGATGTAGCCATAGACTTCGGGAAGGATGAAGTGGGCGGCCAGGAAGGCGATGAAGGAAGATAGGGAGATTATGGCGGTGGCGATGGCGGTCCCTACTTTTTCTAATAAGACTGGGAATAGGAAGATGGTGATGAAATTGGGGAGTTTGACGAAGATATAGCCAAAGCCGGACGCGGTGGCTTTGTAGCGGGAAGGGGCGACCATGGAACAGATGGTCATGCCATTGGAGGCTGACCAGTAGTGGAACCACATCAGGGAAGCTGCGGCGATAGGGATTACCGGTTTCCAGCCTAACTGGAACAAGATGGCGGCGGCGACCAGGGATAGCCAAGTTCCACCAAAGCCCCATTGGGAGATGCCGCGATGACCTAGTTTTGGGGTGATAGCCGGCGCGACGAATCCGCTGATGGTGGCGATGCTGTAGATCCCCGCCAACAAAAAGTTGGTTCCTACTAACCCAGATACTCCGGTCAGTAAGAAAATGATCGGGAGATAGAAGCCGAAGGCGGAGAACTCGATCCCTTGCGCCGCGTTCGAGATCCAGGCGTAAATACTGGCTCGCCGGCGAGTCTGGTCTTTCCAGATGTCGGTTAGGAAGTCGCGAGTACGCGGACGTTGGACCTGGTAGTCTTCGTCCGGTAACATGTCCAAGGGGTCATTGAAGATTTGTTTAGCGACTTTCTTAGCTTGTCTAAATTTGCCGGATTGAATCAAGGAAAGAGCGGTGTCAGGAATATCGAGCCGCATTATTAAAAGGATGAGGGCGGGAACGGCGCCTAAGCCGAGACCGACCCGCCAGAGCAACCCGTGGTTCATACCGCTCAGGAACATGATGGTGACCACAATGATACAAGCGACTTCGCCCAGGCCGAACATGCCTTGCCAACGGTTGCCCATTACTTCCCGTTTACCTTTGGGCATTGATTCCATGATGTAGGTGTACCCAGAAGCGACATCGCTGCCTAAAGGTATCCCGAGTAAGAATCGGATAATTACCAGTTCCCACATGTTTTGGGCAAAGGCTTGAGTTACGGCTAGGACGACGAACAGGGCCATGGTGGTTAGGAAAATCACGCGGCGACCGAGACGATCGGCGGCCCAACCGCCGATCACGGCGCCGATTAATGCGCCCAGTTGGACTGAAGCCGAGGCTAAGCCGAGTAGGGCGGCATCGGGCTTGAACTCGTCTTTGATGAAGATCAAAAGAAAAGAAATTGAGTAGAGGTCCCAGGCTTCGATCAGAATGGTGGTGATCATCAGCCAGCCGGTACGTGTCCCTGTTTTGGTTCCTTCCATGCTCAACACGTGAGCGGCAGCTTTATCAGATAGCTTTTGCAGTTCTTCCTGACTGGAAATCATCGGCGGGGGGTTGGGGGGATGGGGGTAAAGTGAAAGGTGAGAGGTGAAAGGTACGACGGGGGGATGACAGATGACAAATGGCAAATGACAGATGAGGAGTGATGGAGCGCTGGAGACGGCGCAGCCTAAGGCGCAAAAACGCAAAAAAAAACCGCGAATGGACACGAATGGAAATCGCGAATGGACGCGAATACAATCCGAACCGCAGATGGACGCAGATAATAATAGCGGAGCGGAGGTCTAGAAAAGCCGCGTAGGAATACCTAGGGCTTCATCCGGCCCTGTTTTAACTTTGCGCCTTTGCGGCTTTGCGTGAGATTTTGTTTTCAGGTCTTTAGGCGCGTAAAGCCGTCGGGGCTCCAGGCTTCAGAGCCGACGCCGTGGTGGACGAAGAAAAGGCCGGTGGGATCGTATTTTTCTTTGATAGTTTTTAAGCGGGCGTAGTTCGGGCCCCAGAAAGATTCTTGCCAGGATTC
>JAFAZK010000152.1 GCA_019239825.1 Verrucomicrobiota bacterium | reverse complement strand
CGCAAGCTCCGGTGTTAGCCACGTTACCGTCCAGAATGGCTCAGCGATATGCTCCCGGTTTCGGGCTCACCGTTAGTCCTGTCCCTCTGAAAATGCAGGTCGCTCCGGTGGCGATGGTTTGGTCGGCACGGGCAGATCGGGAGCCCGGTGCGGCGTGGCTCCGTGCGCAAATCCGGCAGATTCTGGCCGGTTACGCGGAACCCGCCAGCAAAGTTCTGAATGGTGTGTATTCGACTACTCCGAAGAGAAGAACCAGTGTCCGGTCCCATAAGTAGCATAACGAAAGCGATGCTATTTATGGGACAGGACACTTGAACGGCGATTTCAACGAAGAAGGATTAATCTCACTCAGGTCATGCAGCGGCCTTAATCCATTCGCTCTTCAGAAGGCCAAAATAAATTAGGTCTTCGTAAGAGTCTCGAAACAAGACACGCTGGCGGAGCGTACCTTCGTGAGTAAAGCCTAGCTTTACCAAGACGTTACTAGACTTATCGTTTTTTCCTAATGGAGTGGCTTCGATACGATTCAGTCCAAGTTCCTTGAATCCGTAGGAAATTACGATCGGCAGAACCTCCGACATGATACCCTGCCCCCAAGCAGTTCGATTCAATTCATATCCGATCTCTGCGCAATGGGATTCCGGATCTAAGTGCCAGTAGGTGCAAGAGCCAATGGGCAAATCTTGGTTCTTAAAGGTAATAGCCCACATTATTCCATCGCGCTGGGTGTAAGTGTATTGGATAAGCTGAATCCAAGCTTCGGTGGCCTGCAAGGAAGGATGCGGTTCCCGTCCGTAGCTGTGTGTCACCTCAGGATCGGACTTAATTTGAAAGAAGGCTTCCGCATCGCACGGTTGAATCTGGCGCAGATGGAATCGATTAGTGGACAGGACAGGAAAGCTGGAAAAGGCGGCATCGAGGGGCATATGTTCTAACGAACACTTCTCGCGACGCGGTGGCAAGCTTTTTTGTGGCCAGTGCATTTTCAAGAACCGAGAATTGTTCCGCGTCAAAGGCGTGGCCCTAAGTCCTCCCACTCCTAAAACCCAAATTCACAATACGTAAAGATCACAAAGGCCACAAAGACAGAGACGTCTACAGAACCTAACGAAGCAAAGTAAGGTCGGTCTACAGACAAACCGAAAATTGAGGTCTTACCCTTCGTAACCTTCGTTTACCGTACGGTTGTGCTCAGGTCTGAGGCTTCTGTAACAAACCTTCTGTCTTTGTGGCCTTTGTGGTCTTTACGTATTGTAGAAATGGAATTGGGCAACAGGCTCTCAACATCTGACGACACGGCGCGCGCCCTTCCTCACTTTTCGTGCGCCTTGAAGTGCTGTGTGCCTTTTGTGTTAAGCCGTTGCATCGGGCTAACAATCCGAGATGCGCTTCGATAGACTAATGTGGCGTGGGGCCAAACGACCTGACTTTATCAGCGCCGCGACGCGAGTAGCACCTTTGCGCGACGCAGTGATAACAGTTCCGATTCGATCACGTAATTGGACGCGGTAGAGGCGGTCGCCATGATGTGTAATGAGCTCCACGGCCAGCTCGTTTATGATTGCCTGTCTTCCAATCTGGATAAATGGCCTTCCGTCGAGCCACTGCGCTAAGAGGGTCAGGGGATAGCGGGTAGAAAATTCCTCCCGGACGGTATGAATCCATGTGTGCCGGCCTTTCCGTAACACAGCAACAATTTCCCGACGCGACAGGAGTCGAATCTTATCACTATCGGCATCTTTGACCGGCAGTAACTCAGCAGGCTTCGCTCGAGGACTTGCTTTACCGGTTGTGGAAGATCGAGTCTTTGAACTAGGCGAAACCCCTAACATTTCCGTTTTGAAGGGGCGTAGGGCTGCTGCCAGGCGATTGACTGCTTCGAGTACATGGATTGGATCTAACGGTTTCAGGAGATAATCGACGGCTTCCAAGCGAAACGCATCGACTGCTCGGTTTCGGTCTGAGGTCGTGAAGACGAGCCGAGGTGGCTGGGGAAGCGTCCTCAGTTGATTCGCCAACGAGACACCGTCTTTTCCCGGCAAATTGATATCGAGAAAGACCGCCTCGGGACGAAGTTCGCGGCAAAGCCGCATCCCAGTCTCACCGTGAGTAGCAGTGCCGACTATCTCAACTTGACAAGTTTCATCGAGCAACGCTCCAAGATGTTTTGCAGCGAATTGCTCGGCTTCGATCATTATAGCGCTTATCCGACTCTCCATAACGCAGGCGTCTTCTCGTTTCGAAAATACAGATCCTCTCCGCGAGCCAGACCCGTGACCTTAGGTCGGCCATGTGCGCTGGAGGGGGGAATCGGATTTCTGTAGGCATCGCGGTTAGAATCGATTGGTTGTATCGCCAAGTTATCAGCTGGTTCGGAGTGCGTATTGTAAAAGATTGATGATCGGAGAGCTGGCTACAGCCAGTGGAACACGGGATCCGGCAGTTCAGACAATGGAGTCCGGCTTCCAGCACTTCGTGTATCATTTGCAAGATGCTTGCCGGGCCGGATAATCGTCCTTGCCCGCTTTGAGATCGTATGAAAGCGACCAATCTCTTCGGTTACATTTTCCTAGCGTTTGTTCTGATCAGCTCTGAAGCCCGTGCGCTGGAGCCGCTTTACGACGGTTTAGGTTGTTATACGCGAAAAATCACTACGAGGTCCGCCGAAGCCCAAAAATATTTTGATCAGGGGATCAATTTCTATTTTGGATTTAATCACGGCGCCGCCCTCCGAGCATTTCAAGCAGCGGAAACGCACGACCCGAGCTGTGCCATGAATTATTGGGGGGCGGCGCTGGCCTGCGACGGAGATATCAATTTCCCTGGTTTTCTCCCGGGAATGGCTGATCTCGCCTGGAAACAAATACAGCTTGCGCGGGAACACGCCGTCAACGCTTCACCGGTTGAACAGGCCTTGATAGAAGCTCTTGCCAGCCGTTACGCGGAGCGCGAGCCCGACGATCGAAGCTCGCTCGACCAGGCATATGCCGACGCGATGCGGGCTGTGTGGAATAAGTTTTCAGATGATCCGGATGTTGGTTCACTTTTTGCCGAATCAATGATGGACCTGCGACCGTGGAATCAATGGACCGCCGATGGCAAACCCGAACCTGGCACCGACGAAGTCCTGGCCACTCTTGAAACGGTGTTAAAGAACACACCGCAACACCCTTTTGCGAACCATCTCTATATCCACGCGGTGGAAGCCTCTCCCCACCCGGAGCGGGCAATAGCTGCCGCGGATCGGTTGCGCGTTTTGCAGCCAGGTCTCGCTCATGACGTTCATATGCCTTCGCATATTTATATCCGGGTCGGACATTGGGAAGATGCCGTCGCCACCAACCTGGAGGCGGTTGCGGCTGATCGCCATTACCGATCCGTGTTTGGCGAACCGAAAGGTTTTATCGTGTTTTACGCCGCGCATAATCATCAGATGCTCGCCTACGCCGCGATGATGACCGGTCAGAAGCAACTTGCGGTTCAGCATATCCGCGAAATGGTTCAGGGCATACCGGAAGAAGACATCAAAAAGTATGCCGAGGTGGTGGAACCGTTGTGCGCTGAACCTTATGAGGTGCTTATACGGTTCGGACTTTGGGATGAAATCTTGGCCGAACCGGATCATCCGGAGTTCGAGGTGTTTACACGGGCATTTCGTCACGCTGCCCGTGGTATTGCTTATGCAGCAAAAGGCGATACTAAATCGGCGCGGACCGAGCAGGCAGCCTTTGTCGAAGCGGTTAAATTGATCCCGGCCGAAAACAAATTCCTAAATAATTCGTGTGCCTCCGTGCTTAAGGTGGTCACCCCGATGTTAAACGGCGAGATATTGGTGCGCGAAGGCGATCTCGACGGGGGTTTAGCTGAATTGCGGAAAGCCGTCGCTGCTGAAGATGCGCTTAACTACGATGAGCCACCTGGCTGGATCCTCCCGGTGCGCCATTCTCTCGGCGCCAACCTGATGCAAGCCGGTCGTTATACCGAAGCGGAACAGATCTATCGGGATGATCTCGCGCATCTGCCCGAGAACGGCTGGTCATTATTTGGTTTAGCTCGCTGCCTGCAATTGGAAGGGAAACGCAATGAAGCCTCGGCCGTTCAAGCGCGTTTTCAGAAAGTTTGGGCAAACGCCGATATGCAAATCACCAGTTCCTGCCTCTGTCAGCCCGGTGCCTAACGGGTTCTAGGTTATACGTTTTAAGCTTTAGGTTTTGAGTGAAAGCCACATCTCGGATCTCGCTCTCGTCGCTTATCAAGCGCTGGTTCTCGGAGTTTTAACTTAAAACTCATAACCTAGAACCTATGGTTGGGGGTTCAATATGGTTTCCAGCTGTTGGTGGAAACCACGCTTTATGCTGGCTCCCCGCTTGGCGCCAGCATCGCTACCTCGGCCCAGGCCCGCGACATGCTTGGCCTGCAGCAACGCGCGAGTTGAGGCGGCGGCGCCATCCGGTTCCTAGCCAGGATGCGAACCTTGAGATATGAATGATTCGCAATTGCTTGGAATCAAGGACGAATGGTGCCGTCAGATGGCCACCCAGGCGATGCAAGATGCGGAAACAATTGAGGCTCGGATCACGACTGCGCGAGCGAGACGACTGGCTAGGCAGACGCCTGAGGTCATGCTCGCTCTCGACAAAGAAATCGCTAAGCTTCAGCGAATCAAGGAAGAGCTGGAAAACGACGTCGAGCATTGGTCTGGGTAGCTGCCCGGAGGTTCCGAGTCGAAGGTCGTCTCACGTTGGTAGGTTCGAAATCTTGGACCCGTAATTCCGGCTCTGGCCTGTGCGCAAGCGGCTGCTGCGCAGGCAAAAACGATAAAACTGAGGGTTGGCACAGAATCTGTTATAGGCAAAAGAGAGACCCTCAATGAACCATGAAAACCTATTATGCGATTGTGAATGTAGAGGATAGGCGGCTAGGAACTTATGTCCCGGCCGTGAATGTTGCTGCCGCCTTTGTGACGGCGGCGGCGAAGTACAAGCGGCGCCACCCTCTAGTACACGTGGAGACCATTGCCGTGCAGGAGATGGCCGGTGATTACCTGAATCGGCGGCTCGGGCGCAACTCGATGTAATCGGCCAGCTGCGAAGACGTTTTTTAAATCACGCCTGGAATCAGGGCTTTAACCCGCTTCTGATATCCTTGGTAAGCTTCTCCAAAGTTCGCGGCGAGCAATCGCTCCTCTGCGACGAGCTTGAAGACTAACGCCCCGACTAACAACGCGTAGCCACAGACGCTTTGTACGGTCCCGACCGTCATCACTGTGGCCGCCATGCTAAGCAGAAGGCCACTGTAGATGGGATGGCGCACCAAACTGTAAGGACCTGACTCAATTAGCCGGTGTCCTTCTTTCAGTGTGACTCTTGCGCTCCAGAAACGGCCGATATGCCGTCTGGCCCAGATCGCGAAAGCGAAACCGCAGAGCATCAATATCACCGCGATGCCCAGCAATGGGACATCAGCCGGCCAGAGTTCAGTCCGTTGGCGCTTAAGACCAAAGATAAGGACAATGCCAACGACGGTTGCGCCTCGGTAGACAACGGCCGTCAAAAGCGATTCGGATTTTCGTGTGCGGGCGGTGTTTCTGGCTTCAAACCACCAGTAACCAAGCCACAAAAGCCACAAAATCGGTATCGTCCATTCAAGAGCCTTACGAACCATCTGCCTCTGCTCCGCTATAGCGCGACGGCTCCTATTCGACAGCTTTAATAAAACTCTCCGGCGTGCCGTCTTCCACGTTCACAAAAATAACATCCTTGGGATCGCGTCGTGGCGTGTCCACCGAAAGAAAAATTACAGGCCCTTCTAAAATGTTCGGTATGGCGTGCACCGTGCCGCGCTTAAAGAAAAGCAGCTGACCGGGACGAAATTCAATCTGAGATTCCGGACTTACCATCCAGAACGTCCCCCGACCTGAGAAGACGTAAAGGTATTCGTCGCAGGTCGCATGGTAGTGAGCCGGAGTCGGTCGATAAACTCGAAAGACGCGGGCGCTGGCTGCCTCTCGATTGGTCAGGTAGCGATCGACTAGCAAGGTCGCTGCTGTCTCGGGCAGGGAGGCGGCAATTTCGGCGATGTCGAAGCACCCGGTATTCGCTGGTTCGATGGGATCCTTCATACGCGTGAGATTTCGCAGACTAACGAAACTATCATGACTGAAACACGATTCCATTACACCTAAGAGCGTTTTTTAATTGCCTGATTTCAGCCGACTGACTGTTAGACGAGAGCCCGGTCAACTTGTTGGATAGCCGCCTCCAGGGGCCTGTACCTCGTCGATCGATCGGTGGTCAACACTGGTTAATTTTCTCCATAGTAGCGACTGTTTCACCGCATACAGGTTACCAATCACAGGCCTCGTAGTCGCGGTTTGCAATTCGCAACCAGTTAGTGCTGCAAAATGCGAATACTTCATCATCTGCTCGGTCCGATTACAGATCTGTCATTTGCGATCGTAGCGGAACTACGGCAGTCTCTGGTTTACGTTTTATCGGGACGAATCGAATTAATGAACGCTACCGCTAACAATCTAAAAGGGGCTCTCAGTAAAGTTCCTGAGGTCACTCTTGGATTTTGGATTATTAAAATCGCCGCTACCACACTGGGAGAAACAGGCGGTGATTCTGTTACGATGACTTTCAATTGGGGTTATCTCGCTGGGACGCTCCTTTTCCTTGGTTTTCTGGTAGTACTGGTGATTGCTCAGATCTTGGCGAAGAAATTTAATCCGTTTCTTTATTGGGCCACGATTGTCGCGTCGACCACGTTCGGCACCACGATGGCGGACTTTGCGGATCGCTCGCTAGGTATTGGTTACGCCGGCGGTAGTGCGCTGCTCCTGGTTTCGTTGCTCGTCGTGCTTGCGCTTTGGCATTGGTCAGAAGGGACAATCTCAGTCAACACCGTGGCAACGCCAAAGGTCGAATGCTTTTATTGGGCGGCGATTACTTTCTCGCAGACACTCGGCACCGCGCTCGGGGATTGGATGGCCGATACCGGCCTCGGCTATGAAGGAGGCGCGCTGGTTTTCGCGGCGGGTCTGGTTATCGTCGGTGCCCTTTATTTGTGGACCAACTTCTCGCGCGTACTGCTATTCTGGGCTGCCTTCATACTCACCAGGCCGTTCGGTGCGACTCTCGGCGACTTTTTAGATAAACCGGTTAGCGACGGCGGACTAAATTTCAGCCGGCCGCTCGCGTCTGCGATCATTGCAGCGTTTATCGTAATCTGTCTGTTTATCCTGCCGCAACGCGCTGGGCGACATCCCGGTGTATCCTCACAACCAGCGGAGTAGAAGCGTATTGGCGTGCGGGCGTATCGGCGTATCAGCGTGCGGGCAATGCACTTCCAGCTCCTTAGGAGCGGCATCTTTATAGCCGAAGGGTGAGAAGAACGCATAGCTCCGTTAGGAGCGGCATAGAGGGCGGTCCGCAACTAGATGTCGCTCCTAACGGAGCTGTCCGTTGTATCTACGCTGTCTATAAAGATTTCGCTCCTACGGAGCTGATTCTTGTCTTTCGTTGCGTCCTTTGCGTCCTCTGCGCGAGGCTTCTGACTTCTTTCTCTTTGGCTTGCGCGTTGCGCTCAGCGATACGAAGTTTGATGCAATATGAATGCGCCTTTGGGTTACGCGCTTCTTCGTGACCGGCGTGTCTCTCTTCGTGCCAAGTTGGTGGCGTTGGGCGCGGGATTGGTCGTGATGGGAGTCATTCAGCTTCTGCAGATTCCGTTTGAAAGCATACTCGCGTTTGTGCTGCCCGGTGTGGGAGCTGCGGGAGATGTTGCTGTCGACGGTGCAGAAGCGGTTATCGTGCCGGTCCTAGTCGCGACGTTATTAATGCCACACCTCGCTCCTCAGAGCATCGTTCAGGAACTGCGAGCAGAGCACGCCAGCCGGGTATAAAACGAACAGGAACCAGAACCGCGTTTTCGCCCAGCCAGCCGTCACGGGCTATTTGACTTACCCGCTCGGCGGCACTGAATAAGTGAGTGCATAGTAACACCGATCGGACCGTACCCTGACGGGACGGATCATCTTCCAGGCACATCCCAGGCAATACCGCGGCCGCGGGATGCCTGGCTGCTTTCATTCAGTCCCTACGGGACACGCCCACGCACTCCAACACTCCAACACTCCGACACTGCCACACTCCATCACTGCCACACTCCATCACTCCCACACTCCATCACTCCCACACTCCATCACTCCCACACTCCATCACTCCATCACTCCATCACTCCATCACTCCATCACTCCATCACTCCAACACTCCAACACTCCAACACTCCATCACACCACCACACCACGCTGATCTTACCGTTTGCTATTTGTTGTCCGCTATTCACTCTCTTTCCATGCACACGGAAGTTCTCACGTACGAGGCCGACGGCCTTCTGATGCAGAGCCATCTTTATTTCGAGGACGGGTCTTCACGTCGCCCGGGGATACTGGTTTTTCCTGAGGCGTTCGGACTTAGCCAACACGCTAAAAACCAGGCGCAGCGGTTAGTCCAACTCGGCTATGTTGCTCTCGCCTGCGATCTTCATGGTGAAGGCAAACTGTTCGAGGATCTGAAATCTGTTGGTCCTATTCTCGAAGCCCTCAGGAGCCAACCTGCCCATATCCGGGCACGGGCCAAAGGAGGTCTGGACGCATTGGTTGCGCGTCCCGAAGTTGACGCATCTCGAGTCGCAGCCATCGGCTATTGCTTTGGCGGAACCATGGCACTCGAGTTGGCTCGCGGTGGAAACCCGATCCTGGGTGTGGTGGGCTTCCACAGCGGTTTAGCAACGGTTGTGCCGCAAGACGCCCATAATATAAAGGGCAAAGTCCTAGTGTGTATCGGTGCGGACGATCCAGTCATTCCACTTGAACAACGGACGGAGTTCGAGAACGAGATGCGAAATGGTGGGGTGGATTGGCAGATGGATCTTTACGGAGGCGTGGTGCACAGTTTCACCAATCCGGATGCCGACAAAGCAGGTCGGACGCATATCTCGCGCTTCAACGCCAAAGCCGCGGCTCGTTCATGGGCATCGATGCGGGCGTTCTTCGACGAGATATTTGCGTAACCACCAATCGTCCTCGTCGTCCTCGAAGGTTGGCACGTTGACAACGCGTGTTTTCCCCACGGCCTGGAGGGGAGCCGCTTTGGCCCGTGACCTGACGACCGGCTATATTCGTACTGGCGCGCATTCGGGCCACTCAAAGTGAAAGCAGGCGGCTCCCGCGAACTACCCAGCGTGTTGCAGCTCGATGAATGACTCGGGCGCAATCGAATCGAAAGCCATGGCTGAAAGGTCCGCGTTGAAACGTTTCCGGGAGCCGCCTGTTTTCATATTTTTCAGCGGGACCGGCGTTGAGACGAATAGTGCGAGGGTGGCGGGACACGCGCCAAAGCGGCTCCCCTCCAGGCGACGGGACCAACACGCGTCATCAGCGTGCCGACCGTTTCGAGGACGATTTAAAACGTCTCTTAGAAGGTCTTTAACACTCGATAAAGGGCGCTCTTTCCTTCGAAACCAATACCCGGGAGCGCCGGCAAAGTGACATAGCCATTTTCAACGGACACGCCGTCCGGGAATCCGCCATAAGGTTGGAACAGGTCTGGGTATGATTCGTTCCCGCCAAGGTCGAGACCGGCGGCGATATTCAATGACATTTGATGGCCGCCGTGTGGAATACACCGGCGCGAAGACCAGCCTGAGTCTTTGAGCATTCGGAGTGTCCGAAGATATTCGACCAGTCCATAGCTCAGAGCGCAGTCGAACTGAAGCCAGTCTTGGTCGGGACGCATCCCGCCGTAGCGAAGCAGATTTCGAGCGTCCTGCATAGAGAATAGGTTTTCGCCGGTGGCCATTGGGCCTGGATACCGCTGAGAGAGCTCATTCTGGAGCTCGTAATCGAGCGGATCACCAGCTTCTTCGAACCAGAAGAGAGGGTGCGCGGCCAGGGCGTCAGCATAAGCTAGCGCTGTTTCCCGATTGAATCGGCCGTTGGCGTCGACCGCCAATTGTTGTCCATCACTCAATTCTTCCAGAACTGCCTCGATTCGTCTCAAATCCTCTTGCAGCGAAGCGCCACCGATTTTCATCTTCACGACTGAATAGCCGCGTTCGAGATAGGATCTCATCTCTGCTTTAAGCTCCTTTAGCCCTTTACCGGGATAATAGTAGCCGCCGGCCGCATACACGAAGATCTTCGGGTTGGCGATGCCGTTGCGGTAGCGTTCAGCCAAGAGTTCGAACAACGGTTTCTCCGCAATCTTGGCTGCGGCATCCCAGACTGCCATATCGATGGTGCCAACAGCGACAGAACGTTCACCATGACCGCCCGGCTTCTCGTTGGTCATCATCCGGTCCCAGATTTTTGCCGGGTCCAAATTGTCGTGCTGATGGTCGATCAGCATTTCCGGATCCGCTTCGAGGATGCGAGGCGCAAAGCGATCACGAATGAGAGCTCCCTGGCCGTAACGACCGTTGGAATTGAATCCGTAGCCGGTGACAGGTTTCCCGTCTCTGACCACATCCGTGATAACCGCTACCACGGAGCAGGTCATCTTAGAAAAATCAATAAACGCATTGGCAATTGGCGAAGCAATGGGGACCGTTTTTTCTCGAATCTCGGTAATGCGCACGCGTACGTTGCTTTCAGCTTGCTCGTGACAGATGACAAATCCCAAATGACAAATAGTGACGTTCAAGAGCGTCGAACGAACGGAAAATTCGTCATCTGTAATCTGTCATTTGTCATCCGATGTTGGTAGTTCCGTTGCGTAACGATCCCAATGCTCCACCAATTCGTGAACGACGGGAGCGCCTACTCTGTACGCCGACTCGACGGCGAGCAGCTCGCCGCTGGCTTCGCCGTGCAGAAGACTATCAAGCACGGTCACGCCGGGTGGCGGCTCGCAGTAGTTGCTAGCCGTTCGAAGGACTAAGTACCTGCGCGGATCGGCTCGGTGTGCCCGTCCTAACATATAGAGAGCGTAGGCGATGCTTTGGTCCTCGCATTCCGTCATAACGAAGTTTGCTTTGCTATCCGTATACAGCTTGCACCAATTCTCAGCCCATTGGGTGAGAGCAGCGCCATGCCAATACCGGGCTGAACCTAGTGTGTCTCCGATGAGTACGAACGGCGGCCGCTGAGCATTGGGATAGCCAACATAGGACGCACGATATTTGCCGAGCTCAGGCGTATCGCTCAAGGATACATCTTTTGAAAGATTAAATGCCCAAGACACCAGACCCGGATCGAGTTGGAAAGCCATCGGCTTTTGACTCCAATCGTGAGCTCCAGGCGGCTGATCAGGACTGGTCGCACCATAGGGAAGGATACCGTAGGGCCATTCTTTGGGAGCGTCATGACCATCGATCTCATTGACGTTGTCGCCGTCTACTACCCACTGCGCCCATGCAGCACTCCCTACACTGGCCCGGTTTGGATCGACTCCGGCAATCCCGGCCATAATGAAATAAGTTTGGGCGAGGTCGAGCCGCGGATCTGAACCCAACAACATCATCGCTAGGCCGCTTCGATTGCAGGTTCCTGTTAACATGGCGTACACGCCGGAATCATTGAAGCGCAGTGGGTGTAAGAGCCCGGGAACGTCCAGGGTTTGAGTAAGTTTTTCTCCTTCCACCCAATACTGGAGCTCACCGGGGCGATCACCAGTATCTGCGCCAATCTCAAAGGTAGTTAGAATGATCACCTTCGGCCGGATGGGATCGGCCTGAGTCCGTGGCGCGGCAAAAAGAACGGCGAGCAATAGGAAAACAAGGGCAATGGGGTTCATCTTTTAGAAGAACGCAATCTCAAGCACGTCTAATGCCATAGATTGGCGCTTTGTGTCCTTCCCTTTTCGGATGCCTTGTGCGAAAATCCCGCTCAAGGTTGCGCCCCGATGAAAAAAATCTTGGTTCTTCTCTTCTGTGTCTGCGCCTTGCTTGGCTCAGCACTTCCGGCTGAAGCCGGAGGCGTCAGCTGGGGGATCCCCCTGCCGTTTCCCTTCCTTTTCTACAAACCCGGTTGCCACAATTGCAACCAGACGAATGGCAACGCCTATTCTAAAGAGAATGGCTATTCCAAGGAAGGTGGAGGCTGCCGTCCATGCGTCGAGCGTGGATACTCTCATGGATACATCACCGAAAGAAATTGCTGTAAGCCGCCTTGGTGGTTGCAGTATCGTGTGGAGTACGATTGCGACACCAGTGGAGGCCAGACTACTTCTATGCCCGGAGTCGGCGGACTTCGGGATCCGTAAGGCGGAAATCTCACGCAAAGACGCAAAGGCGCAAAGGGTTAAGGCAAAGACAGATTTTAAACAGGAAGCAACAGAGGCAGCGGAGATCTCTGTTTTTTTCACTTAGCTCCTGTCTAAAGATTCCACGGGGAACGCGATCCTCGCCCAAACGAGCGTCGCGGCGGTGGAGCATTTGGGAAACCCCGTCTTTGCGTTCCTTCTTGACCGACATAGCCTTGGCGACGTCTGTTGCGGCTATTCCGTATTCGGTTTTACCTTTGCGCCTTTGCGGCTTTGCGTGAGATTTTGTGCTTTTCGTCTTGGTGGGCTCAGGGCGACGATTTTGCTTGCGGCTTCGCAGAGGTGCGCGATCTGCGATTACTAGATATGGAAACGGTACGGCTCGGAATCATCGGAATCGGTTCAATGGGAAGCGTGCACGCGCAAAACATCGCGGCGGGGAAAATCCCGCGGTGCGAGTTGACCGCTGTCTGTGACTCTAAAGCTGACCGCATGCAGCCTTTTTCGTCTGCTGAACCATTTGATTCAGTCGATGATTTTCTCCGCCGATCCAAGACGGATGCCGTGCTGATTGCTACCCCGCATTACGCGCACACCACCATCGGGATCCAAGCGCTCGAATCGGGCCGGCATGTGATGGTCGAGAAACCGATCTCGGTCCACAAGGCCGATGCGGAACGGTTGATCGCAGCCCACCGGCGGCCGGATCAAGTTTTTGCTGCGATGTTCAACCAACGGACGGACCCGTTCTTTTTAAAGCTGCGCCGGCTAGTAAAGTCCGGCGAACTAGGTGCGATTAGACGGGTGAATTGGACGATCACCAATTGGTTCCGGACCGACGCTTACTATCAATCGAGTGATTGGAGAGCGACCTGGGCTGGGGAGGGGGGCGGCGTGCTACTTAACCAATGCCCACACAATCTGGATCTGTATCAGTGGATCTTCGGCCTGCCCGCTAAGGTTCGAGCATTTTGTCACTTTGGCCGATATCATGATATCGAGGTGGAAGACGATGTGACCGCCTATCTTGAATATCCGGATGGTATGACAGCGGTGTTCACTGCTTCCACTGGTGAGGCGCCGGGCACCAATCGTCTCGAAGTGGCTGCCGAAAAGGGGAGAGTGGTCATTGAGAACGATCAGTTCCTATTTGTCCGAAACGAAGTGCCGATGACCGAATTCTCGCGCACAGACTCAGGTCGATTTTCCGTGCCGCCGGTTTGGGAAATCAAGATCCCGATTGACGGTCATGGTCCGCAACACAACGGAATTCTTACGAATTTTGTAGCCGCTATCTTAGATAGAACCCCGTTGATAGCGCCGGCTGAAGAAGGGATCAATTCGCTGGAATTAGCGAACTCTTTTCTGCTCTCGACTTTAGAAGACCGGACGATCCAGCTTCCCATCGATCCTGTCGTATACGAAAAACATCTCCACAAGTTGATCAGCTCATCCACTCTGAAGAAGCCCAAGGTCGTGAAAGAGGTATCAGACGACATGAGCGGTTCATTCAGATGAGCAAGGGGTTTTAGGTTCTAAGTTTTAGGTTTTAAGTTCGAGGTTGCAACCTGCCGGCTGCGGATTGGCCGTGGAAGCCGCGGCGTGGCCAGTTACTGGTGCGAGACTCGCACTCCAACTTGAAACCTGAAACCTATCACCTAAAACTTAGAACCATTATGAGTACGGGTTACGATTATGCCCCCCAAGGTAAACCGGCCCCGGTTTGCCGGCCGGGGGACTTCAAATTCGCAGCAGTCGCTCTCGATCACGGCCACATTTATGGCCAATGCAACGGGTTGATCGAAGCGGGAGGTGAACTCAAATGGGTTTTTGATCCGGATCCGGCTAGGGTCGAAGCGTTTCGTAAAAAATTTCCGCAGGCCGACCCCGCCCGGTCTTTTGATGAGGTTCTTGCAGATCCGGATATTAAACTGATCGCGGCAGCGGCGATTCCTTCGGAGCGGGGACCACTGGGGGTTCAGGTTATGCGAGCCGGTAAAAACTATTTTACCGATAAGACTCCGTTCACCCAGCTGACCCAATTAGCCGAAGCCAAACGGGTAGCTGCCGAAACCGGCAAGAAATACATGGTCTACTACAGCGAACGCTTGCATGTGGAATGTGCGGTCTTCGCGGGCGAATTAGTGGAAAAAGGAGCCATTGGGCGGGTCGTACAAGTGTTGGGGTTGGGACCTCATCGGCTTAGCGCCGATTCACGTCCGGCCTGGTTTTTCGAAAAAGCCAAGTACGGCGGAATATTGTGCGACATCGGCAGCCATCAGATTGAACAGTTCCTTTTCTATTCCGGAGCGTCGGACGCAAAGGTTACCTCCGCGCGGGTTGCCAATTACGCCAACAGAAAGTACCCGGAATTGGAAGACTTTGGCGACGCTACGTTAGTGGCCGATAACGGCGCAGCTTCTTACTTTCGCGTAGATTGGTTAACTCCCAACGGCCTCCGTACCTGGGGCGATGGTCGCACGGTTATCCTAGGGACCGATGGCTACATCGAGATGAGGAAGTACATCGATGTAACGCGTGAGGACGGCGGTGATCAACTGTTTCTGGTGAACCAGCAAGGAGAGAAGCATTTTTCGCTCGCTGGCAAAGTCGGGTTCCCATTTTTTGGACGGCTAATTCTTGATTGCCTCAATGGAACCGAGACCGCGATGACCCAACAACATGCGTTTAAAGCGGCAGAGCTCTGCCTGCAGGCTCAAGCGGCGGCCCAAGTGATTGGCTGACGCTTTCTCAAAAAGGGAGCCACGGGTCGATTCACCCTAGGTTCCGACTGTGCCGCGACTGGCCCGACGTAGCTAAAGGAGGAGATGAGAGCAGGGCCGATCCGTAATCCTGCCTCGCCAACGGGTGGCGAATTGGATCGTTGTTCCGAGCCTATTTGTCTTAATCCTTTGCGTCTTTGCGTGAGTTTTCTCTTTCGTTCTGGTTTCGGTTCGAAAGAGAATTCGACTATGCCGAAAAATTGGCTTATTTGTCGGCTAACGAAGATCGCGAAGCCTTTCCCACGGCTCTCTATCGTCCAAAACTAGTCGGAATACTAAACCCCACGAATTTTTTATGGAGACAGCATTGACTCAAGATCGGAGCGCAACCATTTCTCGCGGCACCGGAACCTTAGCGCCCCAAATCGAACACGTTGTGAACGGAAAGAAATTCGCCGGGAGCGGGACCCGCACTTTGAACGTGTTTAATCCGGCAACCGGCGACGTTGTTGGATGGGTAAAAGCGGCGACGCCGGCGGACGTGGATGCTGCGGTACAGGCGGCTCGTAGCGCATTTCCAGCCTGGAGCGCGACATCGGCGGTCAAACGTGCTCGTGTCCTTTTCAAGTTTAAGGCGCTGCTCGAAGAGCATTACGACGAGTTAGCCGCCATGATCACGCAGCAGCATGGAAAAGTCTTTTCCGATGCCCAGGGCGAAGTCCAGCGAGGGATCGAAGTGGTGGAATTTGCCTGTGGTATCCCGCAGTTGCTTAAAGGGGACTACACGGAACAAGTCGGCGGTGGTATCGATAATTGGAGTATGCGCCAACCCTTGGGTGTGGTCGCGGGGATTACTCCGTTCAACTTCCCGGTGATGGTACCGATGTGGATGTATCCGGTGGCCATTGCTTGCGGTAACACTTTTGTGCTGAAGCCATCCGAGCGGGATCCTGGTCCTTCGATCCGGGTGGCGGAACTCTTTAAAGAAGCCGGACTACCCGATGGTGTCTTTAATGTAGTTCAAGGCGATAAAGAAGCCGTCGACGCGCTGATAGCTCATCCGGATGTAGAAGCGCTTTCCTTCGTTGGTTCTACCCCGATCGCGGAGTATATCCACACCGAAGGCTCTCGGACCGGCAAACGGGTTCAAGCTTTGGGCGGCGCCAAGAACCATTTAGTGGTCATGCCCGACAGCGATCTGGACATTGTGACCAACGCACTGATCGGTTCGGCTTATGGGTCTGCCGGGGAACGTTGTATGGCGGTATCCGTGGCCGTAGCCGTGGGCGATCAACTGGGCGATCGCTTGGTAGAAAAACTGGTCCCCAAAGTCCGAGACTTAAAGATTAAGGATGGAATGGAAGCGGACGCCGACATGGGTCCGGTGGTTACGGCCCAACATAAATCGAAGATCGAAGGTTACATCGAACACGGGGTTAAAGAAGGGGCGCGTTTGGTTGTGGACGGTCGCGGCTTTTCTGTTCCGGGACGGGAAGCCGGATTTTTCCTGGGCGGCACTTTATTCGATAACGTGACGCGAGAGATGAAGATTTATAAAGAGGAAATCTTCGGGCCGGTGCTGTGCGTTATTCGAGTACCGGATTTGGAAAGCGCCATCGCGTTAGTTAATGCGCACGAATTCGGTAACGGTGTCTCTTGTTACACCAACGATGGCAAGACCGCGCAGGAATTTGCCCATCGGATCAAGATCGGCATGGTAGGCATTAACGTGCCCATCCCGGTACCGATGGCCTGGCATTCATTTGGCGGTTGGAAACGTTCTTTGTTTGGTGGCTACCACGCTTACGGGGAAGAAGGGGTGCGTTTCTACACTCGGTACAAGAGCGTCATGCAGCGGTGGTACGAGCATCCGACGACTAACCAATTTAACATGCCGACCGTTTGACCAGCGCGTGAGAAGTGAAAGGTGAAACGTGAGAAGTGAGACGTGGACGCACTCACGGAAGCTTGCCGCGAAGCGGTAACAGATAATAGCCCAGGTCCGGCGGTTGCCGGACCTGGGTAAGCCGGTCTCATGAATCGCCCTGAAGGGGCGACCGAACTCGTCCACAATACCGCACTTCACCACTCCAATACTCCATCACTCCAGTACTCCAACATATGAGCACACTTGAACAGCTTGATCGGACCGAACAGCGGTCCACCGAAAAGAAGGGCGTCTACAAGAGCCCGTTACATGAGATGACCCAGACCACCCCGACCTGTCTGTGGAACGATTCTGCGTCGATTGAAGAACTAACCTACTCGATCGAACATGGCGGCGTCGGAGCTACTTGTAATCCGGTCATTGTTCTTAGCGTGCTAAAGAAAGAGATGGCTCTTTGGAAGGATCGGATCCGGAGTCTGATCACCGAAATGCCGACTGCTACCGAGGACCAGATCGGTTGGCAAGTTGTCCGGGAGATTTCTATCAAGGCGGCGAGTCTGCTGGAACCGATCTTTGAACAGCACAAGGGGAGGAATGGACGGCTATCCATACAGACCGACCCTCGGCTCTATCGGGATACCAAGGCGATTGTGGACCAAACCATCGAGTTTTCTAAGCTCGCCCCCAATATCATTGTAAAGATCCCGGTAACCCGAGCCGGTATTCCGGCAATCGAGGAAGCGACCTATCGCGGCGTGAGCATCAACGCAACGGTTAGCTTCACGCTTCCCCAAGCGATCGCGGTTGCCGAAGCCGTTGAACGCGGTCTTAAACGCCGGGAGCAGGAAGGGAAAGACACCACAACCATGGGGCCAGTGTGCACGATCATGGTAGGCCGGTTAGATGATTGGCTGAAAGCGGTTGCTGAAAAAGAAAATATCACTACTGATCCCGGTTATTTCGAGTGGGCCGGTGTCGCTGTTTTCAAGAAGGCCTATCAGATCTTTCAAGAACGTGGTTACCGGATTCGGCTGCTTTCGGCAGCATTCCGCAATCACATGCATTGGAGCGAGTTCATCGGCGGCGATGTCGTGATCTCGCCACCCTACGCCTGGCAAGTGCGCTATAACGCCAGTGATATCGCGGTAACGCCGCGAATCGATAAACCGGTCGATCCCAAGATAGTCGACGAGTTATCAAAGAAGTTCGTCGATTTCCGCCGAGCCTACACGGAAGACGGCCTCGCGATCGACGCATTCGATTCCTACGGCCCGACACGGCGTACCCTGAGACAATTCATTGCCGGTTGCGGAGAGCTCGGAGCGATTATCCGGGATTTTATGCTGCCGGAATGGTGAAGAAAATCTCACGCAAAGACGCAAAGGCGCCAAGAGCAGGAGGAAGAGCGGTAATAGAGTAGGGAAGTGATGGAGAGTAGCGACGTTGTTCCCGAGAGCGAACGATCGGGTTGCAATTGAGATGTCTTCCCCATCTAGGTGCGGGTGTCGCTGCCGAAGCTTCTGATCACCCGGCCCGAGCGAGAGCCTGGGTGATCCTTATTCCCAATTCTAACTGCCGGACTATCGTCAGGCCTGGCGCTTGTAGTTGATCGGGATAGTAAACACCCCGGTCACTTCACGCTTGAACTTCCAACATCGAAGAATCCATTCTTTGGAAGTAAGCCCGATTATCGGCGCGTCCGCTGAGGCGCTGGCCTCCACGATTTCTCCATTTTGCACCTTGACCGTGACCATTGCCATCCCCTCGATGCCGTATTGCAGGGCTAGTCTTGGGTATTCCGGCGTGGGATGGGCAACGGTGACTTTACCTAGTGCAATTCCAGTAACAACTAACGAGTGCAGCTCTGTCGCAGGTGACGTCACAGGAACGGAGCAGAGTGTGACGATCGCGGCGATAGCAAAAAGACTACGAGTTACGTGAATCTTTATCATTGTTATGATCTCTGTTTTTAGAACCAAGTCATTGCGCTTGGCTTCAACGGTTACTTAGGAAATGGATTGGCCGAGTTTCCGCGGTTTCTAAAAAAGTGGCGGTGAGCCGGTGGCCTTTTCGCATGACCGGATTCACGCAGATTTTCGTGAGGCATGGGAGACCAAAACGGAGTAACATTTTAGCAGCAAGGAATATACGATGGCAACTAGCCCAGCCAAACGAGTTAGTCCGGTGTGGGGTGCGCTAAATAGACCGGAGATAACTTCATTGTGGCGTTATAAAAGCCAGAATATTGGGAGCATAGATAAAACCTACCTAGAAGATAGTCTGCAATTAAACTAACCGCGCTAAAGGCGGGTCCGGTCGACATGCAGTGGACTTGAGGTGGCGGATACGAGTTTCTTGGGGCGCTCATGGCCTAAGCCGCCCTCTGAAGCGGCCAATGCCTCGCAAAGTGAACAGATGTCGTCGTCGATCTCAGTGAGATCGCTAAGGCTTTGTGCGACTGGCTCTCGCAGCAATTCAGAGTCACGTCTCCGGGAACGGAGGGACAAGTGTCTTCACGCCACTGGACGCTGATGTTCAATTTTTTCGGAGCCCGATTGCAGGGCTAAGCGTGGGTATTCCGGTGTCGGGTCAGCAAAAGCGGCTTTATCTAGCACAATTCCGGTAACAACGAACGGGTGCAGCTCTGGTGGGTGCAAGGTCTCAGGAACAGACCAAAGCGTAACCAGCGTTGGGGTTTGCCGAACGACAACAACGGCTGAATCGCAGTGTACGTAATTCTACGTATATGCTTTGGAGATTAGACCTGTATTGTGGGTGAGCAATTTTCTTGGTTATGAATCGCCTCCACCGCGACTGTCTCCTCTTCGCAGCGACGGCCACTCTGGTCTCAGGTTGCTACACGCCTGCAGTAATTACCGAATCCGGCACTTCGAAATACAAAAAAATCAAGCGCGACCGTCACAGTGGACTCGTGGAGAATAATCAGAATATCCAGCTGGCGGACCCAATAAGAGATGGCTTTACTGTTATCAGCGACCCACAGGCTGGGGAAATATACCTCGCAAACGATCCTCCACCGTCAGGGTCACAGCGCAAGGGTCCATATGTGCAGCGAAGCCGGTACCACCTGCAGTACCATATTAAATACAACTGGATTATGGCCGCGATCACTGCAAAGCCTCCTACTAAGAGTAATGCTGTGCCGACATCGAACGCAGGTCTTCTCCGGTACAGAATCTGGATACCAGCCGATGATCCCGCTAACGGGAAGTGGTCTGCGTGGACGACAAGCGATCAAGCACCTGACGTGGACTCCAATCCTTCACTATCTACAACGCTTTTGCAGCCTGGAAAGTGGCATCTGCAAGTGTCTACGACTACTTCAACGGTAACAATTCAAGCGACAGGGGTAGACAATAAACAATACACCTGGACTGGTACCTGGAGGCTGGCAAATCCTCCTGACGCGGACGAACGAGGTTATATTACGTGGACCGTCACCAGCCAGTGAGTGGAGCAACCTCAGGTCGGTAGAGTTTCCTAATCAGAAGGCGCGAAGCGCAACTTCGATATCGTTCAGATAGCGCTGGTCTTCTGCGGGAAGCGCACCCTTTTGCTGGGCTCTCAAGAGAATCTCGCGGCCTTTTTCCAGCAGGGATCGAGCCTTGGCGGTCGAGGCATCATCTGTCCTAGGCAGCACAATCGCTGCAGAATAATAACAGAGCGCAAGCTGAACGGCTATTTCTATATCAATCGAATCTTGGGCGGTAAACTTTTCGCTGATTGCCAACGCCTTTTGGTAACTCTCCAGCGCCTCCGAAACTAAGCCCTGGCTTTTCAGAATGTCGCCAATTTTCCGCCACATGGTCAGGAGATCCGCCTGGTGTACCTGGACGCTAGGATCAGCACCGCTCAGTTTCTCTACTATGGCGACCGATGCCCGGTACTCTTCCAGAGCTTCCGCGGGCCTTCCTTTGTCGCTCAACACATCCCCCAGGCCCGCATAGATGATTGAGAGATCATTCTGCCATTGAGCGTTGCTTGGGTCGCTCTCTATTAACTTTCTCGTGTTGGCGGCCGCCTTCCGATACGAGTCCAACGCATCATCCGGGTCTTTCTCAGCCTGCGCATCGCCGATTCGCACAAGCACCACGGTAAGGTCCCTTCGCCACTCCATGTTGGCAGGATCACGTCCAACCAGCGTCTCGCCTATCGAGAGGCAATTCCGAAAGTTTTCTAACCCTTCTTCTGTTTTGCCGAGCAGTATCAGCAATCGCCCCACTTCACTGTAGTCGATAGACAACTTGCGTTGCCATTGCGCGTTGCTGAGATCCTGTTCCGCAAGTTTTTTGCGGACTTCCAAGGCCGCTCGGTAGGATTGCAGACCCGCCGACATGTCCCCTTGGGTGCTCAGGACATCCGCGACATCATCATAACTCTGAGCTAGCTCCTGTTTCCAGCCCGTGTTGCTCGGATCGATTTTCGTCAGAGTTTGGCGCAGACTGAGCCCCTGACGATAATAATCTAGCGCCTTTGTCAGATCGCCTTGCTGGTCAAAACCTTCACCAGCAGTTTCCAGACCTGTTGCTAATTCATGTTGCAGGACGACATTTGACGGTTGCCGATCAACGAGTGCCTGCCGTATTGTCAGACATTCCTGGTAGTTTTGTATCGCCTCCCCAAGGCTACCTTGCCGCCGCAATACTTGCCCGATGCTCAACAAGGTCGCGGATAGTTCGTATTCTTGTTCAACGTCGTCGGGGTCTCGTCTTACCAGGTTTTGCCAGATGGTGAGAGCCTTTCTCTCGTTTTCCAAAGCGTGAGGCAAATCGCCTTGAAATCGCAGAACCTCACCAGTCTGTTCCCAGGCAACGGCTAGCGTCCGCTGTATCTGGGGAGTGTCTTCATGCCCAGGAACGAGGTTCTCGCAGGTCGTAAGCGCTAAATGGAATTCAGCTAGTGCTTGCGCCAGATTTCCCTGATCCTGGAATACGTCGCCGAGATCTTCTAAGACCGCGGCTGTTTCGCACTGCCAATTGAAGCTTTTTGGGTTGTCATCGACAATTCCATTGAGAATGATGAGAGAGTCCTGATAACTCTTTAGCGCGCCGGCCAAGTCGCCGAGGCCCTTGCGGATGTCTCCCTTATTGGCCAACGCTAACGCATGGAGGCCCTTCGTCTCTGCGCTTTCTTCAATTCCGGGAAACGCAGCGTAATACGCTTCCACTCGTTTGTTCACATCGGCTAATAGATCCAGGCGCCCCATCGGCTTTAGTTTATCGCGCAGGTCAGTAGTCATGAAGTTAATTAGCTGCTCCGCTTGATCCCGAGCTATCGTCGCTCGCTTGGCTGCATGATCAGCTATGACCTTGGCGCGTTCCGCCCGTCGGTACTGTCGATAGCTAACTGCCCCGAAAATGATTGCAACGATCAGTGCTCCGGTAATGCCCGCCATCACGCCATAGCGTATGCGGTCTCGAATTCGATGCTTTCGTTTCTGTTCAGCGATACTTGCCTGGACATAATCCGTTTGCGTCTGGCTCAAGGATGCTTCGAAGTCTCTAAGCAGCTTTTCGCCTTCCGCTAACGGCAGCCCCGGGCCTAGCAAATCGTCTTTCTGTTTCCCGCGACTCAACCAGAGTCTCAAGCTCGAGTCGAGCCGATCACGCATTCGCAGAAAGTCGCGGTTCTCAGCCAGCCATTCTCGAATTCGTTGCCATTCTCGTAACAGCGCTTCGTGGGCAACACTGACATTGACTTCGCCGTGGGGATCGGCGTCCGCAATGAAAAGGCGTTTGGCAATGAAGAGATCGACGAAGCCTTTCGCGCCTGACTTTGCATTCTCGCCATCGCCGGCGATGAATTCATGGTAAGGCGTAGTTCTGCGGTTAGGCGCTTCTTCCTCGCCTTGTCCCAGCGTGATCAGGTGCCGCATCACCAGAGGAAACGCGAGTTGTTCGTGTGGTTGCAGCGTTGCAAAAACTGTCTCGGCGTATTTGGCCAAAGCTCCTTTCAATTCTCCGAGATCGCGATAGTCCGACCAACGTAGTAAGCCGTCGCCACGTTCAGCCTGCTTATCATAGAGCAGGGACAAAACATGCTGGAGTAAGGGCAAAGATTCCGGAGTGGTCGCCGCCGCGTCGCGTAGCCCTTCATCCAATCGCTGGCCATTTTTTTGATCCAGTTCGAACTGAAGGCCGGCAGCTTCGGCTGGCAGCCGGATCATGTTGCCCACCTCATAGGCCGTGGGAGGTCGCAAATCGACCTTTCCGCTGGGTCGGGTCAATTCGGTCAGTTCAGGGAACCCTTGATAGGACGAGTAAAAATCGCTCCGCAGAGTTGCAAGGATGAACACCCGATGGTTTTGGGCTAATCCGGCGATTGCGGAGACGTACTTTGCCTGAACGTCCATTGAAAAGCCGCTGGTGAATAGCTCTTCCAGCTGATCGACTACTAAAGCCAAGCGAGCTTTGGGAAGTTCAGGAGGCTCCGCGAGGCGGCGTGGTACGATTTCCCCCGGGACTGTTGTGGATCCCGAGCTCCGCGATTTCTTCTCTTTCTCTCGCAAGTAAACCGCTCTCTGGATCTTCCATTCTCTCGCAGCATTGTCGAGCGCATCCCGAACCCGGAGCGCGACGGCCTCGGGATGATCGCGCAACTCGGCGGCTAATTCCTCGACAGCATTAGTCGACTCCGGATTTTCCAAGTCGGGTAAAGCCGCAGAGTCAAGCAAAGCATTTGCCAGTGCATCAAAACAGTCCCCACCGCTTCCGCCGCCTCCGGGGCGGGTCACCGCGCGCCGCCACAAGCCGATCCCTTCGATTGTACCGGGTTGAATTAATTGGGGGAGAACTCCTGCTCGGACTAATGAGCTTTTTCCAGATCCGCTTCCGCCGACGACGAGGACGAAAGGACGCCAGACTTTCCGCTGCTGGTCTAAGGCTTCCAATACCTCTCCAATTGCTTTGACTCTCCCAAAGAAGATTTGTGCGTGCTCGAAATCAAAAACCTTCAGCCCCCGGAACGGCCTCGATTTCCATCGGCGCGATCTTTTTTCCGGGAGCGTTGAGCCGGCGTCTTGTTTGATCTGTTCTGCTACAAAATTCCGAAAATGGCTCCGGAACTGTTCCTCAAATTCTTCTAAGGTCTTGTATCGATTAAACTCCGTTGTCCCTTTTCGCTTCTCTTCCCATTCAGCCAGGAAATTGGTTTCCGAGGCTGATTCTTTTGCGCGGACTTCACGTTCCGGTCTTAGTCCTAACAAGACTGTCAGCTTGGGTTTGTTGTGATACACTCGCAGAACCGGTAGCCCGTGATTTCTTCTGGCATGTTCGGCTGCCCGAGCAATTTCGTATTCTGTGCCCGACGCCGGGACACCGCCATCTGGAAGTCTTAAATCAGGGTGAACCGGAAGGCCCATTTCATTCCCTAAAAGGCAAATTACTAACTCAAAGTTTTCCAGGTCCGGAAGCCGCCTGACTTGGCCTTGTCCTGAATAGTCCCAAAAATGAAGACAAAGTGCGAATTTCTGATGATCTTGGTCCTCTGGCTTTTCGACTGGGTCGTTTTCCGAAACGGGATCGAATTCGGTCAGGCGTTGGAAATCGGAACCGGATTCGGCCACTGGAATGTCGAACTCGGCGGCGATCGCACGGACGATTCGGTTGGCGAGATTTCGCTCGGTTTGGACGTCGCTGCTCGAAGAGACGAAGGCTCTGATCGTTTGCTTCACCAGTTGTCCGGCTTCGATAGCAGTAACTACCGTTGGCAGCATTTTTGCGAGTTCAGCCGGGGTTTGAAATCTCCTCGCCGGATTTTTCCTGAGCAAGACCTCGATCAAGGCAACGACCGGCTGAGATGCGTCGCGAAGCTTTTCCAATGGCAGAGGGCTATTCAGGTGCTGGTTCATCACCGTACTCGCCGAGCCTCGAAACGGAGGCTCGCCGGTCAGCATTTGCCAGAGCGTGATCCCCAGTGAATAAAGGTCAGAACGGATATCGACATCTGCGCCGGTGAATTGTTCTGGGCTCGCGAATTCGGGTGTTCCGACGAAAGCTCCCAGAATCGATATTTCTTGAGATTCCGACTCGGTGAGCGTCTTGGCCAACCCTAGGTCGATAACCCTTACTGACACAGCCCCGTCTGCGGCCGAGCTAACCATGATATTGCTCGGTTTGATATCGCGATGGACCAGCTTCTGTTTGTGAATCGCCTCCAATCCGGCCGCAACCTGGCCGACGATCTCCAATGCTAGCCTTGGGTCTAGGCCACCAGAACGTTTGATGAGGCTCCGAAGGGTCTCTCCCTCGACAAACTCCATCGCATAGAAGTAGTGTTCTTGGCTGGTCCCGAGTTGGAAAACCGAGGCAACATTTGGATGGCGGACACTGCCGGCTGCTCGAGCTT
>JAFAZK010000108.1 GCA_019239825.1 Verrucomicrobiota bacterium | reverse complement strand
TTTTTGTCCAGGGAGACCTGAACGGCGACAGCTTTCGGAACGGACCGACTGACGATCATCGAACCAACAACGCGGTCTTACAGTATTATTACTACCGCGCTGGTATCGGATTTAATTATGAGCCGGTCAAAGGCTTCGAGATTGAGGCTGTTGCCGGCTGGAACTTCAAGCGTGAGTACGACTATATCCGTGCCGGCCCGATTTATGATGTCAAAGGCGCGCCTTACGTCTGGCTAGACTTGAAGTGGACGGTGTTTTGAGGGCCTTTTTGGTGGGGCGAGGCTCCCGCACGGCCTGACAATATTGACGAAGATACTGACGTTGATGACTCCCAAGGCCATGCTAGGCCGATGAACGCGCCGAGCCGCGGGTCTACCGGGTCGCTGGTCTCTAGTTTTTCCACGAGAAACGGTCGCACGCGTCGGCCAGATAAAGCGCTTCATCGTGCTCACCCGATACATCACGGCTCGGCGGGCGTTTTGGTGTAGACACACGCTAGGTTGGGCCTGCCAGCGGCTTCGTGAAAACTATAGAGCTGTTCGGGAGCCTCGCCCCACCAAGTTGACCGAGGACGACGATGATGCGCTTCCGCTCCTCCCTCTTTCCGGTTGCACGACTACCGGAAACGAGACGATAGGATACCAATGAACTATCGTCGACTCGGCAGTGCTGGTGTTAAGGTTAGCGAGCTTTCCTTTGGATCCTGGGTCACGTTTGGTGACCAGATCGGAGACGATGTGGCGGAGTCGTTGATGATCAAAGCCTACGAGGGAGGCATCAATTTCTTCGATAATGCGGAAGGCTACGCTCGCGGGAAATCCGAGTTAGTGATGGGGAACATTTTGAAGAAGCTCGGTTGGCCTCGGGATACCTGGCTGGTATCAAGCAAAGTCTATTTCGGTTCTGCTCAACAACCCAGACCGAATCAGACCGGTCTGAGCCGCAAACATGTATTTGAAGCGTGCCACGCGGCTTTGAAACGGCTCCAGGTCGATTATCTGGATCTCTTCTTCTGTCATCGTCCGGACCCGGAGACACCGATCGAGGAGACGGTGCGAGTAATGTCCGACCTGGTTGCTCAAGGTAAGGTGCTTTACTGGGGTACCAGCGTCTGGAGCGCCTATCAAATCATGCAGGCCTATGGTATCGCCCGAGAGCACAACTTGGTGCCTCCGACCATGGAGCAGCCTTACTACAACCTGCTGCAGCGCGATAAGGTCGAAATGGAGTATAGCAGCCTCTATCAAGGGATCGGGCTTGGAACTACCATTTGGTCGCCACTAGCGAGTGGCTTATTGACCGGCAAATACAACGATGGACTGCCGAAAGATGCGCGGATGGGATTGGAAAGCTACGGCTGGCTACGAGACTGGGTTATCAAACCGGAACGCTTAGAGAGAGTTCGTAACTATTGCAAGTTCGCCGGCAAGCTGGGCCTATCACCTTCGGTTCTCGCGATTGCCTGGTGCCTCAAGAATCCGAACGTCAGTACCGTCATTCTGGGCGCTTCTAAAGTCGCGCAACTCGAAGAGAATTTGAAAGCGACCGCCGCTGCCGAACAACTGACGCCCGACATTCTGCATGAGCTTGATGAAATCCTCGGTTCAAAGCCAAAGGACCCGTCCAACGAAGATAATCATTGATGGTGACTAGGAGCAGGTTTTGTCCGGCTATAGAGAGACCGCTCCTTTGGAGCTAAGCCCAGGAGATCAAAGAATGCCAGCTAAGAACAACACGAAATACGAGTCGTTGACCCTGCTGGGTAAGCCGGTTTCACGCTATCCAAGTGCGCCTTCGGCTAAGACGATTGAGACCTTCAAAAATCAGTACGCCAACCGGCGTTATTTGATTAAATTTGAGTGCGCGGATTTCACCTCGCTTTGCCCAGTCACCGGTCAACCGGATTTTGCCAAGATCACGATAGAATACGTGCCGGGTGACCGATGCATTGAAACGAAATCGCTGAAGTTCTATCTCGCTTCATATCGCAATACTCCGAGCTTCAACGAAGAGATTGTTAACCGTATTTTAGACGATGTCGTAGCGGCTTGTAATCCTCAGGAGGCCTTGGTGTATGGAGAGTTCGCAGCGCGGGGAGGGATCAGCCTCTCTGCCGAGGCGCAATATGTCGAGGCGGATAACGGCCGACAAACTCGCAAATCAAGCTCCGTGGGAGCGAAATCGTTGTAGCTCGCCATGAAAGCGATTGTGCTTCTTAGCGGCGGTATGGATTCCGTCGCCGCGTTTTATGATGCCAGGTCGCACCACGCTGTCGTTGCGGCGATTAGCTTCGATTACGGAGCGAAGCACAACCACAAAGAGATTCCGTTTGCGGCGTATCATTGCCGGAAGTTCAATGTCGAGCACCGGGTAATTCCGCTCGATTTTGTCGGCGAATTGTTCAAGTCAGACCTGTTGAAATCGGGTGGCGCCATACCCGACGGCCACTACGAAGAGGAGACCATGAAAAGCACCGTCGTTCCTTTCCGGAACGGAATCATGCTCTCCATCGCGGCGGGCTTTGCCGAAAGCAGAGATGCATCTGGGCTGGTCATCGCAGCACACTCCGGCGATCACGCGATCTATCCGGACTGCCGCGAAGAGTTCATGATATCCATGGCAGACGCAATCCGGCTCGGCACTTATGCCGGGATCACGCTGCTGCGGCCGTTCATTACCATGACAAAAGCGGATATCGCCAGCCACGGCCAAGCTCTTGGTGTCGATTTCTCTCAGACCTGGTCCTGCTACAAAGGAGGCGCCTTACACTGCGGTACGTGCGGAACCTGTGTAGAACGCAGGGAAGCGTTTATGCTTGCCGGTATTACTGATCCAACAACCTACGCATCAGAGGAACCGATTCCCGCTAGGCCAGGGTCCATCGGGTAGGGTAGTGTCCCATTCTTAATCGTCCTCGTCCTCGAAAGGTTGAAGTGTCGGGGAGATGTATTTGCACCCGTCGTCTAGCGGGGAGCCGCTTTGGCGCGTGTCCCGCCACCCTCGCAATTTTTGTCTGATCGCTGGTGCTGCCGAATCGGGTGAAAACAAGCGGCTCCCGGAAACGACCCAGCGCGCTGCATTCGCTCGTTGCCTCCGAAGCGTTCACACCCGGCTCATCGAGCTGCATCGGGCTGGGTTCTAAGCGGGAACCGCCTGCTTTCATGCGGTCCGGTCGTATCCACGTTGAGACCAATTCGCGGGGTAGCCTGGCACGTGCCAAAGCGGCTCCCCTCCAGACGATGGGTGATAGCACATCCCGTGAACGCGCTACCCCTTTCAAGGACGGCGACGAGTACCAGGACGATTGTGAGAAGAGGACGATTAGCAACCTTCTTGGGCCCGCTTTCATCCGCTGATTTACCTTTGCGCCTTTGCGTCTTTGCGTGAGATTTTCTTCCGATGTTTGTCTCCGAAATCTTTTTTTCCATCCAAGGTGAAGGCGAATTAACGGGTGTTCCTACCGTTTTCGTCCGTACCTCCGGTTGTAATCTTCGATGTAGTTGGTGCGATACTAAATATGCTTCCTGGACGCCAGAAGGCGAAGAAATGGACATCGAAGAAATCGTGGCCAAGGTGGATCAGTCCTCGTGCCGGCACGTCGTTTTAACCGGAGGAGAGCCGATGGTCGCAAAAGAGATTCACCGGCTGGCGGGACGACTAAAGGAACTAGGGAAACATATTACTATCGAGACGGCAGCGACGATTTTACCGGAAGGGATCGCGTGCGATCTAGCTTCCTTAAGCCCCAAACTTAGCAATTCAACTCCGGACGCAGCAGTGGCAGGTGTTTGGCAAGATCGGCACGAAAAGCGCCGGCTTCAGCCTGAGGTCATTCGAGATTGGATTCAAAACTACAACTATCAACTCAAGTTTGTGGTCGCTTCAGAAAAAGACCTGGATGAGATTCACGAGCTCTTGTCCGCGGTCGGCGCCGAAATCACTCCCGCTAAGGTCCTAGTTATGCCCGAGGGCACCGACGCTGAGACTATCCGCAAACGTAGTCTGCCGCTCATCGATATCTGCAAACATCACGGTTACAGATACTGTGACCGCCTGCATATCCATCTGTTCGGAAACACCAAGGGAACGTGATGGGGATGGAGGAGTTCAGGAGTTCAGGAGTTCAGGAGTTCAGGAGTTCAGGAGAGGGTGGACGAAAGATTTTCAAGGCAAAAGAGCCCTAAGATATGGATAATAGTAAAGAAAGCTGAGGGTACCGGTGCGACTCCTGAACTTCTGAACTCCTTTTTGCCATGCCATTTCGAATTTGTAAGAGCTTCGAGATTGAAAGCGGTCATATGCTCAGCAAGCACCCGGACAAGTGCGCTTTTCCGCATGGCCATACTCGCCGAGTAGAGTACGTGCTCGAGGCCGATGAGCTCGATCAAAACGAGATGGTTTGCGATTTTAAGATTGTTAAGGAGCTGGTGTCGGATTTCCTGGATCGCCTCGATCACTCAATGTGTATGAATACGGAAGATCCGAGGTATTTGGACTTCAAAGCTTCCTACGGAGAACGAGTGATCGGCTTTAAAGCAGCTGACCCAACCACCGAGGTAATCGCCAAACGACTCTTCGATCACTGCAGGGAAAGACTTGCCGAATATGCTAAATCTCCCAAAGAGATTTATCCGGTTCGCCTAAGCGTGCGGATCGTCAAAGTCCGAGTCTGGGAGACGAGTACCTCCTGGTCGGAGTATTGGGAAGGGACCGGAGTGGACGGTGATTGATGAGAAGCCGCTTCATAACGAAGCGGTTCATCGGTTGCTAGCGCCAAAATCTTTTGAGGCTAGCAGGCGGCTCCCAGGAGGGTGGTCGGCAGAATCCGTCCCGGATCCACGGGCGAATCAACTACTGACTACTGGCTGAGGTGTTTCGGGAGGCCGATGACGATCACGAGGCCGCCGCTAATTCCTGTCTGATCTCCATTAGCACCCGGCCGGCCCAGTTCAAACCTTGTCCATCCCGGCCGATTCCCCAGTACGGATCAAAGGGCGAGTCTTCAACTAACTCCGCGTCCGCTGTTGCGAGCAGTGCTGCCGCCAAGTCCGGATGCTGCATGAATTTCGCATGATCCGCACGCCGCATGATGCCCAACTTGACCTCAAACCAATCCTCGCGCAGGAGCGTTCCGCTTGCGCGAAACGAGGAGTGATGGGAGATACGCCCCGGAGCGTGTGGCTGTGCAGCTAACTTCTTCGCCCTGGCAGGAGTCGCTGCCTGGCGGATAGCTTCGCGGTAACCTGGATCCGTCGCTTTCTGAGCCTGATAGTAGTGTTCGGCCGTTGGCCATTTTTCGGCGTCGATCATGATAGGAGCCGGCCAAAAATGCGACAGAAAACCAAATGTTTCTCGATCTCTCTTAAAATAGAGGATGCGGCGGTCGGGCGGAATCTCTCGCATATAGACGCAACAGTAATTTGTCGTACTTGATCCGCGGAATTCGGCTGACCATCGTACAAACTATATTGATGGGTAACATCGACTTTTCGTACTGAGGTTTCTTCTCAGAGTAGCGGGATTCAGAGGAAGGCCACTGTGCTAACCGGGGACTGACAAAGTTGGGTCCAACCGAGTATGTGATTCAACAAACGCTCATCAATAGAGTTGATGAGTGAAACCATTGAATCCACAGGGCTCCTGCGGATACACCCTTGCCCGGAGCTATCGGAAGAGTTTGTAGCGGGGTGTTGGCTATGGAGACCAGCCTGACCAACGTTCTCTTGTGGCCTCAACCGCAGCGCGCGACGCGAACCATGTCCGAAGACCAAGGTAAGAAGGACTGGCAGCGCGAATTAACGGCTCTCTGGGAGGCGCCGGACGACCAGCACTTCGCCCGCCAATGGAGCCTTCTGCAGGAAGCGCTCACTCAGGCTATGCAGGCTACGATTGGGCGGCTGAGCCGGCGTTCTTCGGCCTGGTTGCATTCATCCTCGGGAAAGAGCGCAGATGAGATTCTTGAAGAAGACGCGTTGGCTCTCAGCAAAGAGGATCTCTGGAGGGCAGTTAGAAAAATGCGAGAGCGCAAGCTAGTTCGCGTGCTGCAATATTCGAAGTTGGTCAACTATAGTCGCAGCGTAGCGACCAAAGCCTGGTATGCGATCCTGAGGATCGAGCACAGAGAGTGGCACAACGTTCTTCGCGCAGTCCAAAATATTGTGTCGACTAGTGGAGGCCAATTAACCGTTTGGCGGGAGAAATGCGATTCTAAGGCGAAAGTAGTAGGATTGCCGGCGTGGCAGGGGATCGCGGTTGATGCTGCTCATCGGAGTGTCGACGAGCTGGTACGACTGGCTCAGGACCGAGCAATGCGCGATCCATCGGCCCGCGGAGGTCTGGCCCTGGACCGGCGCCGGCTTTGTTTCTTGGTTCTGAATTCCGCCGGTGGTCCGCTGAGACTTTTCGATCTGACATCGGCGCTTGCGCGTTTGGAGCAACAGATGATTTTCGACACGACGGCGCCAGCGCCGCTTCCGGCCTGGGCTCAGCTCTATTATGCTGAAGCTTTCGACTCGGTCTGGAGAGCGTTCCTGGAATTAGAAGTCCAACAACGCCGGGTGCATCTTTTGAAGTGGCCCGAGTTGAGCCCATTTGAGATTTATTGCCGAGTCTCTGTCTCGACGATTGCTGCGGTCTTGGATCTATCCACCGATCAATTCGTTGCCCTAGAACGAGGGATGCCATTGCCGGACGAAGAAATTGCGAAGATTACGAAATTGGAAGTCCAAAGCGTGCGCAACCTACGCTCCGAAAGCGCCAAAGCTTTTCACTCCCGGATTGCAGAGCTACGGGGAGTAGCCGGCGCAGGAATTCTAACCGATAGACAACCCGGGGCAGACGGCCCCGAATTGGTTGGCCTGGAGGAGTGGACTTCACACTAACCACAGATGAACGTTATTGTTAGTAGCATGCATTTGGACCCGGATCAGATTGAGAGGTACCTGGCCAAGCAGCTCTCACCATCTGAGCGAATTGCGGTTAGCGATCACCTGGCAAAGTGCGCTAAATGCCGGGCCGAAATTGTCCGCGATGAAAGATTCCAGGCTTGGACGCAGACCGCAATCACCGACTTGACTGGGTTACAGTCCACTCCAACCCGGAAGCGGTTTGGATCAGAACGTTCACGGGCAATGGAGCGGCTCGCTCGGGATATGCGAGTGCAACCGGGAAGCCCAGCGCCCGATCCGGTCACTAAGGTCCCATGGGTGCGACGACTTACAGAAGCGTTTTTAGCCACGTTTCGTTTACCGGTTGAGCGCCCCTGGGCTTTTGCTGCCGTTGCTGCTGCAGCCGTCATGATGATATCGTTTGTTCAGTTCTGGCGAGATTCATCGACCTCGTCAGGAGAATCGCCCCTGCTCGCGATCGAAGATACGAATCGCCCGATTCAGTTGGGGAAGGACGGACTGATTGCCAGGGTAGACAAGAGCAAATCAACTGCGCTGGCAGAGACGAACGGAGAACTAAGGCGGTTGTTGGCGCAGCAAAGCCTCGAGGTTCCGTCGAGCGTCCGCACACTGAAGGAAGAAGCGAGCCCGGCCGGTGTCGGCAACAGCGAAGCTTCGTTCAGGCCAATCTCGCCGGTTTTAACGGGTGTGGACACAACTACACCGATGTTTACTTGGTCTGCTTGCCCGGGTGCGACTAGTTATGTGGTGGATGTTGCGGTCGACGACGGAAGTAGTCGCGTTGTTTTTAGTCGCGTCTTAGCTACGCCGGATAACAAGTCAGACACAGTGCGGCTGCAGCTACCTGCTAGTAACGCTCTGGCGCGCGGGCAGAAATACGAATGGTCTGTAACAGCTCACGTCGGCGATCAGGAAGTCCATTCGTCGCGGTATGCTGAGGATCGCGCGAGGTTTGTCATACTGACTCAAGAGCAAAGTGCCGCCTTGTCAACGCTCCGGAGCCAAACCGCAGGCAGCAAGCTGTTAGACGGTCTGTTAGATATGCGTGCCGGGCTGCTCGATGACGGGTTGACCCAGTTTGAAGAGCTCCTTCGCGCGCCGAATCAGAGTACCGAAGCAAAAGAATTTCTTTCTCGTACCATCAAAGAAGTACGCTCGATGAAAGAGTGATTGCTCGATGACAGAGTGAGATGTTCGAAGAGCTGCGCCGAAGCACCGAATCCAAACGCGAAGGCAAAAGCGTTTCTTACCCAAACGATCGAGGCGGTGCGATGGTTGTAGGACGATTAATGTGGCCCGGCCTCTATCGTTATTGCCATTCGCCTTCTAGGATAAAAGCGGCCCAGTAAAATGGAGCCTTGGTGGCGGGATCGTTAAACATCGCAAGTTGCGCTTCCCGCAAGGCGGCAGCTGGCGTCGCACCGCCGTTCAAAATTCTCGAGTAGAGACCGCTCATTAACTTCGCCGTTGCTGGATCACTGACCTTCCAAAGACTTACCAATACTCGTTCCGAGCCCGCGTAAAGACAGCCGCGGGTTAGTCCCAGCACACCTTCACCCCGCAGTTCTTTACCGAGCCCGGTTTCGCAGCCGCTGAGCGTCGTTAGGTCGGCTCGCAGCTTGAGATTGAAAAAATCACTGGTATTGAGAAACCCGTCCTTAGGGTTGCCATCAGGATCAACCAGAGAAAGAGCTAGGGCGGAAAACGCAGGCCGATCGCTATCGATTACTCCATGAGTGGAAAAATGGACGAAGCGGTAATTAAAGAGATCGGGACTGAGGGCGGCTGCGCGGGTGGCGTCAAAATCCAGGTGCATCGTTACTTGATCCGCTGGCAGCATGGCCGCAATTTTCATGGCTTCGGTCCGGGTTCCTTCGAGTCTTGGAAGAGCATCGCCCGCATCTGCCAGGCTGATGACCGCGGAGAATTCGCGTAACATTCCTCTGGTTTTGACTTCGAGTGGCTGGTTAGACAGCGGAGCGGGCTTGGGGACAGCCGGTTGGTGAACTCGAGAATCGCTCTTGGAGAAGACGGGATCCGCAAAGATCATCATCGTCTTAGGGCGAATCGATTGTGCACCCCGCTGGGCGCGAGAGGCGATCAACGCTGATGCCGAGGGTAGGCTAACGAGTTCATGATTGACGATCAAAGGTCTCGGGTCGTTCCCGGCGCCTTGGCCTAAGTCAGCTGGGTCTGGGAGCGCTGCGAAAGGGAGGTAGTTCAACGCGCCATCCGGGACGATGAGTAGCCTCTTTCCGGACAGGAGCGGTGCGGCCTGGCCTAAGAGCAAATCACTTAAACGAAATGGTGCGCTATTCTTGTCGTCATATGTCGTCGCTTGGTTAGCAAATTGTCGCACCGTTTTTTTAACGAGTTCTTCGATTTCCTTTCTTGGTGCTAAGTGAAAAGAGCGGA
Source organism: Verrucomicrobiota bacterium (assembly GCA_019239825.1). Lineage (GTDB taxonomy): Bacteria > Verrucomicrobiota > Verrucomicrobiia > Chthoniobacterales > JAFAMB01 > JAFAVN01. Next base: position 3,296 of record JAFAZK010000108.1, on the reverse strand, counting down.
TATCGTTCTTCGAAATGACCCACAAAAAGCTGCCTTCTGCGCCCAGCGCAAACTCCAGGAGAACGGTATCACCGTCCAGCAATTGGCGTTGAACTTCAGGAAGCGTAACCGAGTCGTTCCCAGTCAATGCTGCGTACCGAGGATTCTTCTTTCGAATTTCATCTTCGACGACGAGTGATTCGCTGGCTAGGCCATTAATATCGGTCCGCAGCTTTTGCAGCGCTTCATCGCTGCCCTGGCCGAGAGACAGAGAGGTGTAGAATTGTTCCTTAGCGCTGAGCTCATGCTGAAGTCTGATGAGATGCTGCCATGACTCCGAATCCGCTTCCTGCTGGATATCAACCCGGGCCTCTCGCAGTAGCTCGACCAAGGCTCGGGCCCGACCGCGCTCAGATGCCTCGAAGGCCAAGCGATCAAAACCTTCTGTTGGTCTGACCTCGTGAAGCTGCATCAACAAGGCGATATGAAATTCGTTGAGATCTTGGAGGCTAGCCGAATAGGACGCACGCAGGTCGCCTAGGGCGACTTTGTTGCGCAGCCAATCGACTTCAGCGAGCGCCTTTTCAATTAACGAACGAGCGACGTCCAACCGCCCGGTCGATCTTTCCAGTTCGCTCAAGGACGCGAGAGCCAGGACCAAGCCGTCATGATCCTGAGCTGCCGTCCGCAACGAAAGCGATTGTTTGAGTACAGCCCGGGCATTTTCATAATCAGCGGTCCTGAGATAGGAGGCGCCAAGATTACCCAAAATGGTAGCCTCGAGTCTACGATTTCCGGAATCGTGAACGGTTGTCAGCAAGTTAAGGTAGTTTTTCTGGGCGTCTTGGTGCTCTCCAACTAGATCCATTGCGAAGGCGATGTTCTGCTCGGTCTGCAGCTTGACGTCTTGCAGTTTATCGAGGTTGACCGTTAGGTCGGCAGCTTGCTGGAAATAGTTCAAAGCCTCACCGTTCCGCTGCAATCTGATCAGGAGAACGCCGATGCCGTTCAACGCAAGTCCTTGGCGGCGACTATCATTCAATTCACGATACAGACCAAGCGCCCGCTGAAAATAAGACAGACCCTGCTCGTCATCGCCGAGCTGGGAGTATAGTAGTCCAAGAGTGTTCAAGGTATCTGCTTCACCGCTGTGATCGCCGACCGAATGCAGCAGTCGAATGGCATTGATGAGATAGTCGATCGCGGTCTGGCGGTCTCCGCGCAATAGATAGGTCAATCCCAGATTAGAGAGTATTTGTCCTTCTAGTTTAGAATCAGATTTTTTTCTAACTAGCTGTAAAGCATCATCAAAATCTTGCTGTGCCTCGTTGAAGTGATCAGCAAGAGTATAAGCTAGTCCGAGGTTGGATAGGGCTTCTGCCTCGGTCAGGGGATCACCGGCTGACTTGCTGTACCGGACCGCATCTTCGAGATCTTGCAGGAAGCCCCCGTCGCCAGAGTTCAACTTCGCCCGTCCGAGAATTAGCAGACAAGCACCGAGTTGCTTCACGTCGTTCAGTTGTTTCCAAATGATAATGGCTTGCTGCGCAGCTTCGATACTGTTCCGAAGTTTTCCGAGATAGAGAGTACTGACCGCGACCCCATATAATGATTCCGCCTCAGCCTGCTGGTTCCCGATCTGCCTGAACAACTCCGCTGCTCGCCGGTCGTAGAACAAGGCTTTCTCGATCTGTACCTCTTCAGTATAGATTGACGAAAGTCGCAGCAACACAATGCCCTCGCGGAGCGTGTCGTTGGCTTTTTGTAAATAGGGCTGTGCGCGGCTGAAGGCAGCTAACTCTTCACTCCTGTCACCGCGTTGCTGGTAGATCGATCCCAACCCGAACCAGTCTTGACCTAGCTCCTGATTGTCAGGCGTCGTCTCCAGGAGCGAAATTGCCTGTCTATACATTGCGATCGCTTCGTCTATCTTGCCCAGATCGGTAAGAAGCTGGGCCATCTTGCTATAGCACGTGGCCACTGGACCGGGTTTGTTCAGTTTTTGGAAGAGATCTGCGGCCTTAGAATATTGATCGATCGCATCCTGTTTGACGCCTGAGTTCTGGTAGATGGCATCAGCCCAGGCTAGGCGGGCCGTAGCTTCATCGGCTTGGTCAGTTAGTTCTGCAAAGAGATCAGCAGCCGGTTTGAGTTCCCCAATCGCCTTTTCCAGATCTTTCCTTTGCGAGTACAGAACGCCGACATAGAAATGCAAAATTGCTTGACTATGTTTATCTATGGCGTCGCCGAACAGGGATTTGGCTTTCTCGAAGTAGATCAACGCTTGATCAAGGTCGGGAATCTTTTGGGCGAGCAACGCCATATCGACGTAAGTATTCGCTTCGTTCCGAATCAGATTTAATTCATGCTGGATAGCCGCTCTCTTGCGGTAGTAATCGATCGCTCCGCGGTAGTCTCCTTTGCCTTCGCGGCACTTCGCTAGGAAGAACAAAGCCATTCCTTGGTTGTCCTTGGAACCCAGCTCCTGCCACAGGGCCAGAACCTCGGTTAATAAAGGCTCCGCCAAGTCAAATTGTCCGAGTTTCTGCGCCATAATGCCGGCAGCCCCGAGCTTCTTTGCCAGGGTTGTCTTATTTCCAAACTTCCGAGCGGCGTCAGCCGCTTGCATCATGTAAGCAAGCGCTGACTTGGCATTGCCCCGTTTGTCTTCGATTTGCGCCAAGCCGTCAAGCGCATCCGCGATGTCTTTGTAGTACAGACTATCGCGTTCGGCCTCCATATAGAGAAGTGCTCGAGCTCGCTGGAATGCGGCCGATGCCTTCTCCAGGTTCGCCAGCTTCAGATAAGTGTACCCTAGATCAACCAGGGTGACTCCTTCGTTACCGTAATATTTCAGCTGCTCCTCAGATTGTGCATCCTGTTCGAAGCAGGTAACGGCCGATTGCAGGTCACCTAAGCCCGCGTAGCTGTGGCCCATTCCGTGTAGCGTCATTCCTTGGTTAAAAGTATCTCCGAGCTGCTGAAATAGCCGGAGGGCCTCCTTATATTTTTCAATCGCCTTAAGAAGTGACTCCCGCGTGCCTTGTTCCGCAAGGTGATCGCCTTCCCAATACAAACTTTTCGCGTCCGCATTTAGGTCTCCCTTTGCGTCTGAAAGGAGAACTAAACAGGAACCAATGAACGCACAAATTAGGTCACGACGTTTTCGGGGGGCATTCATCCTCTCACCAGATGAACATCCTCTCAGTTTCTGATCCGAAAGACCTAATTGCCGCCGCTAAGCGCTTTCTTGATACGCTCATTCACGGCCGTTAAAGCTGGGTCATTTGAGTAATCGGCGAAATACTTTTCCAGCT
>JAFAZK010000059.1 GCA_019239825.1 Verrucomicrobiota bacterium | reverse complement strand
GACAGCCGTGGAGCCGCCGCTCACAACAATTCAGCAGCCGCAATGTAAAGGCCGGGCAGCTGCGCAGATGTTGCTTGCTGTTATTGAGAAGGGTACGCCAAGAAAACCGAGAGTCTTCCCGGTCAAGCTGGTGGTCCGTGAATCTACTTCCCGGCTCTCGAGCTACCAGATCCAAACTACTCACGCTTGAGTCTGATTGGATTCTGCACGGAAACAGTAGGTTCCGCCGCAGTTGAGTAACAAAATTGGGATAGCTCTATTCGGAAAATGCATCGCGTGTGAATCGCGAAACTAGCCGTCTCCGTCGCCGGCATTGCGGATTAATCAAACGAGATGAAGACCTCCATCAATCTCCAATACCGTTCCGGTGACAAACCCGTTTGTAACGACGAATTCAATCGCACTGCCAAGTTCACCAGCCGAACCGTTCCGACCAACGAGCGACGCGGCAGCGGCTTGCTGGAGTGACGAATCCCTAAGCTCTTGCGGCAGCCGGTCCCACCATGGTGTTTCGACTACTCCCGGGGAAATGGCGTTGACCCGTAGTGGGCGTAATTCCCGTGCCAACGGCCGCACCATTGATTCGATCGCCCCGTTAATTGCAGCCAGACCCACAGTGCCAGGATTTGCCATGCGGGCCGAGATTGCGGAAATAAATGTCAGGGAGCCGTCCTTCCTCAGGAAAGGAAGCGCAGCCTGAGCAGCCTGGAATTGCGCAAAGAATTTTTCCTCAAATCCACTTCGGAGCTCGGAAATATCGAGCGAGATGAAAGGTCCGGCACCTTTTGCGCCGCTGACGCAAAGTACCAAATCGTCAAAGTTTGCCATCGATGCATAAAACCTAGATAGGTCAGTTGGTGATGATGCATCGACAATCTCTGTTCTTAGAGTCGGATTATCCTTGCGAACCTGATCTGCACGTTCACGATTTCGCCCGGTCACAACGACTGAAGCGCCGCGTGTAGCAAGCTGCCGAGCCGCAGCCAATCCAATACCGGACGTGCCTCCCATAATGAGGACCGTCTTGTCCTTCAAAGTGTTCACTCTTTTTTCACTTTCTTTCATTGCAAAATATTGGCCTGACCCCGAAAAATTGCACACCCACGGATTCGACCCCGGGCTGTGCCTCTTCAGCCTGGCCGTCAACACTATGTTGGTCGCTGCCGATCTGCCTTGGTCGGCCAGGATCAGTCGAATTTTTTCCCGAAGGATCAGTATTTCCTCCTCGAGCAAGTCAGGGCAATATCCGCCGTTCCGAAATTCGGTCCTGAGAGATTCTATGCTGGTATAGAGAGCCTCCAGTTTCAGCTGCTTCGCGTCTGTGTTGTTTTGACTACTAATTGTCACTCTTTCTTGCTCGCTATTTGAATCAAATTCCTACGCGAAGATCCCCCTGTAGCCGTGGAAGCCTAATGTTTTAGTTGCCGGCCGGATCCCGAGTCACGCATACCCATAAGCGCCGCCACTCGGTCTTGAACGAGGTCACCCCATTTGGCGTCGCCGACGAGTTGCGGCAGTAGGGTCTCCATGTGCATGAGCCCCATGATGAACACCATGACGACGCAAGCCAGTGATTCGGCGTCGATGGTCTGGTCGAGTTTACCTGCGCGCTGCATGGCCGCAACGCCATCGCGGATTTGCCGGATGTTATGGTCCACAGCACGCCTCAATAGTTGGCGCACTCTCGGATGTTTTACAGATGCATAATGGATCTCCACCGCGAGTTGGCGAAGCTGCTTGAGTTTTGGCGTCGCGTAGGTTGCGATGATGTGCGGTAGCAGGGCCGGTTCAGACTCACTTTCAGCCGTAGGTATGGGTGCGGATCGAACCACGCGTTGCACCACCTTGAAGAACAGATCGGACTTGCTATCGAAATGCTTGTAGATCGCTCCGGCGGTGATCCCGCTCGCGGCGGCCACCATCGGCATCGTCACGCCCTCGAAGCCATGTTGTGCGAAGAGGCACTCGGCTGAAGTCAGGATCCGCTCGGGGGTCGAGGCGGCACCGGCGGTTTTGTCCGCGCGCTTTCGTGGATCCGACGTGGCGAAAGCGCCTGGCGGAGAAGTTCTTCGGTTGGACATTGTGGTAGAGTTATACACAATGCGGCTTGACAAGTAAATGATCATTTACTAGAAATGTCTCGTGGTAAATGATCATTCACCTGGCGTCAAAAGGCTGCACGCCGAACGGACCGCGCCCATGGATCGCACCTATGTGATCACGGGCGCTGCGTCTGGCATCGGAGCAGCGACGGCGCGTTACTGTCGCGACCGTGGCGACCGGGTCATCGCCTGCGATCTTCATGACGCAGATGTCATTGCGGATTTGACGACCACCAAAGGACGCGCGGTCTTGGTCGACGAGGTGGCGCGCTTGTCTGAAGGCCGGATCGACGCCATCGTTGCAAATGCCGGCGGCGGCCCGCCAGAAACCAGCGTCTCGCTTAATTTCTTCGGCGCTGTGAGTACGCTCGAGGGGTTGCGGCCCCTTCTAAAAACCAGTTCCGCGCCCCGCGCCGTGGCCGTGTCTTCGGTCGCCGCGTTGCAGTCTCCCATCTCAGCGCTTGTAGAAGCTTGCTTAAAAATGGACGAAGCCGCGGCGGTTGCGACTGCGCGGGACGCGCTAGCTGCAGCAAGGCGAAATCCAAGCTGCGGGAATGCGCCGCCGGGCGATGTGCAGGCGGTTTTGAGTCTTTACGGCAGCGCGAAGTACGCCTTGCAGCTTTGGTGCCGAAGAGCGGCCGCAAAACCCGAGTGGGCTGGCGCCGGGATTCCGCTGAACGTGGTTGCGCTCGGTTTTTTCGACACGCCGGCCGCCGCACCCCTGTTGTCGGATCCCAACGAGCGCACTGCCATGGGGCGGCTCGCGCCGTTGCGCGGAGCCTATCCGGGCTGTCCTGAAGAAGCGGCGGCCGCGCTTTTCTGGTGCACTAGCGCGGACAACTCCCAGATGACGGGGCAGATTCTTTATATCGACGGAGGCATTGAGTGCCTCGCGCGCGGAGAGCGTTTCCCGTAGTCGATGTTTCTAGTCGCAATGATTATATTGGAGGCGCTAAAACATCTCGGCAAAGCCTTGATCTGGGCGTGCAGAAGCGGCATCGGACTGGTGCTTCTCGTCGCTGTCGCGGTGCCGTTCTTGATCTACACGATCGCCAAGTCATCGGTCGGTGAGGTCAATGCCCTGTTAGCCGCGTCGTTGCCGGGGATAGCTTTGGCGATTATTGCATTCGCAGGCATCCTTATCGGATTCGCGCGCACCCGGAGACTCGACGCGCTAACGATTATCCCGCTCGTCGGCATCATCCTGTTTTTGCTCGCCTTCGTTCTCGGCGTAGCCGGCGGCGGCGCGCGCTTCCTGCAATTACGGGGACAGCTCGCCAAGGCTGTAATCGGTTTTGTCTTTCTGGCCTCGGCGGCGATTGGCAAGCCTCTGATCTACGAACTCGCGCGGGCAAGGATCAAAAGGCGCTCGTCGGCCGAGGTTGTGTCCTTTGAACAACTGCGGGACAGGCCCTCATTTCGCCGCGCCATGATGATCATGACCCTCGTCTGGGGGGCAGGCCTGCTCGTAGAGGCAGCGATCTCCTACGCATTGTCCTTCGTTCTGACGGTCGAGCAAAGCCTATTGATGAGGCCGATAATCGACTTTTCGTCGATCGGCGCGCTCACTGCCTGGACCTACTGGTATGCCAGGAGAGCGATCGGCGCGGCGCGTCAGGGAAGTTAAGTACCCCATCACCCAGTGCGAGGATCCTTGCCGGGGCATCTCGATAAAAGTTACCGCTTTGGCTTGACCGGACATTAACCGGACAGTTATCCGCTCGTGCAAGGTTGTCATTTGTCACACTATGTGGCGTCTTTCTTTCCGCGCTGTTTGGTGCATGACGGGCCCGGAAAACACCTTAGCCTTAGGAAACCCTTCAGAAGAGGCTGGCAATATGTTCTTGCGAACATATGGAGATCCACGAACGCCTTCAACAAAGCGAACAGAGCCGGCGGCTGGCTTGGCAGGTTCTTCAGGAGATCCGGTACGTTCTAGAGATTTTGGGTGATCAGCGGATCCCGTACGAAGGCGAGAGGAAGAGGTTCAGAGCGGAGGGTGATTTCCTGGTTCGCACCCTAGTCGATGTGATTTCACATTGCCGCGCGCACCTGGGTCGTCTTGAAAACGAATTTGCAGATCTTGAAAGACCGGTCGGCGAACGGGATCTGCCGCGAGAGGTGCTTCAAGCGGTGCGTGATCTCTCCCGCCGCCAAGCAGGCCTTGGCCTGAGTGAGACAGAATTGCGCGAGCGTCTAGATCGTTTGCAAGAGCTCAACATCCTGCCGGAACACCGGGCTGAACCCAGGGTAAACTCAGATTGCGAAAAAGGAGCCTAAGTGAGGGATGATTGAAGAGAGGTGGACAAACCTGTTAGCGGGCAGATGGTAAGGGGCGCAAGCGGCGTCGACGACAGAGGGATTGGGAGGCGGTTCTCCACGGGAGCCGGCGCCGGATCAAGACGATGGTCATTGTCGGTGAGGAGGATTTCTGGAGCCGAAAAACCGGTCTCAAAAGAGGAGCGTGTGCAGCTTATCCGGCGGCTGAAGGAATACGTCAACCTGAGCCTTTTACGGACTCTTGTGAAGCTTATCAATCGGAATTCCGTTCCCAATGCCTGAGAGCACTATTGGAAGATGTCGCCTTGCGCGGACCCTCTCAACGGTCTTGAAGAACGGCCGTACCCGACCACGGATCGTTCCCAGAAAGAACATAGCGAAGAAGTTTTGGAGGGCCGGGCCCAAGACTCTCAATCACCGGAAGATAAGGCGAGTTTTTGGCAACATACCAAGAGAAACTTGCCATGTTTGCGAGCATGTCCGCGCATCTATCCAGTAGATCGCATTTCGCTTGGTTGTGAATATCGCAGGGATCATCTGGGATATGAATAGAAATGGATTTCATGATTTGACCAGTAGCAAGGGGAAGGTCTTTCCAATCTGCGGCATCTGCTCCCTCTAATGCAGGCAGAGGATTTTGATGAACTATGATATTACGATAACGGCTCAGCCGCGCCATCCAGCCGTCTCGCACCGAGCCATCAGTTATCTTGAGGATTAGTGTCGCCACTGCGTCATTCGTGGTGATGCGGTGCAAATAGTCACGCAGACGCGCCATGCTGTCTACCTTCTGCCCATTAAAACGCGTCTTCGCAACGTACTGTGCGATATGGTCTCGCACCGCACATAACTCGACGAAGAAGGAATGTGTATTAACGAAAAGCTCTTCATCGTAGGACGATCTTAGCCAGGCTCCTATTGAATAGTGCCGGTACTGCATAAGTTGCCGGGTGTAATTTTCAGCAAGATCGCGTAATCGAATTGATGCTCCGGTAAATGAGTACGCGATGCCTTGGGCGATCTGTAGTGCCTCGGTATCTTTAGCGACGGCAGCGGCAACGGCAATTTGGCGCCAAAGCCGGGCGGGCTCGTAAAATAGATTGTCAGATAGAGTTCGCACTTCATTTCGGAATATCGGCGACCACTCCCGCATGAGACCGTCAACTCTGCGGGTAAACTTCTCCACGCCAATAAGACTCAAACCAATAGGAGGTGTATCGGATTCAAGATACAGGATTTGACCATCCGCGGTCGGCCAAAGTTTGAATCGGCCGCTGGGATCCTGCTTGGCAAGGATCCCGTGCTGAAATCGGTACAAAGTTCCGGATCGGGACGAAAACCTCGCTAGGGGTTTCGTTTTAGCAAAAGCCTCCGCAACGAGCCGAGAAAGATCTTCGCGCTCTGTATTATCTGTGCTCGTCATCATCTGCCGCGAGCCGCTCCATCTGTTGCTCGATCAAGGACGTACTATCGCACAGCTACATCCCGCATTCCTGATACCTCTGTGTTGGTCGTGAGGCGGCCAATAGGGACCCTCGGGTTTTGATGACTGCAAAGCGGTGCCCTGGCCTGGCATTCTGCGACCAAGCGACACTTCATACTGTGTGCCCCAATGTGGGCAAGGACTACTTTTTCGCTCCCAGAATCGCGTCCTTCGCGGGTTGACAGAAGGGGATCCGTTTCCATTTTGGACGCTACACTAGGGCTTTCCAATCGTCCTCGATCAACCCTGCGTGACGGGTGAGGAAGTGGTGGAGTATTGCAAGCCAACGTCTATCGCGATCCACCTTTACCATGTCTTCGGTGCCGTTTCTTCACTTCAACCACGCGAGACATCGCCCGCTCCGGTGCCCTCGTCGCCAGGGCGGGCCGGCCGTTTCCTGATTTTTCTTCTTCACGCGAAGCTAATTTCTGTCGAAGTCTTTCTCGGGTCTACCGCGATCAACGTCATGTGAACTGGTTAGATCAGCGCTTGGACCCGGTTTAACTTCCTTCGTTTTGGAGTCTACCTCCGAAAGCCGATTAGGCTCGGCCAGAATCCATTCCAGCAGATAGTCTAAGGCGGTTTGCATGTTCTTTTGTCTGATTGTTTCCTTTGGTAAGGACACGGCGGTTGAGCCCAAAGTTTCAGTGGGGCGTTGGAGTAATGGAGTCGTTTCCGACGATTTGTGTTTCGGAGAGGAGAGATAGTCGGGCCGTAGCGCTCCGCTCCAGCGAGTTCAATCTCAAATCCGACATAAACAGGTCCTCCCTACGGGCTGCCCCCATTTATTCTCCCGCGGCTGCGGGAAGCTTGAGCTTGCTTCCGCTCCGCGCGGAGAGGGTAACTGAATTTTGCCTTTGAGACTGCTCGCTCGTTCCTCGCGCTCAAATGCAAAATGAAAACGATGCTCATGTATTACGCATCTCCGAAAGCGGTTTGATTCGGCCCGCGGACGCCTGGATGAAAAGTACCATTTACCTCTGGGTTCCTGCGGCAGTCTTATCTGGGGCACTTGTCCGATTGCTTTGGTTTGTAGTTGAGCGGTTTTTAATGTTCAATCTTTCGTTCATGGAGCCAGTGATCATCGGCGCCATTGCCGGGGTCGTGGCAGTGCTCATTACAACTGTGCTCGCCCGAAACGGGAAAGGAGCTCAACCCGTCTATTTAATAAAATGAAGCCTTCATGCGGAAAGTAATCGTGCTCGCGACTTTGGTTGTTCTCGCACTGGCAAAGTACGGCCCAGCCGTCGAGCCGATCCGCGACGATGTTGGGGTCTGCTCACGAAACGGAAAAAATCGTACGCTTAGGCGTTTCGAAGGTCGCTCGACTAAAAGAAAACGCTCTAAAATTCGATTACAGCGCGTTTTGCGGGACCACTGGTAGTGGAACACCGGCTGTTTTGCTGCACAGGAGCGCATGCTCCGGAACAACATTCGTACACTCATCCAACCAGGAGATTTCGTTCCTTGCCGTGCTTTATTTTCCGTTTTGTGAGCGGACCCCAACAACAGCCCTACCCGAGGCCTACTAGATGGGAAACGCTTTCCCTGATGATTGGGACAACCTCCGCAACCAGTTATAAACCAGTTATGAGCGCGTAACGGAAGGGGCGGTTACCGTTTCGAGGAGGCACGTCTGGCCGCCGTGACAAAGCTTTTTGTAATTGCTGTAAGCGCTTTCTCGACATAGGCGACACCGACTAAAATCGGCGGAGGCTCGGGAACGAGCTTGCGGATCTTTACGCGTGGACCCGCGATCGTAGCGACGTTTTCACTCACCAGAGCTATGCCTCGACCGGCTTCGACTGATGCCAGCAGGCCGGTTCCGCTGTCGTGTTCTTCCGCTATCTCCGGGCGGGCTTGAAAAGGAGCAAATAAGCGCTCGATAATCTTTTGGTACTCTTCGTAATCCGCGCGGTTATATACAATCAGCCTCTCGCCGATGAGCTGCTCCACGCCGACGGTAGTCATTCCGGCCAAGCGATGCTCAAGTGGAAGAGCGACGCAGAGGGCATAGCGACGAAGTTCCTCGAATGCGAGGCCTGTCATTAATTGCGGTATGCTTGGCACAGTCATTGCGACTTCTAAAGTGCCATCCTTCAAAGCGCGGACGATTTCCGTCTCAGACAAATCATATAACTTCACCCGCACCTCTGGGTGGGCGGCTTGGAATAAGCGGAGTGTCTGCGGTAGTAATTCGGCGGTCGGCGCCGGCGCATGGCCGACGTTGATTTCGTCGCGACTTCCGGCCTTCATCGCCCTCATCGCCTCGACCGCGAGACCGCTGCGGTGTAAGACCGCTCGCGCTTCCTCGAGAAAAAATCGTCCGGCACTGGTTAGGCGGATTTTCTTTGCGCCATGATCGAACAAGGCAACGGCCAGTTCATCCTCCAGATCCGCAATCTGCCGGCTCAATGTCGGTTGCGATAGGTGCAAACGCGCAGCCGCTCGCGTCACACTTTCTTCCTCAGCCACGGCAACGAAGTATCGCAAATGGCGAAGCTCCATTCGTCTAGCATAGCTCGTCGGCATGCTTAGCCAAATAACTAAGTATTATCGTTTGCTGTTACCCAGTGGACTTTTGCAACGCGGGAGCGCCACCTGAAAAAAGTGCGCTCGGCAGCCAGCCATGAAAGACAATTTCACCAGTAACAAAAGGAAGACGAAAGGTTCAGACCGGCGTCGCTTCCTCCAGCTAGGCGCTCTCAGTGCCGTAGGTAGCTTTTCACTTTTCAAGGCCAATGCTTCGGAAGCGGCCAATCCGACTGCGCTCCCGGGCAGCCAACCGCCCTTGCCACGTGTGGACGCGCGGTTCCCTTGTCGCATTGCGAATGGCATTTGGATCATTCCCGATAAGCGCATCCCGCTAGTGCCTAATATCGGCATCGTGGAGGGAAGCAAATCTGTACTGGTCATCGACTGTGGACTTACCCCCGAAAGCGGTCAGGACGTCTTAACGGCGGCGCATAATATTGCCGGCGAGCGTGAGTTAATACTGACAGTCACTCACGCTCATCCCGAACATACCTTCGGCGCACAAGCCTTCAAAGGCAGGGCTAGGATTTACTACAACAAGGTGCAACGCGACTACTTGGCGCGTGATGGCGAAAAGTTGCTGACCGGATTTCGTACTTTGCTTCCGCCTGACCGAGTCCAGCTTTTAGACGGTATTAAGGTCACTTTAGCTGATGCGGTTTACGATGGCGGCCATGCTTCAATCGAGTTGGGCGGCCGTCAGGTCGATCTCTGGACCTTCGGCACCGCGCATAGTCCAGGAGATCAGGTGATCGTTATTCCCGATCAGAGGGTTGTCTTCGCGGGAGATCTTATTGAGGAACGTATTTTTCCGATCGTTCCCTTTTTTCCTCCGCTCATTCAAGCGGCTGACATCAACTGCGCGATCTGGCAGGCGGCTTTAACAAAGATTTCCGAGAACGCATCGCTGATCGTCGTTCCCGGGCACGGCAACCTTGGCGGAACGGAAATTGCAAAGCAGATCAGCGCGTACCTAGAAGCTACGCGCGAGCTGGTCGCCTCATCCGGAGCGGGCAAAAAGGTCGGCACCGAAAGGCTGGGCGAGCTCGAATCGCAAATTCGTGACGATTACCCGACCTGGGAGCGAGCCGAGTTTATTGCCCCGGCACTTCGCTACTTTATGGAACAGGCGGATGCCTAAGCGGAGCTAGAAGCAACCGTGAGCCTCTATGGCTCGCGGCCAAAATACGGACTGATAATAAGTTAGCAGTTACTAACCATCACCTAACGACGAAATCTGAAATGAGCAGAACTAACATTAAGCTTGTATCAAAGAAGAACCCAAGCAGCAATTCTTTAGCCTGCTGGCTTCTCATAGTCCTGTTCTCGGGGGCGGTTGCTCTCGCTGAGCTCACGCCCTCGGCGATGACGCGCCTGAATGACCTCGGGCCTGAGAACGCTAAGCTCGAACGACGGGTGGGGCTTTGGGACGTAACGGAAACGGTTTGGGCGTCGCCCGGAGCGGCCCCTGTAACCACGAGCGGGTTCGTAGCGGAGCGCACCATGATGGGTCAGCTCTTCCAGGAATTCGTCCGGCCACTTTCGGACACTTCTCACAAGGAGATTAAGCGGACCGAGTTACTCTCCTTCAATCGGGTGGAGGGTCGTTGGGAGTACGTGTCCTTCGACACCCGAGCCCCCGTCGGCCTCATGACTGCTTGGAGTTCCAGCCCCGGCGACGGCGCAACCATCGACCTGGTCTTCGCCCCCTTCGCATTCGTAGGTACGGGAACGGAAGTAACAGGCCAGATGCTGAGGATGGAGCAGGTTATCAAGTATCAGGACGCTGACCACGACGTGAAGGACCAATATTTCACCATGGCTGACGGAACAGGCACCAGATGGCTTGCTCACCGCTATACCTATGCTCGCCGGCTGAAAACTCCATGAAGATTCAAGGCCTTCTCGCCAGTGCGTTCTGCTTAGCGATGGCGCTCGCTGGCCGAGCCTCAGAAATCCCGGTACCGCCACCGGGTGCAAGCAGTCGCATCGACCAGATCAAACAGCGCGGCTCGCTGCGAGTAGCGGTACTCGATGAATACCCATGGCTCGAGCAGAATACCGAAGCCGGTGGCAAACCTTTCGCCGGACCTGCCTGGTGTCTAGCCGAAGAGTATGCTAACCGACTCGGTGTGAGGCTGGAGACGATTCCGGTGACGTTTGCTAATAAGGTCTCCATTGTAACTAGCGGACAGGTGGACATTACCATTGCTCCGCTTTTGCAAACGCCGGAACGCGAGAAGATCGTCGATTTTATAACCTACTCGATGTCAGCGCAGTGCTTATTTGGTTTGGCAACCAACCCAAAGGTGGCGGAGGCCAAGAGCCTCGACGACTTAAATCGATCCGATGTGACCATTGCCTACATTATCGGCTCGCCGCAAGGAGCCTGGTTGGAGAAGCGGCTGCCCCAAGCGCAGCGCCGAGGCGTCCCCGGCTCGGTCGCCGATGTAGCGATTGACGAGATTACCTCGCATCGTGCTGATGTCGCGAACATCGACAAGTTTTTCTTTTCCGGTTTGGCTGAGAAGGTGCCTGGGCTGATCAGCGTGCCAAAAGAGTACCTAACCAGTCAAGAGCTGCCCATTCCCGTTGGAATGGCGATCAGCGCGAACCAGCCGGAGTTTCTTGCCTGGCTCAGGGCGGTCGCTGAGGCAATCAGGCCGCAGCTTACCGCCAAGGAAAAAGAACTTGAGAAAGCTGGTAGTTAGCTTTGAAGACGAACCACAGCAACAAGCTCAAATTCACAGGCGGAGGAATTCTTCGAGAACCTGGACGGGCTGTTCTTCTGTCACCCAAGGTCCGCAGTTTTCGATGACACCACCTGTGACCGTCTCCGCCAGGTGTTGAAACTGTTCGAAAGGCCCCATGCCCATCGAATGATCTCCGCCAACCGTCCAGACACCGGGACAGTCAGCTTTGTGTGCTCCGATCTAAGCCTTCAACGCTTGATTTCAGCAGCCGATTGAGAATTTCCGTAAAACTCTAAGCTAACACTCCAAGGAAGATCCGTGATTATAGCTGGGTATCTCCATGCTAAGTGCTTGACTATAAGGGACATGGGCAGGGCTGGATTCGAACCAGCGAAGGCGTTAGCCAGCAGATTTACAGTCTGCCCCGTTTGGCCGCTTCGGTACCTACCCGTAATGAGGGCTTTCGCGGTTCGCCGTTCGCAATTCTCGGTCTGCGGTTTCCACACCGCCCTGAACAGCTAGGGCGGCGAATTTCGCGAGCTGTGTATATAGGACTCCACCTCGTGCACTGCAAGCGGTTTTTGGGAGCATTCTGAGGCCCCGAATCTTGCCGGCGAGTCGAACCCCTGGGTAGCAAAATGTCTATACTTCCGCCGATTTGGCCAGCAGTAAGCGGGACAGTAAGGGCAGCAGCCGGCTGGTTTGATTTAGAACAAATGCCCGGTTGGTGTCGAGAAGGCCCTGGCGCCCACGGCCTGTCACGCAACGGGGACGGGCAACAATACTGGCAGATGGGTTGATTTGCGTCTGGGTTCACGAATAAGAACAAATATTCTCGACTGAGAATCCTATTGCGACCAAGACTCGCAGAGGCGGAATACCATGATTGCATCAGCATTAGATTGGGTGTGGAGATGGGTTAGGATTTTGCTGTGGCTGTGGCAAGACCTATGGAGGGCGTGGGGCCAATGGGCATCGGGCCATACGCTGCAGGAACAAGCCATGTGGGGGGTCAAAATGCTTTGGTGGGAGAGAATCGGATTGTTCTTGGAATTCCTGGGTGGCGCTACCATCGTCGTGGATCTACTTGGGCCGGAAAGACTCCGTGCGTGCGCCCAGGTAGTGCGAAGATTTAGGCTTTTAACACGTTGGTTTGGGGGGCATGATGACAGGCCGGGAAAAACCGGAAATTTGTATGCCCTATTGCTTATTGGCGGCTGTATCGGTTACCTAATATTTTTAGCTTGGCTGCTTCAGCTGGCGCGCGCTCACGTCGCTCTGGTTTCAGCCCCGTTTTTCTCTTCTTCGGTTGGTGTCCTTAATTTCATACTGCGAATCGATCTTCTTTTCCTTTTTGTGGTCGTGGCTGTGCAGATTCTAAGGTTAGGGGCCTTGATCCTTGAAAAATGCATCTTTGATCCTCTCGCTCACTTTCTGGAGTCCGAACGAGCGCCCTCAGTCGCACGAGTTTTTGCCTTTATTGCAATAGTGCTCGGAGCACACTTCCATTTGCTTGCTACCTAGTTACTCCAATACTCCATCGCTGCAGCACTCCAACCCTTCCTTCCTCCATTCGAT
>JAFAZK010000045.1 GCA_019239825.1 Verrucomicrobiota bacterium | reverse complement strand
GACCGACTATTTGCCATCTGCCATCTGTCATTTGTCATTTGTCATTTGTCATTTGTCATTTGTCATGATCCCCGGTTCGTTCCAAAGTGAGATTAATTTTTCTCATTTTGGGAGCGCTCAATCTCGATTTTCGGCTTCGTCTTTCATCGCTTGCCCTTCTGGAACCATCCGCTCAGGCAGAACACGGGAAACAAGAATGCCGCCTGATTCCTCGCGGTAGAAGACCACATGTCTACCTACGGAGGAAGTCTGCTTTGCCGGAGATTTTTTTTGCGTTCCTTGCGTTCTTTTGCGGCTATTTTTCTGCTATGGCTCGCAACAAGGTGTTAGAGGAACTGCTGAACGATGATCTCGCACAGGTACGCGGATTAAGCGAGAAAGCCATGTTCGGTGGACGAGCCTGGCTCCTCGACGGCAACCTTGTCTGTGGCGCCCGTGATGACGGTATGCTCGCGAGACTTGGCAAAGGCAACGACGCCTGGGCGCTGGCTACTCCAGGTATCGCTCCCATGAATTCACGGGGCCGGCAAATGCACGGTTGGGTCAGGGCGGCCCCAGAAGCATATGAAGATGATACCCTTCGCCGAAAACTGCTGAAAGCCGCGCTCGATTTCACCCGGTCCTTACCTAAGAAATAGATCCTTACACAACGGGCCGGCAACGGCTTTTTACCCGGAAGCGGTTAGGTAAAACACCACTGTTCCGGTCACCGTTACCGCGATTAGCAGCACGACGATATAACCAACATACAACCCAACAAACTTCAGGGCAGTCGTCCACCAGGATTGACCGTAAACTCGCCTTTGAGCGAGAAACAGATAAACGGCCAGCCAAAGACCGAGTAGCGCAACCGCCCATTTCACCCAATCCAAATGCGGTACCTTCGAGATTGCGTTTAAAAGAGTTTGCACGATAGCACAAACGAAGAAGGCGCTATGAAGATGGAAAGCGAAAACCAGATGGGCCAGGTAAGGGCGCCCACTACGGAAGTAAATCAGTTTTAGAAGGCCTGCATAGATCGGCACGCACACAAGAATCATCCATTGCAACCGTTCGACGAACTCCGCCACCAGGTGAGAGCCGAACCCCTGTAGGCTTCCATATTTGCTAATCATTTTCGCCTCGAATTGTTGGTCTTCAGCGGATTCCTGCTGGTTCGCAGGCGCGCTTTCATGCTGTCCAGCCGGTGAATCACCTTTAAACACCACAAGGGCTGCATCCGGTCTAACAAAATGAAGAACCAAGAAGAATACCAAGCTGATGCTGACATAGAACCGGATCGGATTCAGAAACCGAGTTTGTTGTCCTTGCAAAAACCGGAGAGTCAGTTCGCCCGGCCGCGACAGCAAAAGCCAGAGTGTCTGAATCACCTTCCCATCGAAGGCAAGAAACGAATCCAAAAAATCGCGAAAGACGGTTCCGATCGACTGATGGTAATCAATGTCTCGTTGACCACATTGCGAACAATACGGTCCGCTCAAAGGCGCCCCACAATTTCTGCAGCTATCTGGAGCGTAGTCTGACACGGCTCGAATCTCCTATTCGCCTCGATTCGCGTCCATTCGCGGTTTCAGTCTTTCTGCATTCGTCGCACTTCTTGTGGCGTCAGATTGTAGCAACGCCGGAATAGCCGATTGAGATGGCTTTGATCGGTGAAACCTGCCATTTGCGCGATTTCAGCGATCGATAACCGGTTATCCGCCAGAAGTGTTCGAGCTCGATCGAGGCGCGCACACCTGACAAATTCGCCGATCGTTTTTCCGGTGAACTCTCGAAACGTACGAGCAATATGCACCGGATGATAGCCCACGAGTTTTGAGAGTTCTTCAAGTTTGTAGGGATGGCTTGGATAGAGGTTTCTCCTTGCGTGCTGGACAACCTCGGTGCCCGGGGAACGGTCGTACGACCACGGATCGAGAATCAGGGTCTGCTCGTCAGTGGTTAAGGATTGAACATTCACGGTCGTAAACAAGTTTGCCGGAAAGGCATTTACGTGCAAGAACCACCCGTCAGAGGCTCGCAGCACTTCGTTCTCGTACTCGTCCTCGTCCTCGCGTTTTGACGAACGGAGTGTTGGAGCGATGCAGTATTCGAGTCCTGCTCTTGGTCCGAATCGCACGCAGCTACTGTAGGATTGGGGGCATTTGCCTCGGCAACCTTCGGTTGCGTCGTATCATAAACCAATAGCCGCCAATCAATCGGCCGTTCTTCCTCTACACCAGTGTCCGGTTCACTATCCTTCGTCCTGAGGAGAAACCGAGTCGTTATTCCGCGGCTTTCCAACAGGGCAACTGCTAACACAAACGGGTTTTCCATACCCGCACCCTGCTATGCGATTCATCCCAAAGATTGGACGGCCTTAACCCGGGTTGGATGCATTAATCAGAAAATTTGTCGTCGGCTGCCAGTCTGGAGCGTTGCCTTCCCGCGGCCGCGGGACGAGGCCGACTCGGTCGGAACCGAGTGCTTTCCCTGCGGCAACGAAGCCGCATCCGGACCGCCAGAGTAACAAAAGGTGTTCTCCTCAAACCAGGTTTAGAAAAACCTCTGTGTCTTTGTGGTGAAATCCGTCCCTACGGCTTTAAAGCGAAGTAAAGCGCCCGACCGAGGGAAGCCAATGATACTGAGACGTGTGTCTCATCGGGAAAGATCGCATAGGTCACAGAAAGGTTCTGCGGACTGATCGTCGCCAGGCGATTCGCGAGTTCAGAAGCATTATCAACCATGCGGTAGACATCTTCCGCTTGCAGTTCGGGGTCCGAACCCCGGTACTGTTCCTCGGCGGCGGAGGTGATCAACACCTTGAGCCGCAGATTGCTTGTCTTGATTTTTAGCGTGAAGGCTTTCTCGCCCGCGAGTACCGAACTGTTATCCCAATAGATTGCCGGGCTGGAAATGAGATAAGTTTGAAACGCGTCAGGATGATTGAAAAGCAGGTGGATCACGAGCAATCCTCCGTATGATTTGCCGTAAATAATTTGTCGGGCTTGATCCACCTGGTACCGAGTCTCGATGAACGGTTTTATCTCTTCCAACAAGACACGGATAAAATCATCGCCACCCCCCGCAGGAATCCCGAAAGAGTCTTTTTGCTTACCCGGCGGCGTGAGATCCAGCGTTCGGCGACGATCGATTTCCTTCCCGTCCTCGGTCGGGTATCCAATCCCAACAAAGATTGGAGTGAGAAGATGTTCTGACATGTCCGGAACAATCCCAACCGCCGGCAGGAAATACCAATTCCCGTCCAGAATGTAGAAAACCGGGTATCGCTTACCGGGATCAGAATTCCGCGGTGTTGCGACCGTGATCCGATAACTCAGCCCATTAATCTTCGATGTAATATCGTATTGCGTCGCTCGCTGAACAATGACCGGCTTAGCAACGGCGGCGCCAACGCCCGCCACATCGGCCCCATGAGCGAGGATTGAGCAACTAGCAACCGCGATTTCGATAACCTTGGTCACTGTCCGTCTCCAAAGGAAGCCTGGCCGGGTGAAGCTCATGATGGCACACGAGTAAATCCCACAACCCGGCCTCAAAGGTCACGAAGATAAAACCGGGAGCATTGGTTCAGGAACGGTTTTCCCTCTGCGTCCGCCGCGCCCTCTGCGCGAGGCCTTTATCTTTGTGTCCATTCGCGGTTCACAACTTCTTTTCCACCTCCACGTAGAAATACCGGCCAAAGGCGTTGGCGGTCGTGGGATCGAAGCCGTAGCCTTCGTCGGAAAATGGCGGATTGGTATCGAAGATATTGTTGATACCGAAGGTCAAGGTAGTGTTCGCTAACCAGTACCGGATGCCACCGGCAGCGCCTTCCCGCTTTGGAGAAATCGCTTTTTCGCCCACGAGCTTTTTGCCGTCTTTCGAATAACCCGGAGCCGGCGTCTGGGCATTTACTTCCTCAGGCGCGCCGAACTTGTAAGAGATTTGCCAATCCCACGTGGTCCAACTACCAATCCGGTGCACCAGACCGTTTGGTTGTACCACGGCGGTCGGATTAGTGCCTTTGTAGTTGTCGTTATAGTCGTGATAAGAGTCGGTGAAGTTCAGAACAATACCGGTCTTAACGGTATCGATACCAAAGACGGTCTTGCTATAGAAGAAACTGCCGTTCAGCCTCAAATCAGGGTGATCGAAACTATCTTCTTCATCAAAGATAGGTGAAGGAGTCAAGGAAAGAGCCCCAAATGCGGTATTGGCGCTGGAGTTCTTGATGGTCTGGACCGAGTAGTTGTAAATATAACTGGCGTCAATCTCGATATTGAGTTTGCCCCAGTTATATTCTTTAGTCACATAGCTGCCGCCGAAATCGATTCCATCGACCAGCACGGCGCCTAAGTTCACAAAAGGATCGTTAACATAGTTGATCTGACCGTTTGGCAATCGCTGAACCAAACCGGGGAATAGATTTTCCTCGTCCAGAACTTGTTGTGCTTCCAGTTGCTGTATCTTGTTGCTTTCAGCGATTTGAAACCAATCCACGTAAGCGGTGAAACCGTTAGCCCACCCCCACCAGCTGTGTTCGGGATCGCTGCTACCGGGTGTCCACACGGCTCCAGCGTAATAACTGTAGGACCTCTCCGGCTGCAGCTCGGGATTTCCTTGTACATGGACAAAATAGGTTTGGGTTCCGAGCTGAGGATTTTTAGGATCTACCAGGGCCGATTGTTCGATGAATGAACCGCTATCGAGCTCGGGAAGGTTGGGCGCGCGATAGCCCTCCGAGTAAGTGGCTCGCAGCGTAAGGTCGTCGAACGGCTTGTAACGCAAAAGTACCTTGGGCTTAGCCGCGGAACCAAAATCGCTGTACTGATCGTAGCGTTCTTGAAGGACAACTTCTAAAAGCCGCGCGCCAGGGAACGACCATTGGTTGCCCAAGATCGGAATGGTTAGTTCGGCATACGCGCTCTGTACATTGCGCCGGGCGCTGGTGGTGCTTTGCGGACCGCCGCTGCCGATGATGTTGCCGTCTTTCGAGTTTTGGTCCACTGAAGTTTCGTAGGCATCATCGCGATATTCGGCGCCGAATCCAGCCGTCACGGTACCGCCCGGAAGATCAATGAGATCGCCACCGGCTTTGATCGCCCAAGTGCTGACTGACGTTCGCGCGCGCGAATCTGTCGTCAGACGCAGCGCATCCACGAATCCTCCGTTTGGATGTTTTACGGCAGAGAAATCGACAAATGGATTGTAGTAGGTACCGATAAAGCCTGGCAGCTGCCCATTGAGCGCCTCTTGCAAGCCTGTCCTGGAAATTTGATTGTAGGTTACACGATCTCCGTCGCTTTCGGAATAAACATAACTGACATCGACAAACCAGTTGCGAGGGAGTTGAATGGTTGCACCGCTGATCGTTGTAACAGAGTCGATCGTGACCACTTGTTTTTGAGGGCCGAACTCGAGCAGTGCATCGCCAATCGGCTGTAGTGGAACTCCCCATGGGTTGTAAGGATTACTTGCCGGAATGATCGTCCCATCCGTCTGACTGGGACCGTAGTCGGGGATTTCGCTGTTCTCCTTGTTCCGTTCAAGAGTCAGCTCTTCGTAAAACTTGAGCCAAGATGTGGGTTCGTAGTTGATTTTGATGAGGCCACCGTAACGCTGTTCGCGCGGATTTATTTCATAGTCCTGAACACTCCCATATTCGTTTAACGGTGCGTTAACTGGATAGAAGTTGTTTTTTGTGATGTTAGGTCCCTTGGTTCCTTGGCGGACAGAATACGTGTTGCCATTCGCATCGATGAAATTTCCGTACGGACTATCGATCGTATCCCAGTTGTAGTAAGACCCCAGCGCGGTGTGATCCTGGTTCGAGGAATAACCACGAGCCGACATCATGATCGGGCTCGACTCGAAATAATCGAACGCACCCAGAATGCTGACCTTCGAGTTATCGTTGATGTGATCGACCAGCCCTGCCACCGCCGTCGCATGATAAACTGAGTAATCGTCTCGCTGGCTTACCCCATAGTGAAAGAAGATATCGGCTCCCTCATATTCGTCTTTTAGAATTAGGTTCACCACACCGGCGACCGCATCAGAGCCATACGTGGCGCTCCCGCCATCTTTCAATATTTCGATCCGGTCGATGGCTGCGAGCGGATAGGAGTTAAGATCCACAAAGCTTTCGGTGCCGTCTTGAGGAAAAGGAAACGGAGCAACGCGGTGCCCATCGACGAGGGTTAACGTTTCGTTGGGACCCAAGCCGCGCAAGTTGACATCAGAACCGGCCGGCGAAAAGCTTTGCCCGGCGTTGACCGCAGGTGAAAAGCTGTTGGCGTTTTGTGGCAACCGTTGCAGAACGTCTGCGACGGTCTGGTCAGCTTGCTCTTTAAAATACTGCTGGTCCAGAGTGACGACCGGCTGAGGGCCATCTCCAATCCGCGGTACCAGGTAACCGGTTACGGTGACTTGCTGTAATTGATCGCTTTGCTGGGTGGCAACCTGATCAGCGGGCGGCGTGGGTGAAGGACTATTCTGTTGAGCTTGGCTGGGCCCCGCAATCGCTAGCAGGGCTGCGGCGGCCGCTAAAGCGGCTCGCCAAATGTTCGAGGTTTTCAATTGAATCTCCTTGGTTGGAACAACGTCCTATTTTTGGTGGTTAAGGTGGCAAACAACCGACGGCTACCGGGGCCGATAGTCCTCGGTTCCGTTCGGCGGAAGAAAGCGTTAAGCGTGAAAAATAACCCGGCTGCTTCTACTTCAGCTGGGTTACTTGGCCGCGGCTCACAACAATTGTTACGGTGGCTGTGAGGTATTTCTTCCCGATTGGAGTGAAGTCAGGCAGGAAGTTTCTTGGAGGTAAGATTCCATAATGGAGGCACTGATCCTTAAAAGGCTACTTAATTAGTAGCCAATCCCAATTTCGTCAAGCCCGGCGTCTCGGGTAGGGCGAGGCTCCTTAAAGGCCCAAAAAAGGTCAGCCAGGTAAGTAACTGTTGATACGCGATTTACTAAGCAACAACCTGAAATCGTGCCGAGCCATGGTCCCAGTCCGTACCGCGCTCGGCTCCCAGTGTAAGTGAGCTATCACAATCAAGAGTAGACGACGCCATCTGCCATTCCGGCTATTTCTGGAAAACAGAGTAAAACAGAGGTTTAGCAGCCGCTGTCTCCTTGTCCCGCTTTAACCCGAGCCTTCTCATTTTCAAAAGCGTCCACAGCGAAAGGTCTAACCTCGACGGTTTGTCCATACTCAAGCCCGGGAGATCCTTTGGCGATTTCCACCGCTTCATCGATACTCCCTGCCCGAACCACAAAGAAGCCGGCGATGGCTTCCTTGGATTCCGCGAAGGGTCCGTCCGTGACCATGTGCTGGCTGGTGATCGTTTTGCCGGCAGCCGCCAGAGGGGCGCTGCTCTTGACTTTGCCTTCTCTGCTCAATTTCTCGAACCACGCGGTAAACCGCGTCATGGCATCTTCGATCTCACCCGGAGTGAGATCGTGGTACCAAGCGTTATTGCGAAACAACAATAGGTGTTCTGAAAGTGTCGGAGTTGTACTCATAGGTCTTCGCTTCCTCTGGACGCTGCTCTAATAACCTTACGACGAATAGACTAAGTCGAGTCTGGACATCGTTTTTCCTAGATGAAAATTGGGACTTTCGGCACAGAGCCGCGGAGAAACCGCTGTTTGAAGGAATAGATATGCCGCGAAGCGGCGAGAGGACTGAGCCCGGGTTTTAACCCCGGGATTACCCACCCCGAGGGTTCGCCCTGTAAGTGGCGGAAGAGATGCGGTATTTCGTGATCGTTAACATGACACGTTTCGCGCCGAGTCTAGTGCCCTTGCAGGGCACAGCATTTAAAACACGACATCCGGGGTTGAAACCCCGGGCTCAGTCCTTTCGCCGCTTCGCGGCACGTTCAAAATTGCGAAAGTTAATCCTTCAAAAAGGCTGGCGGATGTTGTGGCGCGATCCAAAAGAGTTATTGCCTACAACTTTGGTTGCTCAACGCCGCTGAATCGCAGCGCCCTTGCGTCGTGGGCGACTATCTCTTTCATCTCCTGTTCAAGCTGGTCGCGATCATCGACACCGCGCAGGAGCCGTCCAGCAAGTCGATCAAAACGTCCTGCGGCGATATCGGTGATTAGCGCGGCAGCGCGAGACGGCGGAATATTGACGCCGTTGGCAAAGAGCTCCTGAATACCCGGGAGATAGGCTTTACCGGCATCGGAATAGAGCTGCAGCTCGGTCATTGACGTGCGTACGAGTCCCGGGTCCACAGCAAAAGCTAAGACGCCGCGATCTTTGGTCGTGTCGTTGAGGCACTCGGTAAACCGCATAATCGCCGCCTTACTGGACGCGTAGCCTGACCCGTTTGGAAAACTGTTACCGGTGCCCCCACCGACGAGGTTTACAATACGGCCTTTTCCGCGGGCAATCATTGCTGGCGCCGACAGCCGACAGGTGTTGAAGGTGCCGCGCAGATTGATTTCAACATCCTGCCACCATGTATCCGGATCACATTCCCATATCGGCCCAAAAGCGCGAAAGGAACCATGGTTGTTGACGAGCAAGTCGATCGGACCAAGCTCGGAGGCGACCCGATCAAGCACCTGTTCGACACCGCGGCCGTCAACCAGATCCACCGGGAAGGAGACGGCAACCCCGCCTTCACTGGCGATCAGCGACCCGGTCTCACTTAGGTCACTGGCTGTCCGCGCCAGAACAGCAACCTTGGCGCCGTTCCGTGCCTGATGCAATGCGATCTCACGTCCGATTCCGCGCCCGGCGCCTGTGACTACCGCAACGGTGTTATTTAAATCAGTCCTCATAGCTACTTCCTCAGCCACAAGATGATAAAAAACAACCACAGATGAACGCAGATCTGATGCAGATAAGAGCAATCGCGAATGGAGAGGAATAGTTTCCTGTGGACCGACTTGCACTTTAAAACCGTTTGATCTTGGCGCGCTGGTCAAAGCCGCTCAGGTTCTCCGCAACCCACTCATACGTGACTGGTTCCCATGCTCTCCTTTGGCTACTTCATCGGCTCTATATTCGCGTTCATTCGTGTCGATTCGCGGTTATCCGATTGCCTCTATCTGCGTCCATCTGCAGCTATCGCGATTTCAAGTTACAGATTTCAATATTTGACACTTGTACACACCTAGTCTAACTGATCCGCCAAGGAGAAAATGCAAATGAGTACTTCCAATCTCGGCGGACAGTTCACGTTTCCCGCTACTTCACTCACCGTTCGGCGGATGGGTTACGGCGCTATGCAACTCGCCGGCCGCGACGGCAATAAACTCGTCTGGGGGCCACCTCGCGATATTGACGCCGCCATCTCGGTGTTACGTGAGGCCGTCGCCAGCGGGGTCAACCATATCGATACCAGTGATTTTTACGGTCCGCATATCACGAACCAATTGATACGGCGCGCACTGCATCCTTATCCCGAAAATCTAGTCATCGTCACTAAAGTCAGCGCGCGCCGCGGCGAAGACGGATCTTGGCTCCCCGCTATGTCACCCAAGGAGTTGACTCAGGCCGTACATGACAATCTGCGCAATCTTGGGCTCGACGTGCTGGACGTCGTCAACTTGCGCAGCATGTTCGCCGTCCATGGACCAGCCGAAGGATCGTTGGAAGAGCCCTTGACTACGCTGGCCGGCCTCCGCGAGAAGGGCCTCATCCGGCACATCGGTCTAAGTAACGTAACCCGCAAACAAGTCGAAGATGGCGGCAAAATCGCGCCGATTGTTTGTGTGCAGAATGCCTACAATGTTGCCAATCGAGCCGATGATCCTTTAATTGATGAACTGGAGAAACAAGGCATTGCTTATGTGCCGTTTTTCCCGCTCGGTGGTTTTAATCTCTTGCAATCATCGGGCTTGTCCGAGGTCGCTGAAAGCCTGAAGGCCACACCGATGCAGGTTGCTCTCGCCTGGTTGCTACACCGGTCCCCGAATATCCTCCTAATACCCGGCACCTCATCGGTAGAACATCTGCGAGAGAACCTCGCCGCTGCCAAGTTGACTCTTCCGGCCAGTGCTTTGAAAGTGCTAGATCAGCTCGCGAGTAAAACCGACGCAGCCGCACAACATTGATTTCGCATCGATCAACGATTCGTACTGGTAAAAGAGGCGAGGCAAGCTGGGAGCAGAGAAATCGGGATGGAGCCTCGCCTGAACAACCGCTCAGTCGCGATCGTATCGTAGCCACCGCCGAGGATGTGGTGCGACGATTCGGCCCGGAAAAGGCGACGGTAGTCGACGTGGCCCGCGCCCTCGGCGTGAGCCACGCAGCCGTCTACCGGCACGTAAAGACGAAGGCGGAGCTCCGGAATCTAGTCGTTCAGCGTTGGGTCGACGAGATGATGCCTCCGCTCCGAGCGATCGTTGCACGACCGGGTCCAGCACCAAAGCGGCTACGCCAATTGTTTGATACCTTGATTGGCGCTAAACGCCGGCGAGCTGCTGCCGATCCCGAACTCTTCACTGCTTACCGATCGCTCGCGGCTGAAACTCAATCCGTTGCAGCGGCTCACGTGGACGAACTGGTCCGACTATGCGCGGCCATCATTCGCTCTGGAATCGAAGAAGGCAAATTTCGGCACGTCGACCCGATCGCCGCGAGTCAGGCGATCCTGTACGCAACCTCTCGGTTCCATCATCCCACGCACGCCATGGAATGGACTGACCCAAAGATCGATGCGGTGTTCGACGATGTCTGGCGGATATTGATGCAGGGGTTGAGCGTTGAAAAGGACGTTCGGCGGAAGAAATCAGGATGATGACCTCAAAAGACTACTCGGACACGGTCAAAGAGAGTTGTCATGCACCGCCAGGATGATGTGATCAAGCATGTGGTTCTCCCGATTTCAGACGATATATTCCCAGTATTGTCTTCCGCGCCGCATTCTGGGATACCCCTGGCTAGTTAGGGCTGCGATTGCTTCTGAGCATCTCAGCCCTTCTTTTTGCTTGGTGTATTTTGAGCATCGGTGGATTAAAGACCGATTGAGGACAGGTCATTGGACAGCCCACGTCCTCTGTGGGAATTGGATAATCAAGGGTTCAGGAAGTTTTGATCTGCCCTCTTTTCACTATTCAACCCCAGACGCGCGCTCACCCGAGTGGGCAATCGCTGAAAGAAGAACGACCATGCCATACGTGAACATCAAAGTGACCCGCGAGGGCACAGCGCCCGGTGCTTCCAGCACAACTCCGGAACAAAAAGCCGCCCTGATAAAAGGCGTCACCGACCTGCTCTTTGAAGTGCTCGGTAAACCACACAATGCAACAACGGTTGTCATCGACGAGGTCGAATTGGAGAATTGGGGTGTTGGTGGTCTTCCCGTTCCCCAGTACCGAAAACGAGTTGCTGAAGACGGGAATCAATCGAAATAAAAACGACGTTCGGTTGCGCGCCCGGATTCAACGCAGTAGTTTATCGGTCTCCACAAATGGGGGCGTACTGGTTTCGACTGAAGGTCTGAGAACCGGATCGCATGCCGAGGACGACTCGTTGGCCTCGTTAAAAATCGAGTCAAAAAATCAAACGCCAATCAAGAACTGGCTCTCGCGGCTTAATTGACCGTGACGTTCCCGGCCGGACGCCTGCTAAGGCCGGGAGCGACGACAGCAGGCTGGTCCGAAGGCGGGGCGACCGCGCCAGAGGACGAGACTTATTTCGTGGCCGCAAAGGTGAATCGTACGCGCCGATCCGTCTGGCTCACCTTATGAAGATCGGCTAAGCATGTAGACTTTCGGATTGATGGTCTTTAGGACAGGGGTTCGACTCCCCTCGCCTCCAGACTTCGCCCCGTTGCCTTAGGCTCCGGGAGGCTACGTCTGGCAGGCCAGACTCCGTCGAAGCTCTCGATGTACCGAGTCCAAATAGGGGCGAAGTCTGTCCGACATAGCCTCCTGGAGTATTAGACGACAGGGCGAAGTCGGACTTTTTGTTTTGCAGCGCTTAGCCAGTTGCTATGTCTTAGCACCGGCTCCTACCCCGCCCATGTTCCACGTCTACGTCATCACCTCAGAAACCCATCCCGAGCGCTACTACATCGGTTTCTCATCCCGCCCCGATGACCGCCTGACCGAACACAACGCCGGCAAAAATCTCTCTACCGCTAATTTTCGTCCGTGGCGTTTCGCCGCACTCTTAAGCTTCCTTTCGGAAGAAACTTCGCCCCGTCGCCTTAGGCTCCGGGAGGCTACGTCTGGCAGGCCAGACTCCGCCGAAGCTCTCGATGTACCGAGTCCAAATAGGGGCGAAGTCTGTCCGACATAGCCTCCTGGAGTATTA
>JAFAZK010000028.1 GCA_019239825.1 Verrucomicrobiota bacterium | reverse complement strand
GTCGCCGAAGAATGTCATTTCACTCGCGCTGCCAACCGATTGCGGATTGCCCAACCCGCGTTAAGCCGTCAGATCCGCGACCTGGAAGAAGAACTCGGCTGCACTTTGTTAGACCGCCAGGCGCGCAATCTCACGCTAACCGCCTCGGGCGAAGCATTGTTGAAAGAAGCCAGGAAGCTGCTCAGCGAAACCGAGCGTCTGAAAGAAGTCACCCAGCGAGCCGCTAGTGGTCAAACCGGATACATCGCCGTTGGTTATGTTTCCTGGATCGCTCCGAAATTCTTTTTCCCTTTGTTTCGAGACCTTCGTCAAAAATATCCCGGCCTGGAAATCGATCTCAAAGAGATGGCGCCGCTGGATCAGATCCAAGCCCTGATCAACGACCGTCTGCATCTCGGTTTTGGAAAATTCCTGGTCTCCCATGCGCCTGCAGGGGTTCAAGGCCAACCCGTTTGCCAACACCAGATGTGGGCCATTCTCCCTAAGGGTCACCCGAAAATCTCTCCAAAGCGGTCGATCCCGCTCAACTCGCTGGCGGGTGAGTCATTTATATTTGTCAGCGTTTCCCAATTCTCGGGCTACTTCCAGTGGATACAAAATGAGTGTGTCCGAGCCGGGTTTACACCTAAAATAGTTCGGACCACTGAACATCCCCAAACCGCGTTGGACCTAGTGTGTGCGGGTCTCGGTGTTTCGCTGTTATCGTTGCCTCAGGATCAACCGCCGGATCGACCCGGAATCGTGGTACAAGCTCTCGCGCCACCGGTCCCCACGTTTACCCAAAACGTTTTCTACAAGGTAGACCACCTGAAAAGATATCCGGCCGTCAGTCTGCTACTCGACGAAGTCCTGCAAGCTGCAAAGTGAAAACGGCAGTTTGAACAGTGAATACGGCAATTGGAACGACTTAATCCGGATCGGAGAAAAACCAGACAGTATAGTTAGATGCATGATAGTCGCTCGGTTTCGTTAGATTCGCCCGATTCGTTCGATAAACGGACCGATCGTATGTACGTGACACCGGAAAGTTCTGCGGCGAGTCGAAACAATGAATCTGCGGCTCCCCGTATTCCGCTGGCAGGTTGCCCACTCGTTCTTTCAGAAAAACAGTTTAGCGATCTCGGTACCGAAGTAGTGAAGTTCCTATCCGAACATCTTTCCCGGCTACCGGATAAGCCGATCCAACCTGACCTCAAAACGAGTGTCTTGCCGGCTTCACCGCTTGCTGGTCCCCCTGAAAATGGCTCATCGTTATCGGACCTACTCTCAGTAGTGCGCAGCGCGACCGAGACCTGCTATAACCAAACTCGAGGCGGTTTCATGGCCTACGTTCCCGGAGGCGGGCTGGTCGCATCCGCGATAGCCGATCTCATCGCTGGAGTGATAAATCCGTACACTGCTTTTGGCATGGTGGCTCCGGACCTGGTTGCTTTAGAGGTCGAGGTTTTGAACTGGCTCACTGCGCTCGTGGGGTTGCCATCTACCGCCTTCGGAATATTGACCTCCGGCGGCTCGCTCTCCATCCTGTCTGCTTTTCTCTGTGCACGCACCGCGCACTTTTCGGAAGAGTTTCATATCGGCACTATCTACGCTAGCGACCAGACCCATTTTTCCACCGAGAAGGCTTTGCGCATGCTCGGATTTCCGCCTGATGCGCTCAGGATCATTCCGGCTGACTCCGAACTGCGAATGGATTTGGGCGTTCTTAAGGAGACGATTGCGAGTGACCGGGCTGCGGGCCGGAAACCGTTCTGCATCGTGGCGAATGCGGGAACCACTAACACCGGCGCGATTGATCCCCTCCCGGCCATGGCCGAAATCGCCCATCAAGAGCATCTTTGGTTTCATATCGATGCGGCCTACGGAGGTTTCTTTCAGCTAACCGAGCGAGGTCGCGAACGACTGGTCGGACTTGAGCACGCGGATTCTATCGTCTTGGATCCTCACAAGGGATTATTTCTTCCGTTCGGCACAGGCTGTTTGCTGGTTAGAGATCGCGATGTTTTGCGGAAGGCCCATGCCGTTGGAAAGCCACACGTCCTTCAAGATCTCGAAGGAACTCAGTACCCGGACTTCGCGGATCTCAGTCCTGAGCTAACCCGCCCTTTCCGCGGCTTACGCCTCTGGCTGGCTCTTCATCTGCATGGAGTGGCGGCCTTCCGGAATGCTCTCGATGAGAGGCTGGATCTCGCCAAAGTGGCTTATCAGGCTATCTTAGCCACACCTAATCTGGAAGTCATCGGTTCACCGGATCTCTCGATTTTCGCTTTCCGATACCGTGCCCCAGGCGGGCGCCCGGAGGATCACGATCAGGCTACGCTGAAGCTGGTAGACCAAGTAAATGCCACTGGTCGTACCTACCTTTCCAGCACCCAAATTCGTAAACAGGTATTTGCGCGAATCGCGGTTCTGGGCCTGCGAACTGACGCGGAAGAAGTCGCTACCGCGATCAAGGCGATAAGAGAGTTTGCCTATTAAGTGCTAGCCACGTGTTCGCCAAGCCTGCCAATAGCTCGATGAAATTGCGCTACCTGGCCGACTATCTTTTCACGTCTCACCTCTCACCTACCCGCCACTAGAACTGAGCCAGCTTATAGGCTGCCTTCGCAGCTTCGTCCAACTTGTTCGACGGTCTAAAGGCTGCGTCTAGCCAACCCGCCTTAGCCAATAGAAAAACAAGGCCTTGCTCAAGCGGCTGGGTAAATGCTTTTTTAAAGCTCGGCTTGCAATGATTACAGGCCACAACGCCCTCCTGCACTCCGTCGTTCGAAGGCTGCGCCGGGTCTGAATCCCAAAGTATCGACCCTTCGCTTGGTTCTATTGCGGTCCCGCATTTGTCACACGCAAATGACAAACGAGATTTTCCGTTCTCGGTTACGACTTTAATGCTCATCGCTGTTGTCAGTTAGTGTTTATGCAATCGGCAGGAATTCCCGTTCTTTTCTCGGCCCGTAACACGGTTTTATCCGCAGCCACTTTTTCTTGCTTTCTCGATCAAGACGTAAAACGGCATCCACCAATCACCTTTCACTCATCACCAATCACTTCTTAAAAATGGGCCCACCAGGATTCGAACCTGGGACCAAGGGATTATGAGTCCCCTGCTCTAACCGCTGAGCTATAGGCCCTCGGAGGTTTTTGCTGAGGGACGACTTTAGGCTGGCGATACCGAAATGGCAAATGGGTGTTTTGGGCACAGATACTTGTGTATCGGTTGCGGAGAAGAACCCGCCGCTCGAGTTCCACTCAGAGGCACAGAGGTCGTATACTCCAACGCCAATAGTCTGGTTCGAAAGCAAGCGGGTGAACCCCGATACTCACCGTAGTTGACTGTCTAAATTTCGCGCGAAATGTTGAAGGTTTTAGACGTGACCCTAGTTAAAAGTTAGCGCGGAATGCTGAGAGCTGTTCACGGGTGGAAAGTATGTAACCACAAGGATTGCGAGCACGGCTTTACCGGAGTTTGTGAAGCCCAAAAGGGACGTAACCGTAATGGGCGGCAGCGTGTAGAGCGGAGGCGTTAGCCGCTGATAAACGGTTTGAACGCCGCATTGAGGGCGTCAACATGTGACGCAAACTCTTGGCTAGCTGCATTGTATTGATCGGCCATGGCCTGCGTTGTGAATACGACCCTGCCTGCGCTATCTCGTTTCCAGTTCACCGGAGGTTTAGTCAGGAGATCCACCATTGTTGTCATACTTTTGCAAGCCAGCTTGAGTTCAGAAGCTGTTGAGACGTTCTTCTGAGAGTGAGCTCTCGCTGCGAAAAGCTCGCCGGTCTGGTGGGCTAGAGAACTTTGCACACCCGCAGAAATCAATTTCCCAGCGATTTGCTCCGCGAGATTCTGGTAAAACTCGATTACTCCTTTTGCCCTCTCGTTACATTTCCCAAGAGCGGCTCGAATTTCGCTCACGTCGCTACCCGGCTGAATTTTCCGAAATCCCGGAAGGATCTGCCGACCCAGTAATTGATCCACCTCGTAACCCCATCGCACAAAGCTGAACTCCTCGAGACTCGCCGTGCTTTGATTCAGCACCGATGCGGCAGCTCGCTCATCCGAAGGAAGCGTGCGCTCATCGTAGCTCATCAAGTTTAGATATTGTTCGGGCGTCGTTGGCGGAGGCGGCGGCTTGAGGTTCTCGGCAGAGCCGACAACGCCCCTCACGTTGGTAGCGCTGTGTGTCGCAGCATCGCGAAAGCCTCTGACGAACCGATCAAGCAAATAGTTCGGGAGCTCGGGATTGCGGACCACGAGGCCTCCGATGAAGAACACCAGCATGCCAATCACTAAGAATAACAGCGCAAAAACGAAACGACTGAACCGGTTCCTTGGCGGGGACGATGCTGCGTCATCCCGATGACCTGGCGGCGGCCGCAATATGTCCATACCCCGATTTTCTAAAATATGCCGTGACTGCCCGATAGAATAGCCAGCCACAGGCGAGGTTGTCACCTGGTTTCTGATGCCGCAAAGCTCTCTGATGGTCGCGGGAGATCCCCGCGCAGAAAGTTCGTTGTAAGAGCACTACGGGAATCGTGAAAGAGAGTAGCGACTAACACCAAGAGCGCCAAAAAACGCTCGTACCCGGCAGCCCCTCGGAAAATCGTCCGCTTTTCAATCCCCCGATTCACCACGTGATACTAACCACCTTCGATGTTTAATCGGGTAGGCCGGGCCATGCCACTTTCTTACCCAAGCGATCCAAAAATGTCACAACAAAGCTTGTTGCTCGTTGAGACGTGACCCTGGTGCCCTCGGGCCGGAGGCTCTGGACAAGGCTTGCAGCAGGCGCGTAATCGCCAAACCTTACAGCTGCGCTGGCGATATCCATGCTCGTCCGTGCGGCAGATCAAACGTCACAATCCAATTCCGCAGAACCTGTGACCCAAGATTGCCGTCGATGATTAAATCACGCGCATGCCCCCGTCCTTCACCCGCAATCCCGTTGGCTAGCTGAAATTTAATCGGCCTGCCCTCCTTTTTTTTCGGATCCAACCCAAACTCATCGGCAAGCCAGTCAGCGACAACAATGTCTCCGTGATTACCGGTATCGAGTTCCATCCAGGCGGTGCCACTGGCAGTCTTGACCGCGGCGTCCACCGTTAAGGCCAGCCCTTCCGCGTCGCGAACTACGCGCACTGCCTCTTCCGTTGCACCCTTGATCCTTGCGGCGAGGCTTTCCGGCGTTTCGATGAAGATGCGGCTGTTCGCCAAATCGATCGTAATACTTTTGTCCGCGAAAGCGTCGAGAGCAATCATGCCGTCCAACTTGGAAGCTCCTGGAGGGAGGAGACTCATCAAGTCAAATACGCCAGTCGTCAGCAGGTGTTCACGCGCGCCAGCTATTTCCAGCGTCACATCATCGCAGCGCTCCATATCCATGCGCTGAGCGGTCATTCTGAAGCCGACAATCTTGCCCCAAGGCTTGCGGCCAATCTGGGCCGCAAATTCCGGCGTGACGGTAGTTACGCCGCCGCCGCTATCGAAGAGAAATACTCCTTCCCGGCCATTGATTCTCGCGCGGACTACCTTTTGGGTCTCGCCATAGTTCTCAAGTGGAACCAATTGCGCGTTATCCGCCGCCCGCAGGCTGGTAGAAAAAAGGAGGAACAAAATGAGAATAAAAAAGGCGGGAGAAAGGGGCGGCAATTTTGTGTCCACCTATCGATTACACGTGAAGTCCCCAAAAGTTGCGAGGCGATTGCTATCTCCTGATCAATACCATCGGAACGGTGAACTCCGTCGAGTTCAGCGGTCGACCTTTATAAAAACCCGCTTGAGCCACCTCAGGTCGAGACTTCCATCTAGCCTGAAGCCACTGCCTCACGGCTTCGTCAGTTGCCGGAACTCCGGAACTTTTCACAACGTGTGCTTCGCGGACATTCCTGGATCCGTCAAAAGATTGCGATAGCGATCGGAGCAGCTTTAACCCAAAACGCTGGGGCAGCTTGCTCAGCAACGCCAAAAAACGCTCATACCCAGCAACCCCTCAGAAAATCGTCCGCTTTTCAATCCCCCGATTCACCACGTGATGCTTAATCGGGTAGGCCGGGCCATGCCACTTTCTTACTCGAGCGATCCAAAATGTCACGACAAGCTTGTTCTTGTTAAGACGTGACCCTGCTACTCTCCCCCTGCCATCACCGCGCTACTGCGCGAAGCCAGCCTAGCTCTGGCCAAGGCACGCAAACTGCTGAAAATAAAACCTCGTGGAAAAACTAAGTCACCCGTACGGGCGAAGTGGCGAGACAGAGTCGAGTTGGAGTGATGCGTTGTCGGATGCGCACACCCAGTATATTTTATCTTTCATGGAAGTCGAACAGCAACGCCAGGAAGCGGTGCTGGCCGCGTTCCTCGACCACAGCGGGCGGGATTAGCCCACGCTTACGCCAGCCAGCCTTAACGGCGGCGGCATTGGCAGTTAGTTTTCCAGCGATCACCTGCTGTAATAAATCGTTACACTTGCGCTGCAACCGGTCCAGCGTATGACCGGGAAGTACCGCGCTTAGGTTGACTAATGCCTCCGGGATGCGGAATAGCAAATCTGCCTCAAAGTGCGACAGTGGTGGAATGAACGCGGCCAAAGATCATGCAGCCGATTTTCTTAATTACCTCGGCTGGTATGAAAAAGCCAAAAGCGCAAACAATCCACTTGAAGTCGCTCGTTTCGCGTTGCAGGCAGTAAGCGAGATTCACCTAATAATGGGCGGCAGAAATGATCGAGGCGAAGCCGTGCGCATCATGCACGGAATCCTTGGCCCGTTTTTGGTCGGAGGTGGCCAAGATAAAACCGGGGACCTGTATGACCGACTTCGCAATGACGCCAGACTGAGGCCCGCTATTTAGGGCAGCTCAGCAGGCGTATCCGCCATCAAACCGAATGAGATCCCTGGCTCTAAGGCGCTAAAAAGCTCTACAGTCGTGGCTCTACGGTTGGGGCAAGATTTCGGTACCTTTTAGGGCATTTCAGCCTTTTGCAGCAACCCGCGCGAAGCTGCTTAAACACTAGATCTACGCGCTTTTTGCATTCCGGTGCGGCTCTACAAGACCGCTGAGCTATAGACCCTCGAGAGGTCTTTGCTGAGGGACGACTTTAGGCTGTT
>JAFAZK010000073.1 GCA_019239825.1 Verrucomicrobiota bacterium | reverse complement strand
CTGTTCCATATGCTGGGACGTAAAATCGCTGCCATTATCCGAATAGAGCGTCTCCGGGATCCCGCAAACATGCTGTGCGTAGGCTTTCGTTCCTTCGTGCGCGAGCACTAACAAATCCTTTGGCAACTCGCGAACTATTCTGTAAATCGCTTTATAGGTCGGAATATTTTGGTCCGTTTCGCGGGCAATTTTACAAATTTGCGGATGCAAGGCCGCGATTGGAAGAGGCGGCTTCTCGAGCGCTAAGGCCTCAACAATCTCTCGGAGTTTTCTGGACAATGCACGGCGCTGGCGTCGATCAAAGCGTCTTTTGCGTACAAGAGCTCCCAAACCAAATCTCCGGTAAAGGCTTACCCAACGCTGCGCCGTGCTGTACGCACCCCCCGCGTCCGAGGCCACGACACTCAATACTCTTCCGTCTTCTAGATGTGGCCGCAGGATCCGGTAACGATCGAGAGCAATCTTTCGGTCTGACTCGGGAAGTGACGCCAGTTCCTGCGTTCAGCGAGTACATCAAATAGCGTGGACAATAAAAAAGATGGAGTGGTGATCTCACTTACCTGAGAGATTAGCCACCTTGTGGTGTGCCTAGGTTCTTTTTCTCTTCCACCAAGATTCGAGGCGAAGACGCCATCACCGGGCAGGGTCTTGGCGCGACCTGGATCGGAACTGCAGCAGCACATAAACCAGGAGCAAGAGCCCAGAGAGGACAAATGCAGTCGGTGCTACCAGCATTCCGAGCCGTAACGTCGATTGGTCAGAAATTGCTCCGATCAGATCAGCGGAGATGACGTTTGACAGGCCATAGGCGCAGATGACAAACAGTGCAGACGCGGCGCTCCGCTGATTCACGGGCACGGTTTCCAGTAGCAAGGCGTTAATCGGACCAAAACAGAGACTGGTAAAAAATATCTCGACCAAGATGAAGGACTGACTGAGCAAAGCGCTTTGTCCTAAGAAGGCTATAAAAAGTGCAGGCGCTGTGACGGTTGATGAAATGATAATGATCAAAGAATAGGCCAGTGGATTGTTCCGCCGCCATATTCCGCCGATCCACCCGCCTACTAGCACGCCGAGACAACCGGCGGAGGCCCAGCCCGTGGCAAAAAAGCCTGAGGCCTGTTCGTTTGTTAATCCGTAAGCACGATGGAGAAAGCTCGGTCCCCAAGTGGAGATAGCGCCAAGACCGGTGATGAACGCCATCCCGCCGATCAAAAATACCAGAAAGAGAGGAGACGATAATGCCTGAAGCGTTTGCCGCAACGTTGGGGTCGTTAGAATGACCTTCCCCTCTTCTGATTGACCGCGCATAGGCTCTTTCGCAAATACGAAAGCAGCCGCCAAAACCAACCCAGGCGCCCCAGTCAAAATAAATGCATAGTGCCAATTCAGCTGAGTAGCTAGATAACTACCAGCGAGAAAACCGATGGCAGCTCCAACCGGCGCCGTGCTGTTAATGATGCCGAAAACACCGCTGCGCCAGCGTGGCTTGAAACTATCGCCAATCCAACCAGGCAAAAGGGTTTCGTAGCACCCTTGACCGAGTCCCACCAGGGCTCGCCAGACGAGCAGGAGCGTAAGCGAAGAAGTCAAGCCACAACAAATCGCAGCGAGGTTCCAAACCGTGAGCGCCCCCAAGATGAAGGGTTTGCGAGGGAAACG
Organism: Verrucomicrobiota bacterium; assembly: GCA_019239825.1. Classification (GTDB taxonomy): domain Bacteria; phylum Verrucomicrobiota; class Verrucomicrobiia; order Chthoniobacterales; family JAFAMB01; genus JAFAVN01. The sequence continues at coordinate 4,245 of JAFAZK010000073.1, read as the reverse complement.
ATCGCCAAGATAGCCAAAAATGGGACTGGTAAAGCTGGATGCTAAAAAGAAAATTGCTCCAATCTGACCTAACTGTTGATCTGGTAATCGGAGTTCATTTTTTATCGGCGTTAGCAGTGCGCCAATGATGAACCAGTCCACACAACGCGCGAGACCGATCGCGTAGAAGAGGAGCAAAGTGGCCCACGGAAAACGATTCCGGGTCGCATCTCGGTCGGTCCCGACGGATCCCGTCGAAGGATCGCTAGCTATCCTTGGCGCATTATCCATTCAAAAGAGCGGCACCAGTCGCCAGTTTAAAAATGCAGCGGTATGACTCTCCTCTTTTGCGGCGGCCATCGCCGGTGTTGAAGACTCCGCTCGTGAAAACCACCGATCTACAATTCGATCAGAATTTATAGCTGATCGTCGCTTCAAGATGAAATGGCCAATCGGCGATGACCGAACTGTAACCATAGGAAGGTGGCGAAGGGGACCAGTTGTGCTGATCGGTTAAATTGAGGAAGGCTAATCGTCCCTCCCAACGGTTGTCTTTGGTTCGATAGAACACGGTAAAATCCATGTTGTACTGCCACGGAACCGTGATAAGACCCGTGTAGCTCAGTGTCCAGGGGCCGGTCACCGTCGTACTAAGAATCGCCCCGAAAGTACCATAGCTCGTCGGTACTTCATATTTCGCCAGGAAGTTGAAGAGATGGTAAGGTAAACCTGGCTGGCGGTAACTTCCGTTGGGCAGATCACCTCCGTTGTCGACAATCACATCTCCGTTGGCAAGCCGCTGCTGAGGCGCATTAACGGGGTAAAATTGAGATACGAACGGACTCCCGTGAATATGAGAATCTAGGTAACTATAGCCGGCACTCACATAAAAGTTTCTGCTCGGCTGATAATCCGCCTCAATTTCAAAACCTCGGACGATATCGTCTTCGTTCGCTCCCGTGATATCCAAAATGTTTCTGTTCTGTTGAAAGATCGCCGAACTAATAAACAGGGTGTCCTGGATCAGGCTCGCCTTTGCCCCGAATTCAAAGAGCTGACTTTCCTGATGCAGATTCTGGCTCGCCGGTATGGGAATGGCCGAAGGAATACCCCCTCCATTCGCATCCGCGGTCGATTGGCTATAGTTATAGGTGAAATACGTTCGGAGCCATTTCCAAGGTTTGAAAACCAGGCTGATGTTCGCATTGGGATCAATCACCACTGCGCTCCCTTTGTTATTGTAATCGTTCGCGCCGACTAATCCTCTTGCTTTGGCGACGTCGAAAAGAGGGTCGAGCACAGTGACATCAATGATATCCGCCCTGGCCCCACCCTGGAGGGATACATAGTCACCAAAATTGATCACTTGCTCATAGAAAGGGGCTATATCGAAATAACGAGTCGTATTTGTGGAATTGTTGAGAACCCCTGGAGTCGCATACCATCCCGGTCGGCCAGGGATCGGGATGTCGGTAATTCCGAAATTCACATAGTGGATATAGGCCCTGGACAAAGCCAAATCCCACGAGTTAACCGGCTCGCTGAAATAATCCGTGTAACTTGTCTCTTCACGGTATTGGACGTCCAAGCCCAGATTGATCTGCGTGCTGATGCCGAAAGGTTTCTTCGGTTCCTGGATGGGCGTCTTCCCCTCTTTGCTATTGCCGATCACGACATTCCCGTCTGACCCAAGATCGTGTTCAAAGTTCAGCTGCAGCTCAGTCCGATTCTCGAAGTTAATCCCCGGATCAACGTAATACTCAAAGTAATAGTCCGGATCTTTGCCCCATTTATTGTACTCGAATCCGGTATTATTAACGATTTTTACGCTGTCGTTGACAGTCAGCGTCTGAATCGCCTGAGCGCGGAAATCCTCGCCCACTGCCAAGCTGCCGGGGTTCAGAAGACGAATGCTATGCGACAGATCCACCGTTCCGGTCGGCACAATAATGTTATCGGCAGCCTGGACGTATTTGCCATAGTCCGCACCGATTTGGTTCCAACCAGCAATATACCCCGAAAAATATTGATTATTATTGATCAAATTCTGGGTGGGCCTATTGATACCCAAATTCTCGGTGAAAGTAGCCCAACGAAGGTCGCCATTAACGAAAAGCGTATAGTTCGAAGTCGGTGTCCAACTGACGGCACCGTAAATTGACTGGGTATTAGTGACCGCATTTTCGTAATAGCTGCCCGATTCTTGGGCGGAGTAACTGACTCTAAACGCCAACTTTTCCGGATTAATAGGGCCGCCGAAGTCGACGTTCCACCGGTACTGATCATACATCCCGATCGTGGTGCTCACGCTCCCGTGGTAGCCGTCAAACAATGGCATCTTCGTTTCTAGATTTACGAATCCTCCCACGTACGAAGACACTCCATATTCCACACTGGGAGGTCCTTTGAAGATATCGACTGAATCCACCGCGTTGAAATCGATCGGCATCCCGGCTCCGCTGACCACAAACGGTTCGCGAATTCCGTTGATGAAGACATCTGCCAACTGTCCTCGAATGGCCGGATTAGAAGCATTACCAAAGTTGCTGGTCGTGTAACTGCTGGGAGTTAGTTTCGTAAAATCTTGCGGATCGGTGACGTCGATGTCGTCTAGCTGCGCTCGCGAAATGATGGTGATGTTGCGTGGCACATCCATGACATTTTGATCCAGGCCATACGCTGCCGACGTCGGTCTCACGGTGGGAACGATCGCCTCATTTAGCGGAATCTGTGCCCCAGTTACGACGACTTGCTCAAGCTTGGTGCCAGTCGGGATCGGGCTGGCGCTGGGTTCCTGGGCCTGTACAAGCGGCGTCAGGAACCCGATGATTAGCCAAGCCGCCGTTTTCCGAAGTGCGGCTGGGTGGGCATGGGTTTCTGATATCATGGTGTGTGGTGGGTCTGTTTTTTGGGTGTAAGCGAACGTTGAATGAATGGTTGAAGCCCCGGGAGATCCCTTGATAAACGAGCCGAGATCAGAGACCACGGATTGAGCTAACAGCAATCGCGATCCATCTGTCCCCTGACCTTTTGAATGACTGCTGTGTCGGTGATCTGTTTGAAAAGCGATAGCCTTCCACCGGTCGCCCTCCACAGATGCGCGAACTCCGCCACGAATCGTTCTTCTCCAACCGACCCTTCGTAGCGACCGAGGGTCACGACACCGGAGCCGTTCCAATAATGCTCTCGAGGTATCGCAATCAGTGTTGTGAAGTGGGACATCAATCTCGGGAAAAACTGTTTGATCACCACATCCCGGCCGCAGTAAGCGCCGCCTTCCGGGAAGGTGCTGAGGACCTCCCAGTAAATGTTTGGGTCGAGCAAATCGGGATCCTTCGTCTCGTACCAACGACGGACCACTTTAACTGTGTCTACCCCGGGATCCGTCATGGCTTCAAACATTACCGCCCCCATTTCAACAGGTAGTGAAGGAGGAGAACTCCAGCTAAAACGTACGAAAGCAGGGACACGCTTTTTGCTTTGCCGGTAGCCGCGTTCACTAGGACCTGAAGGATAAAGCCGAGTACGAGACCATCGGCAACACTACCCAGCAGCATCAAGAGAATGGTCACTGCCGCAGGCGCGCTAACCCGCAGATCGTTGAGATCAAGGTCGGCGATCCCCTCTAACATAAATACCCCGACGATCACCAGTGCCGGCGCCGTGGCGACGAGTGGAACGATGCGGATGATGGGGTTCAAAAACAAAGCCAGCAGAAAACAGATGGCCACCACAATACTAACGAGACCGGTGCGTCCGCCTTCCTCAACTCCTGCTGCTGACTCGATGTATTGGATCGTCGTGGAGGTGCCTAGAAGAGCGCCGCCTGCTGCTGCGGCCGCATCCGCTCCAAATGCCTCTCTAATTCGCGGCAGATTTCCGTTTGCATCCAGCAATCGCGCCCGACGTCCTATCGCCAGCAGCGCCGCCATTGAGCCAAAAAGATCGGCAAACAACAGTGAAAACACGATCGGAATCGATTGCGCTGGGTGTAGCCAAAAATAAGAGAAATCCAGTTTGAAGAACAACTTATCGATAGGACTAGGCCAAGCCAAGATTGCCGTCGGCAGCGTCGTAATGGGACCTGATGCACTCGCCGGCAAAAAGAGCCCTGCAAAGGTCAGAACTAAGATCGAAATGATCAATGCACCGCGGACGCGCCAGAGGAGCAGCACGACGGCCAGAACGATTCCAAAGAAGGTTAGAAGTGTGGTGGGCGATGTCAGGTCGCCCAGAGTCACAAAGGTCTTTGGATTAGCGACGATT
>JAFAZK010000339.1 GCA_019239825.1 Verrucomicrobiota bacterium | reverse complement strand
GTCCTGCCTTTACGTTCTGCCGATATTGCAATATTAGCTCGCGAACTAAATTTGCTTTCGTGGGAAAATGGTGATGAATGCTCGCCTTGCGGATACCCACCACCTTCGAAATATCGGCGTAACTGAAGCTGTTATAACCACCAGCGATTATGAGGGATTGGGTACAGCGAAGGATTTCCTCTCGCCTGTTCGACGGCTCGGTCATTGACCCACTGGTACCTACTAGTAGGTAGTTTGTCAAGGGCCTGAGATTCGTAGTTGCTTCTTGAAGCTTAAACCAATTCAAGACGGCCAGCGATGAGCGTTGCGCGAAGATTGCCGGCGGAAAGCGAGGCGCGCCCGCCGATCGCCAGCCGGCCGCTCTCGCCCCCAGAGCGTTGGCTTGACGAGACGGTTGAAACCTACGGATCCGTTAAAACGTCAATGTCGGAGGAAGTGTTAGTGGAGGCTTCGGTGGAAGTCCGCAGGAATAGCGTCCTGCGATCTGCTAGATCCGACTTAGGGAATTCAATTTTTTGTAAATCAACATGAAATATTCGAAAGCGTTTATCTTCTTCACCGCCTTCTTAGTGTTCAGAACAACGTCCGCATTTTCTCAAGAAGCGCTCGGTGTGAATTACAATCAATTTCTGCAGTCGCTTCAGGATCAGGAGGTTAGTCAGATCAATGCAACCTGGATCCGAGGCTTTCTCGATATGCACCTGCTCGGCAATCAGGATCCATCGCAGAATCCGAACATCCAAGCCATTCTTAAAGCGAAAGCTCACGGTCGGCACACCATTCTCAATCTGAAATGGAACTATGAGACCCGACCCTTTCCGACGCCGGGTTCTGCGGCCATGACTCAAGAACTCGACCAATTGAACCAGGTCCTACCGGTCGTGATGGGCAAGGTCGATATGCTCGTAATTGGTAACGAACCGTTCATTGAAACCCAATCGACCCAAAGCGGTCAGCCACTGATCGATTTCTACCAGACCATGGCGAACGACGTGATCGGCTATTGGAGCTCCCATCCTGAAGCCAAACAGGCGACCCAGCTTTACATGGGCGCTTTCACCCGTTTGGATCTGGTGGCAAATCGGACGCCGGCGGTACAATGGATGCTTCAATACATCGCTTCCCACCAAGAATTATCCGGTCCGGATCTGCACATGCATATGCCAAACTTTGCCGCCAACCGGATCATGCTTTCTTATGTTCTGCCCTGGTTGCGTCCGGATCAGAAGTTTCTGGTAACGGAATTTTCACTCGTCTTGCTCTGGTACCAACATCTGAGCGACCCGGTCAGCCCTGACTTCACATCGAGATACAATCTGCCCACCCCTCTCGAAGTGTATCAGTTTGTCAACCTCGCCTTGCAAAACCCTGTGCCCGACGCCGAATGGCATGACTTCCTGATGTCCTGTCCCTGGTACATGTCGCACAGACAATTTCTTTTGAATGCCTACAACCTCTTTCGCGGCACCGGTAGGCTCGCTGTGGCCAACTATGGCATGTTACAATCCTGGACTAAAGGGCAGCAATTTACGGTCAATACTATGCCTTGGCTATTGAACGCCCTGTTTGCCTCGGCGACCGTAAAATTAAGGGAAAATGGTTCCGCGTTCGAAAATTTTCCATGGGCAGAGGAGTTCACGAATTTGCAAACCGCGCGCTGACCGAACCTAAGCGCACCATACAACTTCAACTTCGCGACTTCTTACATGAGACGGCGCATTGAGCCTGGAGCAACTTCCCGTTTCCTCGCGAAAGCTGGAGAGTTTAGCTGATAGCTCGTCGACAGGTAGCGGTCCGGCGCCTGCTGCCATAACCCCAGTTGCAACTTCGGCGTGAACCAACACCCCAACCGAGGGCGGCCGCGTTAGAGATGTGCCGCCTTCCAGTTGTTTAACTCGGAACAGGTCATTTCATCTCACCGAACCGGCGAAAGAAGGCGCGCAGATCTTCCACCAGGAGTTCCTCCGCCGCCGCGAGGCATTTCAATCCATTGCTGCATGTTAAATCCACGCTCGATCCAGACAGGCGCGGCTGGCCGGTCGGAAAACCCGTAACCGGGTAACGACAGGACCACCACATCAAATGCTTCTGCTGCGCTGCCACCATGGCTGGCGGGATCTGTCAGTAACGGAATGATGTGCATCATCTCGAGAAGGCGTACGCATCAGACTAAGCAATAGTGCGGCTATTGTCATCGAACGCTGAGATGAGAGCTCAGAAAAGTACGCAGCGAGACGAGGACCTCGTCAGGAGCATCCTCCGGCTGGAGGTGACCTCCGCTGGTCGTAGCGCCAATCACGTCGTCCGCCCAGCGTGACCAGGTCGCAATCGGGTTTGGAGAGCCGTGCGTTGTCTGTGCAGCCGGCCAGAAAACCTGGACCGGGCAGCTAAGCTTACGGCCCTGCGCCCGATCCGTGGTATCAAGCTCGAAGTCCTCGTTCATGGCGGCGCGATAATCCTCGCAGATCGCGTGGCGGACTGCCGGGTCGCGAAAAGCCAAACGGTAGGCTTCGAGCGCGGCCGGATCCACCTTCTCCAATCCCCCCGCCATCGTGGCTAAGGCTTGGTCGATGAAAGCGTCTGGCGCGGCCGCTAGTAGAAGCTCGGGTAGATCTGAGTCCTGTGCGAAAAGGAACCAATGAAAATTCTTAGTGGCAAAGCGGTGGTCCACACCCAACATGGCATCGAGTGTCGGCACGACAGTCAACGAGGAAAAGGCCGCAACCTTTTCCGGATGATCAAGAGCCAGCCGGTATCCCACCCTTGCACCGCGGTCGTGTCCGACTACCGCGAAGCGATGATGCTCCAGACTGCGCATCAGCCCGACGAGAGCAGCACTAACACGCCGCTTCGTCCAGCGCGGTTGCATAGCTTCCGGGCGGCTGGCGCCGTAGCCTGGCAGATCTGGAATCACCAGCCTATATGACCGCGACAGATCCAGCGCGATCTTGCGCCAGGCAATATGCGTCTGCGGGTAGCCATGCAATAGCAGCACCGGAGGCCCGCTGCCCCCGACAACACCTGCGAACCGGACATCACTAACTTCGACATCGAGGCTCTGAAACCCCGGAAAAAATGCTTGGCTTATACCATCCTTGATCTCACTCATACTCACCTGCCTTGCATAAACTGCTTCTTGGCACCGTTGTTTTGTCACTGTTCGCGCCGGCTTGCGTGAGCACGACGCCGGCGATGCAGATCAATGCTCCGGCCAACAACGGGCTACTGACTTTCTCATGGAGAACAAGGATGCCGGCACCGATGGCGAAGACCGTCGAGAGAAGAGCAAATGGGGCAACCCGAGCGAGAGAGCAGCGGCCAATCAACCAGAACCATAACCCGAAGCCAATCACTGCACCGAACAGGACACCGTAGCCGAGCGAGAGCCAAGCCAGGACATTGGCCTTCCGCAGTGCAGTCTCCTGGCCAGTCTCGAACACCGCCGAGGCGAGGCCTGCCTGCGGCACGGTAAAAAGCGACAGCCATGCCATAAAGCGTATCGGTTGAAACGGGCCAAAGCGCTTGATCAGTACGTTGCCCAAAGCCTGCGAGGCTGCCCCGCCCATGACCAGTAAAACCGCCACGGCCGATACCGGTTCCCCTGGGCCCGCGAGCGCCAGAGCGACACCGGCAAAGGCCACCACGACCCCGATTATTACGCGAAGAGGCGGTCGTTCGCCCAGCAACGGCCAGGCGAATAGAACGGTGAACGGCGTCATGAGCTGCACGATTACCGAGGAAAGTCCCGCAAGTCCGAGATGCAGCCCGACGAAAAAAAGACCGAAACATAAGCCGCCAAAGAACACTGAAATTACGGCCGCGGCACCGATTTCACGACGCGTGGACCGACCAGCAAACGGCAGGAGCAGAAGCGCAACCGTCGCAAACCGGAGCGTAAGGAACAGCAGCGGCGGAAAGGCATCAACCCCGTATTTGCTGGTGACGAACTGTACTCCCCATACCAGCGCCACAAGCAGGGCGGCAGCGACCTCAATGGCAGACATTTTGGAATCCTAGATTAACCTTTCGCAAATGCCGCGAGTTCCCGATTGAAACGCTCAGGGCGCTCATAAAACGGAGCATGAGCGACCCCTTGATAGATCGACATTTTAGCAACGGGATTCAGGTCCAGGACGCGTTGCGACATCTCAAACCGCGTGTGCCGCTCCTCATCGCCCCAACTCACCAATAGCCTCCTGATGGTCGCCCACACCTCGTCTAATCCCTCACTATCGAGCGTCGGCACAGCCTGCTGTACTTCTCGTGGCACCATTCCATTGAAGACCAGCATCCGGCGGAACTCGGCCTCAGGCGGCGGCACTGCGAAGCAATCGGCGAGAAAACTTGCGTAGGCGCCGGTGCGTGTAGCTAGGTCTGGAGAGGACAAGAGCTCTTTTCGGGCAAGCGCTGCCTGTCCCAGGAGTTCCGGTGACAATTTGGTTACGGCGCCGACCAGGTTCACACCACCGACATGTTCTTGCCCGTATCGCTTCAGATAATACCCGGCGATAAGTCCGCCCAGAGACCATCCTACAATAATTGGCCGAGACAGACCTGCGGCCTCGATTACCGCATGCAGGTCTGCCGCCCAGAGAGCCGGGTCAGCATCGGCGGCTACGTCGTGGGGTTTCGATGAATCACCGTGGCCACGCAAGTCATAGCTAATGATTTGACAGCTTTCCGCCAGGGTACCGCCGGTCTGACGCACCCAACTGAGGCCGCTCTGGCCAAGGCCGTGCACTAACAAGATCTCGGGCCCGGATTCCGCGCCGTACCGGGCAGCGGCCAGGGTGAGCCCATCCGGCGTGTGAACCTTGAAATGATGACTCGAGAGGGCGGGTTGATATGACGAATCCGACATGAATGTTCCTGTTTCTTGACTCCAGTTTGTAGTGATCACTAAATACTGGCGACTTGCATTCTCCTGTCAATGAGTTTTTAGTGATCGCTATAAACAAGCCACCTTCATCACGCAGCGGCCCCCGAACTTTCGATCGGGATCAGGCCATCGAGATCGCCATGAGGCTTTTCTGGCGGCACGGCTACGAAGGGGTTTCTATCAACGATCTGACCAACGCGATCGGAATCGCTCCTCCCAGCCTCTACGCCGCTTTTGGCAGCAAGGCAGCCCTCTATCGCGAAGCGCTTGATCGTTACGCCGGCCTGCCTGGAGGGACGCGCAGCCTTCCTCCAGCCAAGACGCTCAATGGCATGATCAAAAGTCTGCTGCGCAGCGCGGCAGACGCGGTCACCGATCCCAGCGCGGAACGCGGCTGCATGGTCTCCAACGGCATGATCCAGTGCGCTGCCGAGCACGCCGAGCTCGCTGCCGAGCTAGCAAATCGGCGACGCAGGACGCGCAACGAGATTGCCGGCGCTCTCACGCGATGGCTTCCCGAAGACTCTGCTCATTCGCTCGCGCGCTATCTTAACGCCGTTATGCTTGGCCTAGCGATCCAAGCACGTGATGGCGCGACCCGATCGGATCTGGAAGAAGTAATTGAGGAGGTCGTCACGGGTTTAAGGGCGCGCGAACGGAAGAGGTAACTTTCGAGGGAAACCGCGAAAGCGCCTTTTGATTCGCCGGATTGGATCTTCGAAATCAAACTGGATTGTTACCGGCCATCACGGTGTTCGATGCTGCCGGCAAGGCGCACCTCTGCTCACGCGACGGATTGTCGTTGGAAGCGAAATTTCCGGCGATCGCCAACGCGGTATCCAAGCTGAAATTACGGGCCACCATTCTCGATGGGGAAGTTGTCGCCGTTGACGAAATCGGTATCCCTCGCTTTCAGCTTCTGCAGCGGTTTTAGTGAAAAGGGACTAAAGGAAGCGGTCGATCGAATGAAACCGCTTTTCATCGACAAATGCCCGCTCGTCAATCCTCCCGGTCGGAGTGGCTAAAATATTAGCGAAAACCGGCTGGTCCAAACGGCCACCGCGACTCAAATTCCCGCGAATTCGGATTGTAATACGCAGGATTCATTTGTGGGCCGGTATAGGATTGGTGGTTCGTACACGACGACAGCAATGTCGAGCCGAGCCCTACGACACACAAAAATAACAGGGTTACCTTTTTCACGTTATTCTCTCCAGTTCAGGGGAATCCCTTTAGAATTTTACGTTGAAATCGATCGCAAGCGAGGTCGATGAGTTTGCGTTCCCGATCGGGAACGGGCTCGGGCTGGTGGCGTAACCGCCATAAAGATTCCGATCGAGATTGTTCGAGAACCAACCGGTGATTTGGAACACGGCAAAGTCGGTCACGTTGAAGGCGATACTGGCTCGCCAGCCGACCGTATTCAAGAAGCTCTCATTAAAGTCATCAGAGTTGATGTTGGGATCGGCGGAAGCCAAACCGAGTTGACGGTAATCAAGCAGCAGACTGATATCCCCCGCGTGCTTGTTCTGCCCAATCTTGATTCCGGCCAGCCAACCGAAATAATCCTGGAATGTCGGGTGCACCGGATTGCTGAAATGCGCGGTGAATCCTGTCTTCTGGGTACCCGTGTAAGTCACCTCGCTGAACAGAGGACCGTAGACTTCACTGAAGCGTTCCGGTCCCCAAACGTTATACGTCGTGTCCCAATAGATGCTGACCGGAATCTTGCCGAGCTTCACACTGATGTCGCCGGGAGCCTGAAGATAAAACTCATCCCGGGTGGAGATTGGGAACGGATTTGTATTATTCAACGTGCCGAAGGCGGCAGTACCCGCAGGGGCAGTCGCGTTTACGGAAGTCGCAGGGTTCGGCTGTCCATTCGGAAGAACGCTTGTCGGGCCAAGACCGGCGTCATTCCAGATTTGGACCTGCGGACCAAAGGAGATCGCAACTTTGCCACCGAACAGCTTCAGCTTCGCGAGCAACTGGGTATCGAACATGAACGCGTCGGTCTTGTTGAAGGACAGCGACGAATCCGCGTTGTTGTTGTAGAAGATGAATTGACCGGCAATCAAACTCAGGTCGATCGGGATACCACTCGGAGCTGGAGGCGGCGTCTTTCCTTCTTTGGAATAGCCGGTCGGCTCGCCACCAGCGTCCCAACCGAAGAGCCGATGGAAATCGATGCGTTCAACGATACCGGTTGGCCCGGCATCCGGCGTCCAGTTCAATTCCGTGGTGTAGAAAGGGTTATTCTGCTTGCCGACAACGAAGGTTAAGCCATCGATCGGCGACCAGCCGATAAAGGCTCGGCTGATATAAATATTATAGTTGTCGAAGCCGCTCGTATAGGTGGCGTTCGTCGTATTACCATCTCTGTTGTCCGAGGTCGACAATTCCACTCCGCCAAAGAAGTTGTCGGCTAGTCTGAAAGTCGCATCCAATCGTAACCGGAACCGGATTCGCTGACGTTGAATATTTTCGTCGAAAGCCGTAGCGCCTGGAGGTTTAGGCAATTGCTGCTCGAGGTTTTGATAGAACTCGCGCAGCCGGATATCCCCGTAGAGATCCAGCTCCTGGACCCAATCACCAATCTTGATATTAGGGCCTTGAGGACCTGTCGTAACGGGCTCTTTACTGACTTCAGCCTGAAGTTTCTCGGCTTCTTTTGTGGTTAAGATACCTTTCTCGACCAGCACATCCAGCAACGCGCTGTCCTCAGAGGCTCTCAAACTGGTACCGCTTACGGCCAGTAGCAGGCCAGCAAGTGCGAACACGCCAATTTGCTTCTGTATCATTAGGTTAAGGATTTCTTCTTCTTGATGTTGATAGACACTTAGAATACCGGGCGAGTATAGATTTTATTCCCAGTCACCGCCGTGATGTAACTGGCAATCGTCCAGGGGATCCCATTGCAAGCTGGCAATCCGGACACCGACGATTGCAGGAAAGTAACGATGGTGAAGGGCGCTTTGAATTCGATGCCCTACCTGCCGGTGATTACTATCTCGCTTGTGCGATCAACTGGGGAGTCGGGCGATTTCGGCATTGAGAGCACGGGCGGCATCGCTTACGCGAAAGGACCAGCCGCGACACAGCCGGGACGACAATCCTGAAATCCATTCCTCGCTTTCCGAGTCTCCGCCTTAGGATGCTTGCAAAACGGAAGCATTTTCGAAAATTCGACGCACTTCTTAAGGAAGAAAGCATTTCCGCTGATGGGCTTCGTTTCTGGGTTCGAGTCAGCTCAGGAAACAAAACTTTACCGATCTAGCGATTTGGATCGCTCTCGAATACAGTCGCCGAATACCCGACTACTCTAAGCCGCTCGTCAAAATGAATCGCAGGAGCACTTTGACCGGCGTACTGAGGATGCTCCGACGAAAAGATGATTTGCCAGGTCCGGTCTGGGGGCGCAGCCAAAAGCGGAATAGGCGCCGGTGAGATGACCTGATCTCGATCAAAATTGATTATCAAGAGTCGGTCATCACCAGATTCCAACCCGAAATATCGGAGTATCAGCAGATGAGGCCCATAAACTGCACCATCCACGAAATGTCTTTCCCGGCCATTGATTACAGGGTCGGATCGACGAAGAGCAATGAGGTGTTTGTGCAGCAAATAAACCGGCTCATGTGTCTGTAGATCTTCAAAATTCAATTTGCTTTGCTCGAACGTCGATTGGTCTCCCGGGTTCGGCAGATGTTGCGCTACCTCAGGCGAAGACAAGCTGGGAAATTGCTTGAGAAACTCGGCTCGTCCTTCTGCTACTTTTACCGCTATCTCGGGTGGCTGATCCGCGAAATAGAGGAACGGAGTGGAAGCCGCGAATTCTTCACCCTGGAAAAGCATTGGCGTCCAAGGGCCAAGCAAGAGCAACGTGGTCATGGCTCTTACCGCCCCTGCTCCGGCTAAGGTATGGATGCGATGACCGGCAAGCGAATTCGCCACTTGGTCATGGTTTTGGATGAAATTCACGAAACGCTCGTGAGATAAACCTACCGCCCAGGTGCCACGATTCTTCTTTTGCCAGGCGTAATATTGCCCCTGGTAAAGAAAACCCCATTTCGCTGCGGACAGAAATTCCTGCGCATAGCCCTGGTAATCACAATAGTAAGCTTCAGCCCGACCGGTTAGCGCAACGATCGCTGAATGATGAAAATCATCATTCCAGATAGAATCCAAACCGTATCCCTCTTCTTCCGGAGACTGCACCAGTTTTACACATTGAGGCTCATTTTCGGCCACGAGGTAAAGCCGGCGATCTCCCGCGGTTTCCCTCGCAGCCGCAGAAATCTCGGCGAGAAGATGCCGGGGAGAGGCATCGAAAATTTGCTGGGTGGCATCGAACCTGAATCCATCGAAGTGAAACTCACGAATCCAGTATTTGGCATTCTCTACAAAGAATTCTCTGACCGGTCCGGAACCTGGCCCGTCAAAGTTGAAAGGCTTCCCCCACTCCGTCTGATATCGATCGGTGAAATAGCTAGGGGAAAAAAACGGAAAATAATTGCCATCCTCGCCGACGTGATTGTAGACAACATCCAAGATAACGGCCAGATCGGCCTCGTGACACTGATCGATGAAGCGTTTCGCTTCATTGGGTTCACCGTACAATCCGTAAGGTGCGAACAAGGAGACACCGTCATATCCCCATCCGAATTTGCCGGTGAACTCTGCGATGGGCATGATCTCGACCACGTCAATGCCTAAGTCTTTCAAATAAGAAATCCGTTCACGCGCAGCCGCCCAGGTCGCCGCCTGAGTGAAGGTGCCGAGATGCATCTCATACACAACATGGCTTTCCGAAGAAACGCCGTCCCAGTCCTTATCGTGCCAGATGTAGCTATCGGGATCGGTAATTAGGGACGGCCCATGCGGACCACCGTATTGAGCACGGGCGGCCGGATCGGGAACCAGGCGATCGTCGATAATGAACTTGTAAAAATCGCCGGGTTTGGCCTCAGGCACATAGCCGGAAAAATATTGATTTCCCTCCGGACTTAGGAGTGTCTGCACCGGGCTATTGGCGACCTCAGAGTCACTACTGACCCGAACTCCAACTTCAGACGAAGTTGTCGACCAAACCCGAAAATGCACGCCGCCGCCCTTTTGCAACTCGGCGCCAATCGGCATACGTCGATAATATTCCATTGCGGGGTACAATAATTTCGCAACAAGACCTGAGATTGGCTCTTTGTCCGCAGCAATGCCTTTGCCACATGAGAAAATTACGAGGCGCGGCCAAAGAACGATGACCGGACAGGCGCTACTTTTGAGGGGCGTCGCCGCTAATTCGGTTAACGAACAACCCGTATTTTTTGGTTGATCATGCACCAGTTCGGCGTACATCGGGTAAGACTCGATTCCTTGCTTTACTACCAGCCCAATAGAGCCAATGGCCCAGATGCTATATTTTGAAATTACGCTCGAACCTCATATGAAGCGCTCGGGTCTGGCGACTGGAAGACAGATTCTTTTTCTTGCTGAAGTTCCCATAAGCGTTGCAAAGGAGGCCTCAGTAGCACCGGACGATGCCGGCGCGGTTTATAAAGAGGCCGAAAAGCTAGCCGCAAACTTGACGTGCACGGCCATGACAGGAGCAGTCCACCAAGTCGGTGAAGATGAAATGCGGATCTCTTTCCAGTCACTTCCCCAAATGTCGGATGATTTGAAAGAGCGCCACCCCGATGCGGAAAAAGACGGTGTGCGAGTTTGGCTGGTTGGTGCTCGTCCTGAATGAGTTCTTTTTCCTGCCCGGCACAAGGGCCTGAGATTCGTAGTAACGATCACGGATTCAGCCTCGCGCAGCGGTCGCGGAGGACGCAACGAAAGAATAGGGTTGGCGCCGGGAAGCGCATTAGCCTGGAGGGCCTTCGTTCTGGTCTCGGAAGCGCCAGGGCAATCCACCGACTAAACCTGGGATCGGAAACTCCCAGTGTCGCGCAAACGGCAGGCGTAATGTCGCGATCCCGATTTGTTTACGGTCGCGGCTCGACGCTGAAGCGCTTTCTCTTTTAGAATTGAGAGCTTCGATCGAGATCTGGTGCGTGCTCAGGGTTCGACCGCAAGAGGGATTGCTGGAGCGTTTGGATCGCCTGCTCGCGCCCGCGAGAGAATCCGGTCTCTGAGCCGGAGAAACGGCCGTTCAACACAAAGGTAGAGCGTCGCGCCCACCGCGAGGATGGTCACGACATAGACAAGGACACCCGCCGGTCCGTCGAAATTAACTACCCCTTTTAAGTAAACGCGGTCCAGATGCATCATCTCCTTATGCGTGAGATAAACACTATAAGCGAGAGCTGCACCCAGAGCGGCACCCGGTACGGGTGTTCGGAGATCTGACACCGCGAGAAGCAAGAGACCAAAGGCAATGGCGGTCAGCGGGAATCCGCAGATGATTGCGGAAAACGCGTACAGATCCCAAGAAATCCATACCGCTAAGCTCAGCATCGCCAAAGCCACAATGAGCAAGGTAATCCGTTTCGCCATCGCGGTTCGCCACCATCTAGGACGAAAAATCCTGACTGCCGCGAGAACAACGCCCACCAAAAGCCCATCCAGACGGGAATAGGTCGGGAAATAAATGAACTCCCAATATCGCCTCACGAAGAGATCTTCGCAGTTGGCGTCGGTCGCGATAGGACCCAAATACTGCTGCCAGATCAGATATCGGATCAACAGTCCACCCACCAATATCGCCAAAACGACGCCGGAAGATTTCCAGAGACTCGCGCCTCGCATCAGCCAGATCACCAAAAAAGGGAAAACCAAGTAGAAGTGCTCTTCTACGCAGAGGGACCAGGCATGCGAAAAAGCCGCCGGCGCATGGAGCCCGAGATTCATGGTGAAAGTTAGGAATCGCCAAAAGTCTGGGAGATGTGGCCGCTCCCGGAAGTCAGGAAGTAAAAGATACAAAGACAGAACAACCAGAAAAGCCGGAAGCACGCGGAAAGCACGTCTTAGGAAAAAAACTCTAACCGAGGGCGTGGCATCACGGCGGTAATAACGAAGTAGCTGCGATCCGATCAAGTAGCCACTGAGAACAAAGAAAAGATCGACTCCCATGAATCCGCATTGCTGGATCGGCACTAGAAACGCGGGAGGGTTTGCCAGGTTCATATGGAAAACGACGACCAATCCAATCGCGAGAGTTCGAAGTAGGTCCAGTCCGGGCAGGCGCCCTCCGACATCCTCAAGGCTGCTTATCGCAAGTTCTTTCATGCTCAGGGCGCGCGCGGAAAGGCAGGGATCAGATAGCAGACGCTTCACCCACCGCGAATCTCGATTTCATTTGTGAAGCGCTTACGCCGAGGTTGAAACGCTCCGTCTGCCAATGACGGTTGCAAATAAGCCGCATTTTTCCTGGCTATCCATTTTTACTTTCCGGCGAACTCTTTTTCGAGTTCCTGCAGCTTCTCGCTAACCTCTTTGGCTTTCGCGTCCGAAGACGAGTGACTCGTCTGCAATTTTTTCAGCGCGAGGTAATGCGCCATATCGAGCGCTTTATCCGCGGTGACCGAGACATCCGGCTGAACACCGACGCCCTCCCAATTGGTCTTGGTAATCGGGTTCACGGCTCTGCCTGTAGGGACAAAAATGCTGAAGGACTCAGGGAGTGAGAATGCGTCGCCAGGGTTGGCGCCACCCCCGGTCACTTCGCCGACAATGGTCGCTCGTTTCAGCACTTTCAGGTCGTAACCCAGTTCTTCGCTGCCAGAGAAAGTCGTATGCGAGGTGAGCACGTAGACCTCTTTGCCGGCAAACCTTTTGCCCGGCACCCAGCCGAAGGTGTAAAACTCTTCATGTTTCGGTTCCTCCCTTTTCTCGAAATCATTCAAATGAACTCTATCTCCGATCGGAAACAGATAAGTGCACAAGAGGTCGACCATTTCCGGATCTCCTCCGTGACCATCCCGTTCATCGATAATTAAAGCGTCCGTGTTGGCCAGGAAAACCATAGCGGCATTCGCCGTATCGCCGGCGATCGACGGTGGCAGAAGAGCATCGACCTTCAGGTAGCCGACGTTTCCGGCCAGACGTTTAGCCTCTGGGAAAGCGAAATTATGCCACGCCGCCTTCTCCCGGAACTGTTCCAGTTCCTCGGCGGTAGGCGATCCCTCGTGGTGAACCTCGCCGTCGGGATAGTGCACCCCAACGTGACGATCGTGGGCAATCGCATAGAGATCTTCCGTCAGGCGTTTACTCAGATCCTGACCGGTTGCGAGACCGTCGTATGCTTTAGCGTGATTGTTCTCGCGAATCCGATCCGCCATCTGTTTGCCTAAGTCGGGAAAAATATATTTATCCTCGAGCGCTTTGGCCGCTGCTTCGATAACCGAGGTTCGGGTTTGCGCGTCGATAATCGCCGTAGGCGTGCCCGACGGTAAAGCGTCATTGGAAAAAGAGGATTGAGGCGTTCCGAGGCACAAGGAACCCCAAAGCACGGGCATCGATACAGCGAATCGGGCGGCACTCGAATAGAGCGCACTAGGCTTTGTGATGGAACAGTGATGGTTCGATCGCGTTCTCATTTGTTACCTTTTGCTAACGCAAGTCCGCTATTTCGATCAACCAGTTATTCGGATACCGTGCCTTCCACCCACCGCGAATCTCGATTTCATTCGCGAATCGCTTCGGTCGGGTTGATGCGCACCGCCTTGAGTGCTGGCAGAAGGCAAGCCAGCGTTGCGGCCACGCAAAGCAGAAAGACGCTGATTCCGAACGACGGCAGGTCGAAAGGAGAGACCCCGTATAACAATCCTACAATCAGGTGCGCACCCGCTAGAGCTCCAATGATTCCTACCAGAAGGCCGATCCCTAAAATCTTCACTCCTTGCGCCGTAATCAGTCTTAAAATATCCGCGACTTGCGCGCCGAGGGTGATCCGAATTCCGATCTCGCGAGTGCGTTGCCCGACCGAGTAGGCCAGGGTCCCATAGAGGCCGATGCTGGATAGGAACAACGCCGCACCAGAGAAGAGTGTCACTAGAAACGCGCAGAGGCGCCGGGTAACAAACTTCTCGGAGATGAGATCGTCATAAGTGCGCACGTCTACAACCGGGATGCCGGGATCGATCGACGCAACGGCTGAACGAATCGCCGGAGCAAGAGCGCCAGGATCTAGGTTTGAACGCAAGACGAGCCACACCGTATCGAGGCCCCATTGCGTATAAGGGAAATATCCCTGGAACGAATTCTCCGGCTGACCCGGGCTTTTGTAGCGGATGTGTGAAACCACTCCAATGATGGTGCAGTGCCGCGGACCGTCCCAGCTTTGAACCATAATCCCGCGCCCAAGTGGGCTTTGACCAGGGAAATAACGTTCCGCTAACGCGTTGTCGACAATGATCACGTTTCCCTTGTCGAGGGTGTCTTGCTCATCAAAATCGCGGCCTTGCAAAACGGGAACCTGCATGGTTCGAAAAGAATCCGTAGACACCATTTGCCAGGTCAACGCGGGCCGGCGGCCCGGCCCTGGATCGGGCCGGCCGTCGACCGCGAAGGGAGCTAAACCTTCCCAGTCCCACATCAGCGGCGGCTGGTCATTCATCGTCGCGGAGATCACCCCAGGCAGTTGACGGATTTTTGGAAGCAATGCATCCCAGAAGGCACGGCCCTTCGGGGCGTCGCTTTCATATTTCGCGCCGGTGAGTTTAATCGCTGCGGTGAGAACTTGATGCGGATTGAATCCAAGGGGGGCATTTTGCGCTGCCTGGAAACTCCGGATAAGGATGCTCGCTCCCGTCAATAGGATACAAGTCAGCGCAACTTGAACGGTTACTAGCAACGCCTTCGCCAAATTCTGCCCCGGCCCGCTCGTCCCAGTACGGCCCCCAAGATCCCTTAACGAAGGAGCTAGAGTCGCCCTGGAGAGGCTCAGGGCAGGCCACAGACCGGAAAGTAACGCGGTCAGAACCGTAACAAAAAGTACGAAGAATAGCGTCGTCCAATCGACGCCCAACTCCTGAAATCGATAGAGATCTCTCGGACACAACTTTTTTGTCGCTTCAGTCGAGGCCAGTGCAATGATCAGGCCCAATATGCCACCGAGGAATGAGAGCAATAAGGTCTCAGCAATACCTGGCCGATTAATTGACGCCTCGGAGCGCCGAGCGTCGTTCGAATCATCATTTCTCGGCCGCGTTGTAATCCGCGGGCAAACAGCAAATTGGCGATGTTCGCGCTGGAGATTAACAAGAGCAAGCCGGCAGCCGCAGCCAACAGGCTCGTTGTTCTCGAATAGTTACTGACCATCGCGTCGAGCAGCGAGGTGACGCGAATCCCGTAGCCCTCGGTCGTTTCCGGATAGCGGCGAAGCAGATCTCGATGGATGACATCCAAGTCCGCCTGAGCTTGGCTCAGAGTGAAACCGGGCCTTAATCTTCCAACGCAAGCGAAATAGTGGAGATCACGAAATTCGAGCGGATAGCCACGATTGTTCCCGAAGATTCCGACGGGAGCCACCGTGTTGGCCGGAACGTAGACAAGAGCACCAGGCGGTCCCCAATCCCGGACCTGAGCTGGAACGACACCAATCACCTCGAAGCTGTGATCGCCTAACGTGATATTCTTCCCAACGATTTGCGGATCCGCAGCGAAGCGCGTTCTCCAAAAGTACTCACTCAATACGACAACGAATGGACCGTTGGGAACATCTTCAGCATCGGTGAACACTCGTCCAATTATGGGCGGCAGCGCGGTGATCTTAAATAGACTCGGCGACACGAAAGCAACGTGAATCTCCTGAGATTCGCCGCTATCGCTCAGATTAAGAGTACTCCAACACAGTACGGCCAGTGAAGAAAAGGTCTGTTGCCCTCGAGCGATATCCACATAATCCGGGTAGTCGATACTTGCGGAAGGATCGTTCTGGTAGGGTTGACTGATTTGAACGAGTTGATCTGGTTCCGCAAACGGCAGCGGTTTTAGAATGACCGCATTAATCAAACTGAAAATCACTGTATTTACCCCAATTCCGAAAGCCAGGATCAGGATCGCCGTGATGGTGAATCCCGGTGATTTCAGCAGCAGGCGCAGCGAGTAACGAAGGTTTGAAATCAGGTCGCGCATACTTTCATCAACGATCACTCAGAACGCAGTATTGCGGTCGGGTCAACGCGTGCAGCGCGGAGGGCAGGCAACAGGCAAGCGATGAAGGCGACGACTGCTAAGAAGGCGATTCCCGTACCAATCGCGATTGGGTCACGCGCTGAGACGCCATACAAGACACTCTGCAGGAGACCAGCCACACCGAGCGCAACCAACACTCCTGCCAGAAGTCCAATCCCGACTACCTGAAGGCCGCTGCGTAGAACAAGCTTAAGAATTCCCAACGAAGTGGACCCCAGCGAAACCCGGATCCCCAGCTCTCGCGTCCTCTGAATGACCGTATATGCTAAGGTGCCGTAGATGCCGATCGCCGATAGCAAAAGCGCCGCTGCTGAGAATCGCTCACCAAGAGCATGCCCGTCTGCCGAGTGGTAAACCTCGCTGCAATCAAACGGCTGAAAGTCGTAACCTTCCCAATCGGCACTTCAGGATCGACACCGGCCACAATTTGGCGAATCACCGGGGCTAGCGTGGCGAGGTCAGTCGAAGTGCGCAACACCAACGCCTCGTTGTTCATTGGCCGTTGGCTATAGGGAAAATAGGCGTCGAATGCGATGCGGCGCCTGTCTGGGCTGTCGTAGAGAACATTGCCGACGACCCCCACGATGGTGCGGGGTACATTGCTATCCATATGCATCGCATAGATGAAAATCTGTTTACCGATCGGGTCCTGGTTCGGAAAATAGTGCGAGGCTAATGCTTCGTTAACAATGATGACCCGCTGGCTGGTGGCGGTGTCTTCGGCGCCGAAACCCCGGCCTCGCAATAGAGGGATTTGCAGTGCCCCGAAATAATCGGAAGAAACGCTTTTCGTGGTCACGGCCGGCGCTCGTCCTGGTTCAGCTCTTGATTCGCCCGATGGAAAAAAAGGATCAAAGTTACCCCACTCGAGCAGGAACGGTAAATCGTCTGCCATACCCGCATGAGTGACGCCCGGTAACTTTCTTATTTGCTCTAGAACCGTATCAAAGAAATTTCTGATCTGCGCCAGGTCATCATACTTTCGACTGTTCAATGAGACCTCTGCTGCCACTAGGTGCTCGGGATTAAAACCAAGCGGCTGGCTTTGCGCCGCTGAAAAACTCCGCACCAACAACGCGGCGGCTGTTAGTAGCACACACGAAAGAGTTACCTGCCCAATTACCAAGATGCGCTGTGTCCTTTGTCGTTCTCGCCCGGCCGTGCCGCTACGATTAGGCAGATCTTTTAGGCCGGTACCGGCGGCAGCCGCCTTCAAAGCTGAGAGGGAGCCCATGAGCAAAGAGACTAGACCGGTCATCCCAACGAAGAAGGTGAGCGTAGCGCCATCAAAGGCGACTCGATCAACCCGAGCGATATTCTGTTGCAGCCCAACCTCCTTGACCAATCCAATCAAACCAAAGGCAACCAACCAACCGAGGGCTGCACCTAGCAAAGAAAGTACTAAGCTTTCCAACCACGCGTCGCCGGCTAAAGCCAGACGCGTTGCACCGAGCGTGCGCCGAATGACCGTCTCTTTCTGGCGCTCTACCGCCCGGCAGAAAAGCAGATTTGCCACATTCGCAACCGCAATTAATAGAAGACAGATAACGGAACCGCCCAGGAGCCAAAGGTTGGAGGCAGCATCTCCCACGATGTCATCCAACAACGGCATCATCCGGACGCCATAACCTTGATTTATGTCCGGATATTGCTTCGCCAAAGTGTCTATGATCCGGGCAAGATCGATTCCTGCCTTTTCCATGGTAACCCCTGACTTCAAACGTCCATAGCAACCTAGCCAATGGGCGTCCCGGGCCCTAATCGGATCATCAGCTCCCGCGACGGATTGAATCGGCACATAGAGCTGGGGTGAGTCGACATCCCAATCATCGACCTGGGTTGGGCAAACTCCGACAATCTCGTAACTCCGTCCGCTCAAAGTGATATTCTTGCCCAGGACCTTCGGATCCGACTGGAAATGGCTCCGCCAGAAGCCCTCCGTTAGGACCACCAGCAGAGGTCCGCCGAATCTGTCCTCCTCGTCGGTAAACGGGCGGCCAATGATAAAAGACCGGCCGGTGACCGTGAACAGACTTGCTGATACGAACCCGCTGTTGAGTCGTTGGGGGCCACCAGCCTCGCTCAAATCGAGGAGAGCCCCACGGGATACAGCCACTTCATCGAAACTTTCTTGGGTTTTCCGGAAATCGACGTAGTCGGGCAGATCCATGCCGATGTCGCTGATCTCCTTGGTAGTACTAGCAATGGCAACCAGACGGTCAGGCTGCGGAAATGGCAGTGGATTCAACAAGACAGCATCGATCAAACTGAAGATCGCTGTGTTGGCGGCGATTCCAACGCCGAGGATCAGCACTGCGATGATGGTAAATGTCGGCGACTTACGCAGCAGCCGGATTGTGTATCTGACGGACGCCAATAGACCGCGCATTGTTCTGAGGGATTTGCTGACCCTTACATGGCAAGTTACATGCCAAGAGGAGACAGGACATCGGCCGCTGGTTTAAACAGGCCAGGCTCTGCATTGCAAAGAAGCCGACGTCTCAAACTGAAACGGATCATCTCATTCTGAGACAAACCTTACCGAGTGCCAAGACATGGCGTCGCAGGCCTCTCTGCACAAACTCGACGGTGGAGCGTCGGCTAACACCGTCGATCCTGTACTCAAACACTCCATTACTCCACCCTCGCCCGAAAACCCTAGGACCAAGGATGACCGGAATCGCCACGCCGGAGCTAATCGGCCATGTCGCACTGTGGGGGATCACTCTCAAGGATCAATGTGCAAATCTCGGAATTATCCTAAACCGTGAGGTTTGGAGTCAGGGATATGGCACTGAAGCGCTGCTACTGGTACTGCGATATTCGTTCAACGAACTGAATCTGCATCGGATCCAGCTTGAGGTGTTGGCCGAGAACAGCCGCGCAATACGCTGTTACCAGAAGGCCGGTTTTCGTGAAGAGGGACGGCGGCGACAGGTTTATTTTCGCGATCGAAAATGGCGAGATCAAATATTGATGGGAATCCTCGCTGAGGACTTTAGATCCAAGAGCATTCGCGCCTAACTTTAGATCTTGTAGAATCCTTTGAAACTGGCTCAACTCCGGCATCCACAGACTCGGGGGCGCCCCCAGCGTTTGTGATTTGTCGTCGCGCTAAAACTCAGCAAAAACTACCTCATAGGTCAACCACCATCGTGGACGCACAAACCGAATGTGGAGGTTGGTCGCATAAGGCGCCAGCAAAGCGTGGAGTTCATCCGGTGCAAAGTAGCGCTTCACGATTTCATACGATTGGCCGTTCGGAAGTCTCCGAAGTTCGTACGAATCGCGTGTCTCAACTCTGCTGAAATAAAGATCCTCATCGTCCGGTCGCCGAATGTCATCCGCGACCAGCACTTTTGCTCCGGGTTTAAGTCTCGCGTGAAACGCGGAGAAAAACTCGTCCCATCGAGCCAAGGGAATGTGCGAAAGCCAATGCATCGCGAATCCGAAGTCGAATTGGTTGCTTTCGAGGCTCTTCAGGCTGTAGGCATCTTCGCGGAGGAAGCGAGCGTTTACGATCTGCTGGGATCTTGCCACTTCCAGCATTTCTTCTGAAAAATCGATGGCCATGGCTTCCCGAGCGCAGGGCGCAACAAACCGCGTCCAGTACCCCGTGCCGCACGCAATCTCCAAGACCGCCAAACCCCTGGCGCTTGATTTTAGCTCGGCGATGATCTCGAGGGTTTGCCCGGATGGCGGGACCTCAAGAGCCTTCCCCAGGTACGGTGCCCGCGCGCTATAATAGCGATTAATCTCGCTCTCATGGCCATGTGTGAGTGGGACCATCAGTTCCTAACCTCTCGCGGATCCTGTTCTCTTACGCTTCTTCTCTTGGGTAGAAGACAATCTCGTACTTAATACCGTCCAGATCCTTGAAATAAAAGGCGTAGTAGCCTGGTGGAGAATACTCAGGATACTCTTGCGGCGAGCGTACTATTGTGGCCCCGATCTTCCTGATTTTGTCATGCAGCCTATCAACCTCGGCCCGCGATGGGGCTTTAAATGCGAGATGATGTAATGCTCCTGGCTTACGGCGATTGATTGTGTCATCGGCAAAAGCGCTCCTCGGCGGAGTTATTGCAAAGCACAACCGAGGATGCTTCCACTCTGCTACGTGGAATTCATGCTCTTCTATGATAGCAACCCCCTTCTTGGAATTGTCGAAGCCGAGCAAGGGAAGAAACTTTTCATAAAACGGCACGGCCACCGACATATCCTTGACCGTAATTTGGATGTGATCAATTAGCGGTTCCACAGTATCTCCGGATTCAGCACCACATGCTTTAGGCTTACCATTGCGGCTTTTCAATGTCAGCTTTGAGCGCGGGTTGGAGCAACCTGGACCGGTGCGCCCGCTCCGGGGCGCAGCGACTATTTCAGATTTAAGGAAGGAGCCGTCATTCGTGACGCCTTTAAAATCAAATTTCGCGCAGCGGTCGCAGAGGACGCAACGGAAGAGAAGGGTTCAATCAAGATCCGAGACGGACAAGCGCCTGAGGCACTCGACGAAGGCTTCCTCCAAAATAGGTATGCCGCTTCGCCATTGAAATCGCTTTCTCTTGGAACCCTGCTTAGCAAACGGTAGTTGCTCGGCTCAACGTAAAATGATCGAACCCTAAGCTCCCCTCCCCGGGGTTCCGCTTGCCATCTCGAATGGAACTTACTTCTAGATTTTGCGCTTCCACGTCGGACCGATGCCCGTTTATTCTCGAAACACTTCCATGCCTCAGCTTGGGTTCAAGTTGCGATTCCGCTTTCCGTTCCTCGTGCATGTTTCGGTTATCTTTCTTTTGGCGCTCACGCTTTTCGCTGACCCAAACCCGGCTGCTTCTGACAACCGCTCAATTTCCCCGGACAAAAAGTGGACGTACCAGCCCGATGCCGATCCACCCGAGATACGAAAGACAGGCTCGGACGAGGTTGGGGTGTCGTTCTCGGATGAATGTGGCGGCGGTGGCTGTGACTCCGCGACGATTGTCTGGGCGCCCGATTCCAGGCGTTTCGCGTATGGTTATGGCCACGGGCGGGATCATTCGACTTCGCTCTATCAACTAGATGGAAACGAATGGAGACCACTAAAATCCCTTCGTGACTCGAACGAAATTTTAGAGGCAGTGGAGCGAGTTCTAGCGACCCAAGGCGCTAAAAAAGGTTTAAAAAGGGACAGGCTACAACTCAGCGAATATTATGAAAGGGTACACAACTGGATCGATTCGAACACCGCGACCGTGTACGTCTGCGATTTCGAACGCGCGGAGCCGGAAGACCAATTCTTTCTAGTTCGTCTCGTCTTCACCCTAAAGTTCGACCAAGTCGGTAACTGGGAAATTATCCGAAAACGTCCGATGTCAGACCAGGAATTCGACCGATTTCAAAAGCAAAACTTCGAGCGTTGAGAGCCCTTTAGCACTCATCCACAAAATCTGCGGCCTGGCGGCAGAGTTATATCCCGACTGCTCCGAAGAGCTGTCCAATCGCCCATTCTCGCAGAGCCGCGCTTCGGGGAACACCCTCACGCCTTTCCAATCGATTCCTCGATTGTCCAAGGGTATAACTCTTCTTCTCAAGCGTCCGGCTTGATTTGTTCCCAACGCCGGAGGACGCCTTCTAGCGCAAGAGTACCGTCCTTGCGGCATAAACGGACTCCTTCCCTCGCCCTCGCAAGCTCGCTAGAGGCCCTTTCCAATTATACCTCGCACCCGTCTCGTTCCTCGCGGCTCTTGCGCTTCCATGCTTTTTCCTCCGGCCCGCTTTGCTAGCGCTTCGCTCTCAAACAAAAATATGCAACACTATCTTTTTACTCTCGCGACGAACTTCAAAATACTTCCGGCCTCCAACTTCGTTGCTAGGATCAGACCGTGATTTTCCGACTTATCCGAGGCGCATTTTTCCACGGTATTTGATGTTGAGTTTGTACTCACCCAAAGGGCTTCCCAAGTAAGCACAGAGTTCGCCAACGCAGTCACGGTAAACCGCTTAGCAACTCCATCAACGTTCGAAGACTAGCCGGTTAATTGTGGTAGAGAATGAAAGCTCTGGCGCCGTAGTTGTGTAGAATAAGTGTGGCAAAACAGTTGCCAGTTTTTCCTAACGCACCGCACAACGAAACACCGCCAAGGCTACGTCACCGGCTCTTTCCTTGGTCTTCACTAAGTGTGAAGCGCCTAACCCTGTTGCGCTATTGACATTGTTCTGCGGGCATGCATTTAGTGCCTTAGGCCACCATTCGCCTCCCGGTTCCGCCGATTCGCGGCATGGCAAAGAACGGTGACAGATCTTCCGACGTTAACCTGAACTAACGGGTTCGCGTTCGGGACGAAGGGAACCACGCCCCGGTACATTTGCGGACCCGGAAAGGGTTATATGTCGCAGATCGAAAAATTGAAGGCAGAGGCGGTTGAACTGGAGTCGCGCCAGCGGGCGCTGGACAATCCCATCAAGCATTGCGAGGCGCTGGAACAGGTAGCGAAGAAGTACGGCTATTCCAGCTGGAGAGCCTGTCGCGCCAGGCTCAGCGATGAACCCGAGGAACCGGACCATCCCGAGGCAGTACCACGGATGAAGCGATACCGGAGTGCCGAGTGGAGCTTCGCGATCGATTTCCCGGCCCACTGGAATATCTTCCCGCCTGTACCGAGCAACAGCACGTGGGAAGTGATCCGCTTCGCTTCTAAGGAAGAGGGGAACTTTCATATCGCCATCATCTTCCGGGCGCCGAGAGATCCGAAGCAGACGCCTGGCGAATCTCTCGCGTATATTCAGCAGCGTCTGGAACCGACTGGCTTTGGAAACTTCAAGATTGGCGAGGGCCCGGCCGCAGGCAAGAGGGTGGCGACGCTTGATTTTGATAAGCCGAAGGATGGCCGCACCTGGTACTGCCGCTACTACGCAGTCGAGGCCGGGACGCTTGAATATAGAATCGGATTCGGTTCGGACGCGCCCGAGAAGATCGTGGACATAAGGGACCGGATGGCCAAAAGCTTTGTGGTTCTTCCGGCGAGATTATAATCCACCCCTGATTGTCGTGCCTCCGTGTGCGGTAAGAGTGAGAATGGGACACATGATCCTGTTCACCCAAAAGCGACGCAAAGAACCGAAAGCTCTTTCGGATCAGTGCCGCCAAGCGGTACGATGATTATTCACCCGTCCCCTCCTGATAAACCCAGCTATGGCATTTTTCGGTAAAAATCCAAAGATATCAACGAGCAAGAAGAAGAACGACATAGTCAAGGGACTGTGGCAGAAATGTCCTTCTTGCCGCGGGATGCTGCACGAGCTCGAGCTAGCCGCCACGCTCAATGTTTGCCCGAAATGTCAACATCATCTTCAATTGCCGGCACCATTGCGCATTGACGCTACTTTCGACGCTGACACCTTCCAAGAGTTTGATGCCGAATTGACCTCTCTCGATCCCCTGAAATTCACAGGCCCGACAGCATACGCGGACCGACTCAAGCATTATAAGGACGCAACGGGATTGAACGAGGCCGTGCTCACCGGCTTCGGCACCTTACACGGTTACCCCATTGCCCTGGGAGTGATGGATTTTCGATTCCTTGGTGCAAGCATGGGATCCATCGTGGGAGAGAAGCTTGCCCGGTTAATTGAGCGGGCTACAGAAGTTAAGCGTCCGATAGTCATCTTTACAGCATCCGGCGGCGCTCGTCTGCATGAAGGAATGTTTGGCTTGATGCAAATGGTTAAAGTAAGTGGAGCGTTGGCACGTCACGCGCAAGCTAATCTGCTCTTTATATCTGTGCTCACCGATCCAACAATGGGTGGCGTTATGGCTAGCATCGCTTCCTTAGGTGATCTGATTATTGCAGAGCCCGGTTGCCGCATCGCTATCACCGGGCCAAACAACGCGAAGGAAGTCACCATGCAAGACCCGCCTCGAGGCTTTGGAAAGGTTGAGTATTTCCAAGAGCATGGATTTGTCGACCTCATTGTCCACCGTCGCGACCTCAGGGATCGCCTTGGTAAGTCAGTGCAGCACCTCTGCGCAAAACAGTAAACGTGGTCGCTCTTTTTCCAAACCTTGCCGCTGCCGGTTGATCCTCGCACTCCCTTCTCAACCCTCGCCGAATTATGCGATCGGTAGTCGCCACTGATGGAGGAGGTCACACCGGGCGGTTACATTGTCCAATTGGTAATGTTCAGCAGCGTAGCCCAATATAACTCTTTCAAGGAACCTAAGAATCGAGCGCCAGCCTCATCGTCAATGACACCAAATTCAAAGCCACAAGAGGGGGCAGATCTCATAAGATCCACTGCTGTCCTCAGTACGCTGAGGGTCATCGAGATCGGGAAAACCGTAAACTGGGCAGGTATAGTGCATCGCACGGAATCAGCTTTCCCGGCTGTCGGTTAAAATGTGTAGAGCCAATGGGTTTGTCAAAAAGTTCTGGTTGTACCATCCGCGTTATGGGCGCCAATGCGTTCGTTCGAGAATACCGCGCAAGCGTTCCGGCCCTTCCCGATGTTTCTCAGTTTGGCAGACCACCCGAGAATTCTTAAAGATGTCGGGTCTTGGTAGCACCGGACAGGGCCCGTGATAAACCGGCCTCATCTTCGGGAGAGATCAAGAGCAACCCCTTAGCAGTCTCAACGTAGAGCCTGTGATCGGGGTTGGTCATATAAACAAAAAACATCCCAATTTTCTTGTCGTAGCACAGACCGAGGGTATGGCCGAAGATCCAATTGGAGGCGAACAAGCGGACTGCTTTGCCTGGACGGCGATCCTCGGGCGCTATTCCGCGCACCTCGAATCTATCGCTCCAGAGCGGATGCTCAACGTTAAGCATACCATCATTGACGGCATAGCCCTTAACCGAAAAGAGCCAGCAGGCGATCATGAGAACGCCGAAGATTGGACAAATGATGCGCGCCCACAAATGCGCACCCCAAAAGCTCAGAATCAGAGCAACAAGAAAAACTGCCATCGCCCCCCAGGTAACTAGGTTGGTGGCGGTGGTGCATTCAGCGGGTTTAAAGGTCATGGGCAAACTTATACCTTGTACCCTTGCAACGCTGGATAATGGGGTCGCCTTTCATTGACTGGCATGGCAGTCCATTTCGCTTTTTTCTCAGCGGGAGCCATGTCGACTAGCGTCTGAAA
>JAFAZK010000295.1 GCA_019239825.1 Verrucomicrobiota bacterium | reverse complement strand
AAAGCATCAATCTGAGCTTCGAGGTTCGAGTGTGAACAGACCTTCCTTTACTTCGTTAGCCTCTGTAAGAGCCTGGTTTTTGGTTGGTTTCGATTCTAATTCTTCCCTTTGCGCCTTTGCGTCTTTGCGTCTTTGCGTGAGATTTCTTGCCTCTTGTGCATTTCCGCCTCCGCCAGGCCTATGGCGCGACTAGTTTTTGCGGCTATTTTCTTCGAATTATGTTTAAGGATTTCGGCCGTTATGAATTTGTCGGTACCTCCAAGTTACGCATGCCGTACCGGTTGCTGGCGCCGCGTGAATTGAGCTTTGACGCTAAATATCCGCTGGTCATTCTTTTTCACGGCTCAGGCGAGCGAGGGAACGACAATGAAAAGCAATTGGCCAATGGGGTTAGGCGATTCGCCAGACCGGAATCCCGAACCCAACACCCTTGTTTTGTCCTGGTACCGCAATGCCCGACGCATTTAAACAACCAACCGACTATGTGGACTGGCAGCCGGGAAGAAATGCACCAACTCAAGTTGGCGCCTGAACCCGCGGCGCCCCTGCGAACAGCGCTTGAGCTCCTATTTATGATCCAAGAAAAAAATCCGGTCGACCCGGATCGGGTCTATATCACTGGGATTTCTATGGGCGGTTTCGCAACCTGGGAAGCGCTGATAAGGCATCCGCAAAATTTTGCGGCTGCCATCCCGGTTTGCGGGGGCGGAGATGTGAGCTTTGCTGACCGGATCAAACATGTCCCCGTGTGGGCGTTTCACGGCGCCCAGGACCCAGTAGTACCGGTGGCTTGCAGCCGTTCGATGATTGAGAACCTGACAAAGGCCGGCGGTGACCCGCGCTATACTGAATATCCCCGAGTCGGACACAATTCCTGGGACCGAGCTTTTGACGAACCGGCACTACTTTCCTGGCTGTTTTCCAAAAGCCGGTAACCGCAAACGAGAGACGCGCGAAGAGCTGGTCCCGGAGGCTGTCAGCATAGCAGGCCCTTGAAAATCGGCTCTGTACAAGCCCAATCTCTATAACTGCATTTAGTTCATGGGCCTGATCCACCCAGGGGATTGCCAGCTCCGTAGGAGCGAAATCTTTATAGCCGGCGCCAACTGGGAACGGCAAAAGAAAACCGCCGTGCACGAAACGTGAACGCGAGCGTTAAACGCCAAATGTAGCAACGCCTAAACTAACTTCCGACCTGCTAGCTTTTCTAATACATGGAGGGGAGCAGTACTCTGATCGTGAAGCCGGTTGATATCGAGAAGGAATGTTTGCTCAAGCTGATATTGCCCCCGCATTGCCGCATGCGGTACTTGGTCGGTAAAAGCTAACCAGGTAGAACTTGCAGGGAATTCGATCTCGGCCCGCTCGGCTTCCTCCTGATAACGCTGGTCGCGCTTCATCCGATCGTGAAGGCATAGCATAATGTGGTCATAAAAGGTTCGCCGACTTTTAGTAGTGCTGGTGAGCATCAAAGCTACACTTGAAAATGGGAACGGCGGTTTTATCGAAGGTAGGAACCGTCCGGCAGTCTGTTCGAACGGTTCACCAATCCGCCAGAGATGGGTTTGGCCCGCGGGATTGACATTACAGAAAAGTCTTAAGATGCGATTGCCTTGGATAGGTGACGACGGGAAAGCGTCGATATGCAGTCGCCTATCATCTTTGCGCCATGGCACCGACCTGGTTTCAATTTCAATCGGACGAAAACTCGTCCGCGCGCGGACCAGCCCGGTTCGATAGATCGGTAACAGCCGGGTCACAGTTTTCTGAGCGAAATTGGCGAATCTCCCCATCATTTCTTCGAGTGATGAGAGGGTCTGCCCTTTGCTGGCAGTTCCATAGAGCTTTCGTGTGCTCGGACTGTAACTAACGCTTTTCGAACCTCTTTGAAGTATGGGTGAAGAGAACAGAGGTTGATAGGAGCCGGGTACAGAGAATGCGTAGCGAGGAAGAAACAGAATTTGTCCGGCTTCGAGAGCTTCGGCTGAGCGATAACAGGTCTCTGCTACCACAGGGGACTGCCCTGGCGGAAGATCGACCACCTCGATATACTTCATAGCCTGACGGGCTTAAGACAGGCAACGTGGCAAGCGACATTCGGCCTGCCAAGCTGAGCGGAAGCCAGTTAAACAGAGCACACCGTTGATAATCTTCAACTTGCTCTACCCGGGGTTACCCGAGGTTGCGGTTGGGGTTGTTCATTTACCAGACTTAGCGGAGAGGCGCTTCGCCAACGGAAAGACCTTAGTCTATACAGCCATTGCGGACTAGGCCCATCATTCTGTCCCTCCGGATAAAATAGCAACCCTGATGAAAATGTTGCTACTAACCAACAACTTCGTATTTCCTTGGTTGAAACCCGTCCCACCTGGAAGAAGATAGCAGAGAAGGACCACTAGGATGGAGCTTATCGCAGCCAAACGCGATCTTTTCCAAATTCTAGATTGAATTTGGTCGATGGAGGTCGCCTGGAGAAGAAGATGGTGAACCAAATCGACTTTGCCGGAGGTACTGAGCACACTGAAAAGCCGTCTGTTACCTCGCAAGGCCACGAGCAAGAATTCGCCGGGCCGGCCTCTGCTTCGATCAGCCCGCTCATCGGCCGGACCGCTGAGCTAAGGCTGCTGGAAGACCGCTGGGAGCAGGCCCAAGAGGGCCAAAGCCAGATCGTGCTAGTGCTGGGAGAGGCAGGTTTGGGCAAATCACGTCTGATACGCACCGTCGTCCGTTTGATTCGGGAGAACTCCGTTTCGGCCGATCAGCCACAATCCCAAGTGGTCGAATGGCGCTGCGCGGAGCATTTTCGGAATTCTGAGCTGCATCCGGTTTCTGATTTCATGAACCGGTTCCTCGCTTTTGAGGCTGACGATTCGCCCAGTGTCCGATTTGAGCGATTGGCTCGACACTTAGAAGATCATGGTTTGAATTCACCCGAGGGTGTCGGCCTTTTTGCCAAGCTGCTTTTTCTGCCGGAGGACGACCGCTATTTGGCTAGCGGTTTAACCCCGGCTCGTGAACGCGAAGAAACGTTCCGTGTGGTGCGCCGGTGGCTGGAAGCCTGTTCTGCCAAATGGCCCACGCTATTTATAATAGAGGACCTGCACTGGAGCGATGCCTCAACCTTGGAGTTTCTCAGCCAGTTAATCGAAGGCGGTCAATCCGGCCATATCCTTACGATCCTGACTTTTCGCCCTGAATTCAAAGTCCCATGGCCGGCCGCACCGCAGCAAACCTTCCTGGCCCTTAACCGGCTTAGTCGACGGCAAGTGACAGAGTGGATGCGAACCGGATCAAATACCCCGTTGCCTGACTCGCTGATTGCGCAGGTCTATCAACGTACCGGCGGCGTTCCGCTCCTGGTAGAAGAGTTTACTCGCATGGTGCGTGAATCCACTGTGGCGGCGCCAACGATGACACCGGCGCCAACGAGCGGTGCGGCGCCAGCGAGCAGTGCAGCACCAACGAATACTCCGGCGGCCACGAATCCGGCGCCGCCGAGAGAGATTCCGGCGACCCTCCAGGATCTGGTGATCGCGCGCTTGGATCGAATGGGTTGCGATCGAGAGATCGTTTTATTGACCTCAACATTTGGCCACCGGTTCGATTATGAGTTGCTGGCCGCGACCGCTTCGGTCGACGAAGAGCGGCTCCGAACCGAACTAGGTAAGCTCGTTACGGCAGACGTTTTGTTCAGCAAAGGTCAATGGCCTCATTGCAGTTATGTGTTCAAACATGCCTTGCTGGAAGAAGCCCTCTACACTGCGATCGGTGAGCAACAACGCCGCGAATTTCATCGGCGAATTGCGGAGACGATGGAAGCCCGGTTTCCCAAGGTGGCGGAGACACAGCCGGAATTGCTGGCGGAACATTTCACTAAAGCAGGGCTGGTGCTAAAGGCAGTGCGGTATTGTTTGAAAGCCGGCCTACGCTCTAAGGACCGATTTGCTAACGTTGAAGCGGTCAGCCATTTTCAGGAGGGCATTCATCTCCTGGAGGAGCTCGAGCCATCAGCCGCCCGAGATGCACTCGAGCTAGAGTTATTGGGTCCGCTCGGTACGGCGTTTATCGCCTGGCGAGGTTATGCGGATCCGGAGGTCGGTCCGATTCTGAGCCGGGCCCACGCCCTCTGTGAGCGGGTCGGAGAGACACCCCAGGTCTTCGCGATCATGTGGGGGAATTTTGCTTATCATATTGTAAGGGGCGATTTTCGCAGGTGTGCCGCACTGGCCGAAGAAGCGATCGCTTTCGCCGAACGCCTGGACGAACCCGGTATCCTAATGGAAGCCCTCTTTCTAAGGGGCATCACCTGTCTGTATCGCGGAGACTTTAACAGTGCCCGGAACACCTGTGCGGACGTGATAGCCCGTTTCGATGACCGTCTCCGCACGGCATCTTTAGCCAAACTAATTGGCGAAGACCCGGGTATTACTTGCCGCTGCTACCTGGCGCTTGCTCTGTGGCACCTCGGTTTTGCAGATCAGGCTTTGGAGTTGAGTCGCCAAACGGTCGAGTTGGCACGTTCGATCAATCACGTTTTTAGTCTGGAGTACGCACTACATCATACCGGCTGGCTGCATCAACATTGCCGATTGGGTATCCAGACTCAGGTTGCTGGCGAGGAACAGGTGCAGATTGCTGGCGAACAGAGGTTCCTTTTCTGGGAGGCGACCGGGACTCTTTACACCGCCGGCGGTTTATTGCAGCAAGGACGAATGGAACGCGGGCTCCGGTTACTCGAGAATGGGCTCCAAGCGTATCGGGCTACGGGCGCGCAACTGGGACTTCCATATTATCTTAGTATGTTGACTGACGCCTGGATTCGAACCGGCCGGTTTGCTGAGGCCGAGAATGCTTTGAACGAGGCAATCGCTTTAGCGGACAAGAATGATGAACGTTTTCAAGAAGCTGAGTTGTACCGGCTCAAAGGCGAATTGGTCTTAGCTCAGTCGAATGATCGAACTGCCGCCGAGGAGTGGTTCAGCCGGTCAATCATGACTGCTAAGCGGCAAGGGAGCAAAGCGTGGACGCTTCGTACGACAATGAGCCTGGTGCGACTTTGGCAGAAGCAAGGTGATCGGGAGAAGGCTTTCACTGCGTTGAGTTCAATTTACGGTTCATTCTCGGAAGGGAATGCGACACCGGATCTGGCCGATGCCGCGGCCCTTAACGGTAGCTTGTTAGATGAACGGATGCGGGCGGAGTTCGCCGCCGGTCTTAGATATGTCCGCGACTGTATTCCGGCTCCGATGGATGGGGCGGTTTCGGTTGACTGGCGGTATGTACCGGCGTCGACCCTGGGTGGTGACATCATTGGGTACCACTGGCTGACCAGCGATCACTTGGCTTTTTATCTCATCGATGTTACCGGCCATGGCTTAGACTCAGCGCTTCTCTCTGTTACTTTGACTAACATCATCCGGACGGGAGCACTCTCTGGAGTGGATATGAAGCAGCCTGATCAGGTGCTGGCGCAGCTCAACGAGGCATTCCGTGGCCAGGAACATGGCAATAAATATTTCACGATTTGGTATGGGGTATACCAATCAACGACCCGCACCCTGACTTGGTCCGGCGGTGGACATCATCCTTGCGTGGTGCTCGTGCCAGGTCAACCAGATCCCAGCGTCTTGACTTCCGAAGGACCGATGATGGGTGTACTTCGCAAAGCAGAATTTCCCGCACAATCATGCCAAATCCCTGCGGAATCGCGTCTGCTCATCTTCAGTGACGGCGTCTTTGAAGTGTTTCGTGACAAACGCCAGATGTGGAGTCTTACGGATTGTATTGCTTATCTTACCGTCCTCAGCAGAGACCGGGGCAACCTCATGGACCAGCTCTTAAATCATGTTCAGCAGCTTCGCGGCGCGCCGCATCTGAATGATGATTTCTCGATAATCGAGGCGAGATTTCATTAGCAACACTCTTAGCGACAAGCCGCCAGCATCAGATACACGACGACGCCGGTTACCGAGACGTAGAGCCAGATGGGGAAGGTGAACCGGGCCAAGCGGCGATGGGCGGGAAAACGACCGGTGAGCGACAGGAAGAACGTAATCAGGATGATCGGCAGAGCTACCACGGAGAGGCCGATGTGCGAGATGAGCAGGGGAAAATAAAGAACCCGAACGAAACCCTGGCCTTGAAAATGCATGTCCCCATGCAGAGCGTGATTGGTGATGTAGGTAACGAGGAAGAGTGCCGAGAAAATAAACGCGATGAACATGGCCATCCGGTGACGGCTGATCTGCCTTGCTCTTATGAAGCAGAAACCGATGACAAGAGCGATGGCCGATAGCGCATTGAGCAGAGCGTTCAGCGCCGGCAGAAAAAGCAAGTGGGTTCCGGCAACGTCGGCCGGCGGATGATAGTACACGAGCCAGCAAAGGAATAGGCTGGCAACGACGCTGATTGCAATAATGGCGACGACTACGCCGATTGGGGTTCGTGTATTGTCCTTTGTGATCGTCGTCATCTTAGTGATTGCATAAAGCACAAATTTGCCTTGTTAGCCACGCTCGCCTCCGAAGCAGAAACGCAGAAAAAGGATGCGTGTTCGCCGGATTCACGTACTGAGGCTATTCAAAGGATACCATGAAAGCACGCTCGAAGCCCCTTAGCCAGAACAAGCATCTAATCCGTTGGGTCGAAAAAATGGCGGAGCTTTGTACGCCTCGAGACATTCATTGGGTCGATGGTTCTGAAGAAGAGAATGCCCAGCTTTGTGCCAAACTGGTCGACAGCGGGACCTTTATCAAACTAAACGAGGATTTATGGCCGGGATGCTATTACGCCCGCTCAGACGCATCGGATGTGGCCCGGGTCGAGGATCGAACCTTCATCTGTTCACTGTCAAAGTACGCGGCCGGACCGACCAACAACTGGGTTGCTCCGTTGGATATGAAGAAAATGCTGAAGCGGCTTTTCAAGGGGTGCATGGCCGGGCGAACGATGTACGTCTTGCCGTTTTGTATGGGACCACTCGATTCGCCGATCTCACAGATCGGGGTCGAACTCACTGACTCTCCCTATGTGGTCGTCAGTATGCGCATCATGGCCCGGATTGGTATGCCGGTGTTTAAAGAGATCGATCGGGGCGAGAAACGAGTGATCCCGTGTATGCATTCGGTGGGCGCTCCATTGGCGCGAGGACAAAAGGATGTTCCCTGGCCCTGTAACCCGGAGAAGTACATTGCTCATTTCCCAGAGACTCGGGAGATCTGGTCTTTTGGCTCGGGCTATGGCGGGAATGCGTTGCTCGGAAAGAAGTGCGTTGCTTTGCGCATTGCTTCGAACATCGCACGGGACGAAGGGTGGTTAGCGGAGCACATGCTGATTCTTGGTGTGGAAGACCCGCAAGGCGAGAAAACCTACGTCGCAGCGGCCTTTCCCAGCGCTTGTGGCAAAACCAACTTTGCCATGCTGATACCGCCAAAGCCGTTTGCCGAGAAAGGATGGAAAGTCTGGACCGTTGGGGATGACATCGCCTGGATCAGACCGGATCAAAATGGGCGCCTCTATGCCATTAATCCGGAAACCGGCTTTTTTGGAGTTGCGCCGGGCACATCGGTCAAAACGAACCCAAACGCGATGGCGACTCTGGCGAAGAATACGATCTTTACCAACGTCGCCTTAACTCCAGAAGGGGGCGTATGGTGGGAGGGGATGACAGAAAAACCTCCTGCTCGCCTGATCGATTGGCAGGGAAACGAGTGGACGCCGCAAATGGCGAAAGAAACCGGAGCAAAAGCCGCTCATCCGAACGCCCGTTTTACGGCGCCGGCATCGCAGTGTCCGACCATCGATCCTGATTGGGAGAAACCGGAGGGTGTTCCCATCAGTGCGTTAATTTTTGGTGGCCGCCGGGCGTCAACGATCCCGTTGGTTTTTCAAGCCTTTAATTGGTCGGGTGCAGTTTATGTCGGCGCAACGATGGGCTCCGAAATGACGGCGGCGGCAGCCGGGACCATCGGTAAAGTGCGGCGCGATCCCATGGCCATGCTCCCGTTCTGCGGTTACAACATGGGCGATTATTTCAGGCACTGGATCGCTTTGCAAAGGAACCTTAGCCAAACGCCACGGGTGTTTCACGTGAACTGGTTCAGAAAAGATGACAAGGGTAAGTTCCTCTGGCCCGGGTACGGCGAGAACATGCGTGTTCTAAAGTGGATCGTGGATCGGGCGCGAGGACGCGCGATAGGCAAGGAAACACCAATCGGTTGGATGCCCAATTACGAAGACCTGGATTGGACCGGCTTGGATTTTTCGAAGGAGCGTTTCGAAGAACTCCAAAAGTTCGATCGAAAGGCCTGGCGTTCAGAGGTGATCGGGCACGAAGAACTTTTTCTCGATCTACATGAGGGCTTGCCCAAAGAGATGGTCTACGAAAGAGAATTGCTAATCTGCCGGATATAGCGGTAGGCGATAGGGACGAGCTCCCGCTCGTCCGTGAACTGCTTTGACGCAAGAAAATGCTCCGGGACGAACGGCGGACGAGCAGGAGCTCGTCCCTACCGCTAGCTCATCGGCTTTCTAGCTGCGTTCGCAGACCCTGATGGCTAGCATCATTGCAGGGTGCGATCGCCCATGGCCTGGAGGGGAGCCGCTTTGGCGCGTATCCCGCCACCCTCGTAACATTCGTCTCAATGCTAATCCCGCCGAAAACTTGTGAAAGCAAGCGGCTCCCGGGAACGTTTCAACGCGTGGATTACCCGAGCGGTAGTCTATCGTTCGGAACAAACAGAGACACTACAGGTCGTGGCGGCGCCAGGAGACGGTCGCGGGGAGCCGCCTGCCAACACAGCCGCACTTTTCGTCCTGTTGGTTAATCCAGTTCGGTTTCTAGCGGTGTCGGCGCTGACGTGGTCAAACGGTTTCTGATGGACCACGGGAGCTAATCCGTATACCACCGCGAGTAGTGACTAAGGATGCTTGGACCGCTCGCGAAGTAGTACAAGCGATGAAAAGCTGGAATCAGTCATGCAAGACCGGTGCTCTAGTCTTCCCATGGAACGATTGTATAGTTCCACCGACCGATTCTTCGTTCCGGTAAGCCGTTTGAGCCAAGAGGCGGAGCCGTCAGACCATCTTTGGGTTTGAGTTTTTGTTCTATCTCCAAGAAACCCCGGGAAGCAAAGGCTGGGAAGGGATATTCCGGGCTCTTTAACAGGTGCTCCGTTGGGCGGACATGGTCAGGCTCTGTCGGATTCATGCGGCGGAAATCAAAGTTAGCGGCGGCATCCACTGCTGGAGGAACCATAAATTCTGAAAAGAACTATATTGATCGCTCGTTCCAGTCCGACCGCAGCTGGATACACAGCGAACAGGTATCGGCTTACGCCTTCTTGCGTTTTTGCCGCAACGGACTTTTTCATTTAATGGGGTTTGTCAACGCAGACACCGTAGGAAGAAACCACGTGATTTGTCACCAAATGAATCTATTGCTTCCAAGCTTCTTTGATTAGACCATAAAAACCATAATTGCTATGACTACATCTGAGATGCGATTTCGAAAATTGAAGGAGCAGGCGGCCCTGGCCGGCCAAGAATCGACGGGCTACGGATATCAGTTTGGCACCTGGGACCCCACCTATGCGCTGGTCAGAATCGGAATTGGATGGCGCTGGCCTTCGCGGTTTAGCGGGATCGGAGCTTCTCAAACTCATCCTTCGAGATCTCGTGAATCTCGAAGTTGTCTCTTGGCAGCCCGGTGATGTCGCTGGCGCTGGCAAGAGCCGCAACTGGGCTTTGATCCACGGTGACGGCTTTCGCTTCCCGATCACCTTTTCGGCAGGCTTTGTAGTAATACTCGATTCCGGGGTCAGGGTAGAGTGATGGCATATTTCGAGTAGTACTCATATGAACACTGTCCGCGCAAGCGGGAATTTTGAACGCCTCAGAAGCCCAAGATGCCGGTCCTAACGGAGCTCACAGCGTTTGCATTGCCGTGGCCACAAATATTTTGCTCCTACGGAACTGAGGCGTTGTTTCAATGATCGTTCTGAAAAGGTTCTCGCGCTCCGGGGAAAGGTATGTTTCGGTCCAACCTTAGCTCGCGACTGTAGTTGGTTCCTGATTTCAAGAAAATACATGGCCTTGGACCGAACGACAAAAGGGGTTTTGCTGGGCTTTGCTTCGTTTGCAGTGTTTTCTTTTAGCGACTCTTGCGTCAAGTCGATCAGGGGAGGGCTCCCGCCTTACGAATCGGCCTTTTTTGGAGCGGTGTTTGGTCTCAGCATCCTGCCTTTTCTACTGCGCAAAGGAGATCGGTGGATCGATATCGTCAGCACAACGAATTTGCCTCTTTGGTTAGTCAGATTCCTTGCCTATCCGATGGGGGTGATTGGCAGCGTTACCGCGTTTACCCACTTATCGATGGCGGAGGCTTTTGTGCTGATCTTTTTACAGCCGGCTTATATCACCGTGATGTCAGTCTTTTTCCTAAAGGAGCGGGTAGGTTACCGTCGGTGGAGCGCGGTGGCCATTGGCTTCTTGGGAGTCCTGATCGTGTTGAGGCCCGGGCTTCGTCCACTTTCGATCGGACATCTCGGAGCTTTGTTTGCCGGTCTGGGAGGCGCTGTCTCCGTAGTGGCCTTCCGCGCTGCGGGAGGTAGGGAAAAGAATATTTCTTTATTCGGAGCGGGAATTCTTGGTGGAATCATTGTTTGCGGTCTGTTGTCGTTTCCGCACTTCCGGCCGCCGAGTGTGGATCAATGGGTAAAATTGGCTGGTTACGGGCTCCTCGCCGCCGTAGCCAACGTGTTGACCATGTCGGCTGCCCGCCAGGCTCCGGCCGCGTATATCGGCCCGACGCAGTATAGTCAAATGATCTGGGCGGTCGTGCTCGGCTATATCTTGTTCGGTGACGGAGTCGATCTGCCCATGGTTGCGGGCATCGTGCTGATCGTCGCTTCCGGGCTCCTGACTTTGATCCGGGAAAATGTGCGCGGAACGACTTTGCCGCCGTCGGTCGGTGGCGAGCGGCACGTGGCCGCGGCTTTGGTTTCGGAAGCAGGGGATGCGGGCCGTTAGAAACGGGCTTTAGCAGCTGGCGGTTTGATTAAGAAGAGCGGGATTACTTATCGCCGTTTACAACAGCAATCCGGCAATCGGAACAAACTTCGCGAATTCCCGTTACGAATGACGTTTCTTACGCCAAGTAACCGTTCAGCAGATGACGGTTAGGTTAAAAACTAACTCGGATAGCAAACAAGATGACACGAAAAAGGATTCTTCATCATTCAATGATTTCGAGCAGTCCTAGCTGTTTGACCAGCGAACCGCTTTTCACCGCCGAGGAATCCGTAACGTGAGTGTCCTGGACATCCGTTGGAGTTCCAAACAGGTTGTTTATGCAATATTCGCTTTGGCTTGTGCTTCCGCTTTTATGACACCGGTGTGTGCAACAAACGGACAGACGGAGACGCCGGAGATTACGACCGTTCGGCAATTTCTCGCCGGCATCGAGAATCATGATCTTGGGTCTCAATTGAGGTACGTGACACCTGACGCGCAGGCCTATCGATTGCGCAATGGCAAATGGATCGTCTCCCAAATTCGCGACGTCCTGATAAGCGGTGCACAGGGTGGGGGTGCTCTCTCGGTCGCGGACGCTTCTAAATCGGTGAGTGAACCTATTGATGAGATTGGGAGCAAAACTTTCGACCAGATCGCCACGGTCTGGACCCACTACCAGTTCTTAGTGGAGGGGAAGGTCCATCACTGGGGCCATACTATCTACACTCTGATAAAGCAGGACGATCGTTGGATAATCTCGAGTGTCGTGGATGAAGCCACGACCGATTACTAGGTGGCCAGTGGGCGCGGGTAGTTTTATCTGGGTTTCACTGTTCTCAAATAAGTGATTAGCTCCGTTGGAGCGAGATCTTTATCGCCCGCCGCGGGCCGTCAACCAATCACCTTTCTCCTATTACTATTTCCCGCTGTGCATCAGCAATCGTCGGATCACTCGACCGGCGAATGATTAGTTTAGTCGGTAACTCAGTTATACGAATTCCACTTATGCCCTGATTTCGACGGTGACCTTACAACTTTAATGCGGTCATAGTCGGGACACCAGACGACTCCCACTGAAATCTCTTGGTGAAGCCGGCCCCGCGATGAAGTGGTGACATCCGGGGCCGGCTGCTGAGAATGTGATTTAGGTGCAAATGTAGCCATTGGTACAACAAATCCGGCGATTGGCATTAATCCCCGCTGTTTGAGGCCGTTGCATGCTTTGGTGTTCGCAGTCCGCGAAATTTTTGAAACCGGGCTCTCAAATATTTATCAATGAAAGAGAATCAGGCAAAAGCAGCATCACCAAATCGGAAATCCGACACGCACACGATCATTCCCAGACAAAACGGTGGATGGTTCGAAAGCAGGCCGGGGGAAAAATTCCGAATCTGTACGTCAGCCGCACAAACCAATGGCGCTTATTCCGTGGTCGAGATAGTCGCGGAGCATGGTTACGGCACACCGGTGCACATTCACGAGCGCGAAGACGAACATTTCGTTGTGGTCGAAGGGACGGTATCCATGGTGAACGGAAACCAGGCATTCGAAGCGACGGCTGGAGCCGCGGTCTCTTTACGGAAAGGCATCCCTCACGCCTGGTGTAATCGATCCCACTCACCACTTCGTCTCGTGATAACTAACGTACCGGGAGGGATCGAAGAATCGCTACGATTGTCAGCAAACGGAGTTGATGTTCGCGCTGTGGCTGAGCAGTTCGCTGTTCGCGTGGTTGGGCCGATGATATGATTAACGGCCATGAAGCAGATCGGCTACTTCGTTCGGTTCATCCTGCTTTCACTCTGCCTGCCTGGTTGGCCGGTAGCTTTGACGGGCTCGGCGCAAGCGGCATCAGCAGCTGCTGGGAATGCGCTCCTGATTTCTGATCTTCATTTTGATCCGCTGGCCGATCCTAGTCTGGTCAAGCAGTTGATTGAGGCTCCGGTCGGTGATTGGGAAACCGTTTTCTCTTCATCGAAGCAGACAGGCTACGCTCATGCTCCTCAGGATGCGAACTATCCTTTGATAAAATCCGCGCTCTCAGCTGCCGCAGCGGAAAGTTCGGTCGATTTCGTTGCCGGTACTGGGGATTATTTGCGGCATAATTTTGAGGAGGCCTTTCTCAAAGCTGGCGGCACGTCGGATGAGTTCACGGAGTTTGCCACCAAGACTGCTCTTTTTGTCGTTCGCGCGCTTCAGGCTGATTTTCGAGTGCCGGTTTACTTTGCTCTTGGGAACGATGACTCACCGTGTGGCGATTATCGCGTGGATCCAGGCGGCCCTTTTCTCGCTACGCTCGCGGATTCTCTTGAAGTGCTGAAAAATCATCCGGACGCAGCGGCCGATTTTCGGGTCGGGGGCTTTTATGAACTTCCGCATCCGACTTTGGCCGACCATGAGATCGTGGTTCTCAATACCGTCTTGTGGTCCCGGTCTTATGCGATTTGCGGATCGGACTCTGGTGATGCGGGTAAGGCTGAAATGCAATGGCTGAGTTGGCAGCTGTACCGAGCAAAGACTTGCGGTAAGAAAGTCATGCTCATGATGCATATCCCACCCGGAATCGATTCTTACAAGTCTGCGCACGCCGGTGCCGGAAAAGCGGCCACTGAGTTTTGGCAAAATCAGTTCTTCACTCAATTCCTGGATTTGATGAAGACCTACGGAGCCACAGTGCAGATCGCGCTGGCCGGCCATACGCATATGGATGATTTCCGTGTTCTCAGCCCGGACGGTAGCGCATCACCGATCGCGTTCCGAATAACCCCGGCTATAAGCCCAATCTTTGGGAATAACCCGGCATTCTCGGTTTTGCAGTACCAGGTAAGCAGCGGCGACGTTACGGATATTGCTACCTACTATCTGAATCTAGCGGGAGGCAGATCCGATCCGAAATGGGCTCTCGAGTACCGGTTCTCCAACGTGTATGGCTACAGCGCTTTTTCGGCCGGAAATCTGCAATCTCTAGCGGCGGCTATTCGTTCTGACCCGAGCGTTCGCCACCTTTTTGCCGGTTTCTACGCGGCATGCGCCCCTTCGCCGATTAAGCCCGACAACTGGCAATTCTACGCCTGCTCAGAAACTCAGTTCACTTCCTTCGATTACGCCAGCTGCTTATCCACCCTGCAAAACGCCCCGGCGAAGAGCGGCCAATGAAGAGAATCGCAAATGGATACGAATAATCGGCGGTCCGAAGTGCGCAATCGCCGCAACCTTCGTCTCGGGAAATATCACGATCCGAACGTCCATTAACGATGCCTCTTTTCGTTGTGCGTCCACCTTTGCGCCGCAGCGTCTAACATGAGGAAAAACGATTGGCCCTCAGCCGCGACACCGGGTTTGTCAAAATGCGGTGCTCCGCAAACGCCCTGTACGAGCCCGAATCGGTCGACCTTGCCACAAACGGCCTGTCTGAGCGATCGCGCGGGTATTTCATATTCGTCGGGAAGCCATCCCGCAATGAGCCCGCGATAGATCGTGTACGCAAGCATTTGCGATAAATTCACTTCGACGAAGC
Organism: Verrucomicrobiota bacterium; assembly: GCA_019239825.1. GTDB lineage: Bacteria > Verrucomicrobiota > Verrucomicrobiia > Chthoniobacterales > JAFAMB01 > JAFAVN01. Next base: position 3,975 of record JAFAZK010000295.1, on the reverse strand, counting down.
TTCCGGGGTCATCGATAACATCGTGAAACAGCCAATCGGACCGCTTGTACTTTAATAAACAGTCAATAAGCGCACACGCCATCTGTACTAGCTCTTGTCGCTGCGAACACATGGTTTCGGGGAGCAGGTCAATTGTTCTGGCGAGGCCGGCGGCAACCCAACCGTTTCCGACTCCCCAAAACGCTTTTCGCACAAACGCCTGCTTTTCGTCGTCCCACTTATGCCTGAACAGCCCAGCTTGCGGGTCAAATAACGCGGCGCGATAACCGTAGATTTGACGGAGCGCTTCTTCCGGATGGCCCGCCGCGGCCAAATACGGCGGCAGCATATACATGGAGTCGACCCAAAATTCCGGGCGATTGGGAACGTGATAGACAATCCCATCATGATTGCGGGGCGCTGCTTTGACCGCCCAGTTCGACAGCGAATCACACGCATCGCCCAGCTCCTTATCGTCTGTTTCCCGAAACGCAAAAATCAACGCTTCTCCGACGCTGCACGGATCGGTGATTCCTTCGTCCGGACGGATCATTGCAGTGCGGCCGTCAGGTGTTCTGCGATAAGCGGCTTCTTTTGCGAGTGCGATTACCACGTCGCGGTCGCCCTGCTCGAAAAAAGCATCCATGGCGACCCCTTGTTCCCATGAATTTCGCTGCATGGACAACAGAGCGAGCTTTACCGAATCAATCGTTTCCAAAAATAGAATCCTTTCAAGATGTCGGTTTATTCACCTAACCAACAAATTTGCAATAAAAAGGATCTAGCAGGTGGACGAAGACCCAAATCACAATACGAAAAGATCACGAAGGTACAAAGAAAGCAGAAATGAGACTCGGGCAACGGTCGATCCTTGCCCAGTGCGCTATGATTGGGGCGGATCTGCCAAACCCGCTGCCTTCATATTTAGAACGAATCTGACCCGTTTTGTCTAAACGATGCTCACCAAGAACCAGAGAAAGAGTAGAAACATCGCAACGAAGGCCAGGGCAAGTACGGGTGTGGGCAGGACCGTCCTTTGCTCGCCCGTCGGTCTCGTTATCGCGCCCCGGTGGAAGTCTTTGAACGCGTCGCCATTTTTCAAATGCGACTTGTCGTCGATGGGCCAACGATGGATTATCGGTCCCGAGAGTCCGGCAAGCCGTTGTTCAGACTTGTTGGTATTCATTCTTACTTCCTCCGCTCGTTGATTCTTTCGCCACGACTTTCCAGTTAACGCTGTCACGGCTCCCGAAAGAACTACTAGTATCAATCGTAGACTGCGAAAATCAGGGACTGACCTGAAAGAAAGAACAGGGTGGGTATGCCGAGACTTGCCGGAACGGCGGTGTGACGGTGATTGGGAACACGACCGCCAACAGAAACCGGTCAGCGACGCGAAAAGTCACAGGGTTCGCTAGGGACTTCGCTACTTTTCTGCCAAGTGATGAGAATTGCCGGGGGATTGGCCGAAGGCAGCGATCGAGCTGGAGGTGCCAACAAACACTTTTCCATTACAAACTGTCGGGACAGCAAATTTAACGGCGCCGCCAATAGTACCCGAATTGAAGAGCTCGGTTTGGAGATTTCTTGCGTCGTACGCATGCAAGATGGCCTGGCCATTGTTTTGCTCATAGGCCCAAACTATCCCATTGGTGGTTCCGTTGGACGAGATGGTTGGTGTTGCCCCGGGGTAGTCAAACTGGTGTGTCGTAGAGGACGTCGGTGTCGGTTTCAGTACTGGTTTCTCAGGATTAGTGAAATCGAATTGCAATTGAATGAGCGGCCCCGCCCCGTCTAAGGGACCTAAACCGGCGTAAATCGAGCCATTAAAGTACGCCGGTGATGACCACACTCCGTTTGGAACACCATCCGGTATCTCCTGGTAGATCTGGTTATTGTTGTTAGGGTTAAACTTACCAAGGTTATTCCGGTTGAGGAGATAGATATTGCCATCCTTACCTGCTTGGTAGAGCAGCTTCGAAACGACACCGGTCGTGCCCACAATATCCAACACCATCGGACCGCCTGAAGCTAGATCCCGATCAACGGCACTAGAGGCTGCCTGGTTAAAGGGAGTGAAGTAATCAAAGACAGAAATGCCACCAGTCACGTTAAGTTTCAAAACGCTATCTCCGTAATCGCCGAGCGCAGGGAACCCACTCGAGTTTAAACTGTCAAATGGCCCGTTGCCGGTGGCTACATAGACGTGGCCATCCGAGTCAACAGAAGGTCCGTTTCCCGCCTGCCAAATCCCATTTCCGGAGCCGTGCAAAGGGTCAGTTGTGTTAGATGGACTCCCATTAGGATCGGTGTTAAAAATTGCGACCATGGACAAACTGTTTTCGCTATAGCCGATGATCCAGCCACTGAATGGCGGGTTATCGTTAAAGCTCCCCCAACAGGTGTAAATGATGCCATTATGTAGAAGGAGTCCGGCTCGGTTGCGCTCAAACTTCGGATTGAAGGTATCTGCCGGGCCGATTCCCGGTACCGAGGCACTGACGATTGCGGGAGTGAACCGGTCTTTGCCGGTCGCGAGATCGATAGCGTGAATTCGGTAAAAGAGCGTGGTCGCGTTTTCAGTCATGGCGACTAGAAAAATCGTCCCGTTTGCTCCGGCGGAGCGGTCGATCACCGGAGTAGACGTGATGCCGATTAGCGGTTGGAGATCGGTAGAGTTCAGGTCAGTCGATAAAACCGATGTTTCTCCGGCAGGTGCCACTGAAGTCTTCCAATATTTTGCGCCGGTATCGGCATCGAAAGCGTAGAGGCTATCGTTCTCCGTGGCGACATAGATCACGTTGTGTCTCTTTCGGGGCTGGCCCTGCACAATGATCAACTGGTTCGACACATAAAGCACCTGGGCATAGACTTGGCCGTCTACGGGATTGTTATATAACAGGCCGAAGGATGATGAACTAACGAGGGCTGGGGTTAGGACGGTTTCAGTGGAATTGAGCCCGGTGCGTGCGACGTTTCCTCGGTTCATAAGGATATCCGTCGTCCGCGCGTTACTAATCAGAACGGCGCAGTTGAACAAGAGGACTAGTGCGAACAGATAACGTTTCATAAAAAAGTGTTATTGGAGCGTCCTTGGCAAATCCTGATTGGTAGACGGGACGCTGCCGCAGGTAAGACAGGCCATCGGTCTATAACCAGAAAATTAAAGGAGTTTCTGCTAAAGACAGCCGAAGCTGCATCTTCCATAAAACCGAGCCCCCGCCCTGATGCAGGCCGTCCGTTGCGCCGCGGTTTGACCTTCCCTTGAAACTAAGGCTACCGTTCAGGTCGTCATGGGGTAGCCCACTACGTTATGTTAAATGAAGTCAGACCAAAGATAACTATATAATATATGCTACTTTTCGACTATTACCCGGGTGACTAACCCCCAAGTCGCGAAACCGATCGATCGTGGTATCAATGCTTCGAGTTGTTTTACAGCTCTAAACAAGGCTTCGATTGCGCGATATGGATCCGTGGGTCGAATTTGCATTTACGGTACTGTCTTTGATGGACACGGCAAGCAGGTGTCGTTCTCTAAAATGCTTAGCAGTTCTACCCAAAAGCACTGGGTAGTTTCCTAACTGCCTAGACGCAACAATTTGGCGGGTGAAGGACGGCTGCTAGGAAATATGCCTGACAAAGTGACCGCGCCGGTCGGAAGCCATCGGACCGGTTATAGGACTAGTCATAGTTAGCAGAGAAAACTAAGAAAATCGTCAAAACCATTGGCCACCCACCATGACGGTTTGTTGAGAGCGCCCGCGCTGCGAAAGCTTGATAAGGAACTAGATCTCCTGTACCCCTGGTGGTAGGGGAATAGTTTCGAAGAGCATAGCCGGGACCCTAGTGGCGGAAACAACGCCCATCTGAACGGCAATTAGAGTTAAGGATGCTGCATTGTGTACACCGAGTTTTTGCATAAGCCGCATCCGATGGTTTTCTACCGTCTTAGTGGAGACTCCGAGCAAGGTGGCTATCTCCTTATTGGATCTG
>JAFAZK010000291.1 GCA_019239825.1 Verrucomicrobiota bacterium | reverse complement strand
TAATCCGTCGGCCAGTGGACCCGTTTTGACGTGACGCAAGTGAGCAATATTTTTGTCGTCGATTACGTAGACAAAGCTTTGATCTTGATCGGAGCCGATTGCTCGGTCCGCAATCAGAAGTGCGTTATATTTCGGACCCGAAGGCAGTCGAACGCGGACGAAACTGCCCGGCTTGAGAAAGCCGTTCCGGTTGGCAAACCTCCCACGAATGAGCAATGTTCCTGTTGAGGTATCCAGGGCGTTATCTGAGAAATCGATTGTCCCATCGTGAGGAAATTGCGTTTCGTCCTGCAGCTGCAGATAGGCCAGAACTTTTGCCTCCGGATCACTCACCAATTTGTGATCCTGCGTCAGTCGCTGATAATTCAGTGCCGCAAGCTCATCTATGCTGAAATAGGCATAGATCGGATCAATGCTAACAACGGTCGTTAGTCGAGTAGAATCAGCCTGTACCAGATTGCCGATATTCACCAATTGCCGGCTCACGCGACCATCGATCGGCGAGGTAACATGCGTAAATTCGAGGTTCAATTTTGCCGCGTTCACCGCGGCTTGGGCCGCGATCACATCCGCTGCAGCGGTGTTCTTATTAGCAAGTGCGGTGTCATAGTCCTCCTTGGCAATGACTCCTGTGCTTTGCAGACGCTCTTGACGTTCGAAGGTGATATCCTGCAACTTCTGACTGGCCTGCGCGCGCTGCAGTTGGCCAACCGCCTGATCGTAGGCGTCCTGGTAAGGCCTGGGGTCGATCTGGGAAAGTAAATCTCCTTGGTGGACCAGATCACCTTCTTTAAAAGGAATATCGACGATGTAACCGCTGACTCGAGGAGTGACATTTACGAAATTGACCGCTGCGGTTCTTCCCGTGAATTCAGACCAATTTTCGACCAGTTTTTGTTCCGGTCTGCTGACCGTCACCGTCGGCGGCGGCGGTGATCCCGGAGGTGCCGCTTGGTTACACGCGACCAATGAAATCAAGCCCGTGAGGGCAGACACTAACCTCAAAACGTAGGTTGCTTTAGAATGCTGCATCGGAATTCCCTATAGAAGCGGACCTCTTCATACGAATTTTGCTCCGCATCTCATTTTTCTTGCTCAGCGAAGAAACAACACCTCTCCAAACTTGAGAAATGCAGTGTTTTTATTGCCTCGATGAATAATGTTAATTGCGATCTACAAATCGACTCTGGTAGTCCCCAAACCTCGTGCTTCATCACGACTATCTTCATCGCCTACACCCCCCGTTCACAGTCGCCACAGAGATCTTCGCCATGACTGCCAGGTCGATCGCCGCGAGCGCTTTCTCCCTCGCTAATGTGGCCTGGTCTCCCACGACAAATGCCGTAGCCTGTACGGGTAGGAATTGCAGGGTTTTGAGCCCGGCGCTGCTCAGCACCACCGACAGATACGGCCTGAGAAAATCGGGCTGGTTGGCTCGCTCGCCGGTAAAGACGCCTCCGGAAGCAATGCCGATAAACACGGGGCGATCGCGAAGCATTCCCACTTTCCCGGCCGGCGTTGACTTGAAGGTGCGACCGGCGCGCAGGATTTGATCGATCCATGCCTTGAGGACCGACGGCACGGTAAGGTTGTGCATGGGCGTTCCGATGACAATCACATCGGCCGCCTCGACTTCCTGAATGAGCGCTTCGGCGAGATCCAACGCCCCCTTCAGCGGCGCCGCTAACGTGGCTGGGGACGACAGCGTCGTTGCGTAGTCGGCCGCGGCGTGCGGCAAGGGGGCAGCACCAAGGTCCCGGCGGGTGATGCTCGCGGCGGGAGCAACCTCAAGGATCTTTTCGACGATCGCCGCCGAAAGCTGACGACTGTGTGATTCTGGACGCGGGCTGCAGTCAATATGGAGGATGTTCATATAACTTCTGCTTTTGTGAGTAGTGTAAACCGGACCTCTTCATACGAATTTTGCTCCGCATCTCATTTTTCTTGCCCAGCGAAGAAACAACGCCGCTCCTAACTTTGGAAGTGCAGTGTTCTTATTGCCTCGATGAATAATGTTAATTGTGCTTCCTGTAAGAAGTGAGATCCGGCTTACGACCTTCATGTGTTTATTCATAATTGTTAGTTCTCGGTTGTACCGGCCAGCATGGATCCCCCTATCCGCCCGGAGTAATCAATTGTTTAGTCGCTTTGAGTAGTTTGAGGTGCTTTCCAGGTTAAACATATCCTGTGCCAACGGGGAGTTATCGTTGTTTGCGCCTCTCTGTCAGAGCATTACGCTCATAACGGAGTCAGGAGGGATCGGTGCAAAATTTTTGACCTCACAAAACTTTGACCCCCGTTAGTCGCAAAGCTCGTACTACTGAAAGCTAAGCCTTTTACCGCCCCGCTTCGAGACGGTGCTTTTGTTTTAATCGATACTGTGCGGCAGCCTTTTGTTCCGAAGGGACTGTCAGATCTATCCCGGAGGAACTGAAAGAAGATAACGACTCGACACCCGCTCGAGGACGGCTTCGTCCCGCGGCCGCGGGAAGGCGCGCTCCGCAATCAGGCATCGCGAAAGTTGGGAGAACGAAACGGCTTCAGGCCCGGGAAGAAGTCTCTTGCATCCTTTAGAGACGCCGTTTGAACCTCATCTTTTTTATGCGGAAAAGACCGGCTGGAAGATTAAAGGGAGTGCTGGCGCTGGGCGATCAAAGTGTCGGCCTGCACCCCTAAAAGTTCCGCGGTTAAACCTGACGTTGTTTGTTGGCGCGACAGTTAAAGCGACAACCGGCGGGCTGTCGTCACTACGATGATTCGTAGAATAATAAATGCGAAATCAGAAGTCTACGAACAGTCGTAATAGTAAGGATGGGATCAAAGTCTGCACAACCTGCTAGTAATGAGTGACTTACGTGACAATGCCGCGGTCTGGCACGCCGCATGCAACTTGCTGATGTGAGGGCGACCTGCGGTCAAAGCATAAACGTGCTTTACCGGTCCTCATCCGTTGGTCGAGGTGTTCATTAGGAAGTCCCCCGGCGAACGGATGTGAGTGCCATAAGCACTATTGGATCTCATCCGACATTACAGGTTTCACTAGAACCAGAATTGATAAATAGGCTTGTTATGATAATCCGCTCGAAAACTAAAAACGTTTACTATCCGATATCGAAAAAACAAAGCAATACGTTCTGCGGAAGCAGGCGGACGAGTTACTTTCGCCTGGCGTTGCTGGTTCGACCGAAAGCCGAAAAAGACAGCTAACACAATGATGTTTAACGGGCCGTTGTTCGGTCATTTGCGGGCGAAAATCGACGGAGCCCGCGGTCTTCGAGGGCCTGTGAAAAAGATGTAGCAAAAGGTAAACTAACAACGGGAACAACTAAGATATGCGGTTAGATCGACGGGAAGAGAAGTTCCGGGGGAGGATCACAGGCATCATTGCCGATTTTCGTGCAGAACATTCCATGGAGGGGAACAGTTTGTGGATCTTTCCTCCTGTTAATGGCTGCTGTCGGTCCGCTCTGCGGTCGTTTTGGGGAAGTCGTTGTATCGACGAAAATCCGCGTCTGAGATGAGCATATTTTGCTTCGGCCTTAGCCATGAGACAGCGGCGGTCGACGTGCGCGAGAGATTCGCGATTCGAGAGTCTGCTTTACCCGAGGCGTTGGCGCGGCTAAAGACGATGCCAGGGCTAAACGAAGGACTTATCGTCTCAACTTGCAATCGCACGGAATTTTATGTGACCGGAGAGTTCCGCGACAGATCAGCTTCGGTGTTTTTTAAGAGCTTCTACCGAGATTTGCGAGCCGAGGACGAAACCCATCTTTTCCGCTTATGGGCTGATCACTGTGTTCGTCACCTCTATCGAGTAGCGTCCGGCCTGGAATCGATGGTCGTTGGCGAAACGGAAATTTTTGGCCAAGTCAAACGAGCTTACGAGTTTGCGATTTGCGCAAAGACTACTGGCAAGTTCCTGAATCGGCTGTTTCAAAAATCGTTTCAAGTCGGTAAACAAGTACGCTCTTCCAATGCGATCACGCGTGGCAGCGTTTCGGTCGGTTCCGTGGCGGTAAATTTGGCACAACAGATCTTTGGAGATCTGGACGACTGCAAGATTATGATTCTCGGAGCTGGTGAGACCAGCGAAAAGACGGCCAAAGCTTTTCGATCTCGCGGGGCGGAACAGATTTTCGTCTCCAATCGGTCTTTCGAGCGGGCGCAGGCTTTGGCGGCAATTACCGGCGGACGCGCAATTCAATTTCAGGCGTGGGAGCAGGAGTTCCGCGAATTGGACATATTAGTTAGTTCAACGTCAGCTCCGCACATGATTATCACATTGGATAAGTTAGCGCACTTATTGCCGGCGCGCCGAGAGCGGCCACTCTTTATCATTGATTTGGCGATGCCGCGTGACATCGATCCGGCAGTTCAGGAGTTGGCTGGTGTCTATTTGTACGACCTCGATTCGCTGCAGAGTATAGCGGATCGAACTCTGGCGACTCGCAAACGAGAATCAGAAAAATGCCACCAACTGATTGAAGATCACGTTGAAGACTTTCAGCTGTGGATTGAACGTACCCAACCAGCGAATCCGCCGGCGATCGTTGCCTCGATGGGCGGGGCGATATAACGCGAGCCGATCTTCTGACAATCGAGGATGGACCGTCACTTACTTAGGTAACTGAAAATCGTTGCATAGAGCTAAAATTTGGTTTGCTCAATGGAGGACGTGAGATCAGTAGATTGCGGAGCCGAATCGCGTCTCCCAGCGACTTCATTGCAACGGCCGTTCCGGCCGGGTTGGGAATGTCGTAAAAATTCGTGACTGAGCCCAAGGCAAACACCACGTCGTCGTATCCAACGAGTGCGTGTGCTGGTCAGACCTATGGGATACAACAACTTAGTGTTTCACAACGTCGACAGATCGAACTTCTCCTTCGAAGAAGCGAACATAGCAGAGCATCTTCCGAATTGGATTGACGATGTGGGCCAAAGACGCTCGCCGCTACTTCATGAAGCATCGCCAGCCGAAGCTAACTACCAAGATCTTGTAAACAGGGCCGTAACTATGTCGCGTATACTAATAGATTTATTTTAGCGTGGTTCATTAGCAAAGATCCATTTTTGCGATGCCAACTTGTACCACGCCGGTGCCTAAAAGAGTCACTGTACATCGGACACTGCCGACGCCACGGCGAGCGAAGCGAAAATTCTGCGCTGTCACGACTCCAATAATCGGGAGGCCGGTTTTCCTGTGTTTTATCGGTGTTGTGCTCCCGACCGACCGATCGGTGACGGTTTCGCGGGTCATGATGAAGAACGAGGTTTGGGATCACCGGATGTGTTAGGGTAATTTTCTCTTTCCTTGTAAGGTTTCCAAATAGGAGCTGTTTGGACGCCAGAAAACCCCAACTAAATCTCGTAGACGTGGAAATCTCGTAGGTTATGACGGTACGTCATGTGTTAGATGCTAGAACTGGTGAGATAGATAACATCGTCGGGTGGAATATCTTAGATCTGAGCAACAGCCGCGATAAATCCCTTGGCATGGTTTGTGCAAAACAGGTCTCGCGTGTTATCAACACTTTCAAAAGCGAGTAGCATTGAGGCTCCCGATCGAGCGATTACGGAAGATCTCGGAACGCATCGCAAACACCTTTTCCAGCGCGCGCTTCGTTATTTGCGCGATCCGGATCAGGCCGAAGATGCAGTTCAGGACACCTTTCTTGCGGCCCTTTCAAGTGATCGCAGCTTCTCGGGCAGCTCGACCAAAAAAACCTGGTTAACCGGTATCCTGAACCACAAAGTATGCGATCAACTGCGGCGAACCTATCGCAACCGGACCCTCTTCGAATATATACTCTTGAACCACGGAGAAGAGCGCGATTCGCTAACGTCAGCGAGTGCAGGACGACATCCTCGCGATCCGCGAACGGAACTGGAGTCCAAAGAATTGCGCGAGGCAATTACTCGGGCACTACAAGAATTGCCGTGTCGCATGGCGACAGTCTATCAGCTCTACGAGTTCGAAGGCTGGAGTGGACGCGCAATTTGCGAAGCGTTACAGATCTCACGAGAAAATCTTTGGATGATGTTGTGTCGGGCTCGCCAGCGCCTCCGGGAATCACTTTCTTCGTGGCGGTGAGTCCATTTGCGAGAGAGCGGAACCAGTTTAGCAACGACAGAATTTTACAAGCACTCGTGTTAGGACTACGCCGCATGATGCGATCAATTACCGGTATGACCGAAACTAACAAAATGGAGCACAAGCGTTGATGGACTCCCGAGAACTTAACGAGTATCCTCGAAGCGTCAGTCGTGAGGAATACCGTCGCCGGTTTGAGGTCGAATAACTATCTGTGTGCGGGTTGTCTATTGTGTTGCCCGCCTGTCATCTGTGCCACAGATTTGCTGTAGTTCTGCCGGGAGCTTCATCTCTTTGTGCGTGTGGCATGTCAGGATTACTCCGGCAGACGCGACTAATTGGTAAATGCGGAGATCTATCAGGAAAACAAGGATGATAAATGCGCGTTGGCAGCATCGATTGGCGGAACTGTATAAGGCAAGCCGGCGAAAGAAAACCTGATACGCACAACTTTAAAGGAAAACGAACTCCTATCATTTCAAATCAAAGCGCAGTTTATGTCGACTTTCGAATTTGAGTTATGAACCTAACCGCGATGCGGAAGTTGCAACAGACGTCGTCCCGCGGCCGCGGGACTATGTCTGTAAAGAAAGAGTGCAAGGAACCCAAAGAAAATTCGGCCATGAAATCCGCACCGTATGACTCTGAAGCGCGACTAACATCTATGAATGCTTACGCAAGTCTTTCTGACAGACCAGGCATCGCTGCCAGAATTGCTCCTCTGGTGCCGCGGTTGGCTTTAGGTGTAACCTTGCTTTCCGCAGTGGCGGATCGGTTTGGTATCTGGGGGCCGCCTGGAGCAGGCACCGTTTCCTGGGGAGATTGGACTTACTTCGTTGCATACACTGCCAAGGTGAATAGCTTTTTGCCCAGTTCTCTCGCCCCCGCACTAGCGGTCATCGCCACCGCTGCGGAGGGGTTGTTAGGGATCGCCTTGATTCTTGGCATTTTCCGGCGCCCGGTCGCCATAGCCAGCGCCGTGCTTTTCGCTCTTTTCGCCGGCGCGATGACCTTGTCTTTCGGTGTAAAAGCGCCGCTCGATTACTCGGTCTTCGTCGATTTTGCTGCTGCATTTATTCTGAGTGTTTGGCCGGACGCTACTGAATCTCAAATCAAATGATGCCCGACACCCACGACAAAACCGTCTCCTCTGCGACCCTACGGCGGTGGTGGCGGAGAACGTTCCGCTTTCTCAGCTCGGTGCGACTCGCGGTGGTCTTGCTGATGATACTGGTCGTCGGCATCGCGGTCGGCACGGTTTGCGAAGCGCGTTTTGATGCGAAGGTCGCACGAGCCTACGTCTATGAGGCGCCGTGGTTCGAGGTGTGGATGATCGCACTCGGAGTGAACCTCGCCGCGGCGGCGTTCTCGCGTTATCCATGGAAGAAGCATCATGCCGGATTCGTGATCACGCACGCGGGAATTATCACGCTGCTAGTCGGCGCACTGGTCGGGCGCATTTGGGGCATCGAGGGAACGATGACGCTTTTTGTGGGTGACGGGCCGAGCAACCGGCTAATCATGGATCAGCAGGAGGTTCGCGTTCAGGAAGGGCCTAAAACGGCGGCTTTTCCCGTCGGCCTGCAGTACCAGCATTCATCGGCGGGCAAGGCCGTTGCGTTGGGCACAACGCCAGGCGGCTGGACGCTTGCAGTCACCGATTACGCAGAGCGGCTGCTGCCGTTATCCTCACCGCAGGCGGTGAGGGAGGGCGGCGCGCCCGCAGTGCGCATCAAGCTTTGGAACATGGGCCAGGACATCGAAGAGTGGCTCTGGCCCAACGACCAAGAGAATCGGACGATTGATCTCGGATTGCTTACGGTTGAATGCCTGTCGGGCGGGGCGGCGTCAGTCGGCCCAAAGGACGCTCCTGTCACCGAGGTCGGGCCGTTTCTGCATGAAGTTGCCGCGACGTCGGCTGGTTCGGTCAACGCAACACCTGACCTTCCGCCCGGCGATCGGGCTGTCATCTACCTTTCTGACGACGGGAACCTTTCTTATTATCTGCAGAACGAAAAGGGTGAGATTTCACGGGGCAAGCTCGAGGCCGGGAGGCCGATGGCCACGGGTTGGGGCACGTGGCAGATCGAGGTCGCGCAAGTCATACCACGCGCAATACCGTCTACAGAGTTCGAGCCAATCCCGAAGTCAACTAGGATGCGCCCGTCAGAGCGGGCGAATCTCACCAGTGGCATCAAGGTGCAGTTCCGCCGGGGCGCAGAGCACGAAGAGGAATGGTTGGCGTCGGGTTGGCAAGTGGACCTGCTCGTGCCCGGCGAGACGTTGCACGTGTCGTTGGGCCCTAAGATTTATCAGCTACCGGTGGGGCTTAAGCTGAAGGGTTTCGAGGTGGAGCGCAACGATGGCAGCGACACGCCGGCTGGGTTTAAGAGCACGCTTGAGGTCCGCGACGCCGGCGGCGACGTCGCAGCCGGCTCATGCTCGATGAACGAGCCCATGAATTTTCCCGACGTGCTGTGGCGGCGCTGGACCGGCTTTAACTACAAGATTTCCCAGGCGTCGTGGAACCCACACGACCTGCACCAAAGCTCCGTCCAGATCCTGTTCGACCCGGGGTGGCTTTTCAAATGGGTCGGCTCGCTTTTGTTCTGCACCGGCATCTTTACCATGTTCTACCTGCGACCAACCCGGAAATTCCAACCATGACTAAACCAATCCTTCTGATCGTTCTATTCGTTCTTGGCCTGTTGCCGTCGGCCCGTGCGGGCGCTACGCTCGATTTCAAGGAGTTGGGTCTGCTTGCGGTGCAGGACGGCGGTAGACGCAAACCGATGGACACGCTGGCTCGCGAGACGGTTGTGCGCTTGACCGGCCAGCACCAAGTGACCGCCTTCGGTAAGACATGGGCGCCGTCAGATTTCATGCTTTCGATGTTGCTTTGCACCCGTGAGTGGCGAAAGCAACCGATCATATTGATCGGCTTCCGTCCGCTGATCGTGAAGCTCGGTCTCGATGCCGCGGAAAGCCGGTTTTCCTACATGGATCTCACCCATGCCTCACTGCTTGGCGCAATGCTGAAGGAAGCGCGCGATGTCCGCGATGCCGGTGACAAGCCCGACCAAATTCATCAAGAGGTCGAGAATGTTGTCGCCCGTCTCGCGCTCTTTGACCAAGTCGAGAAGGGCGACGTCTTTTTCCTCGTACCCGCACCGACCGACACAAAGCAAGCTTGGGTAGCGCCACCCGATTTCGCCACGTACTATTCCCAGGATCAGTTCGCACCGGCAGCCAAGGCCCTGCAAGCTCTCACCGCCGCCTACAAAACCAGCGACGTGTCCCAGTTTAGTTCATACGGATATCAGCTGCGTTCTGCACTGCACCGCCTATCGCCGTCCGTTTACCCTAGCGAGGGCGACCTTGGTCGCGAATATTTCTATAACCACTTTCATCCGTTCGAGTGGGCCGCAGCAGGTTACGCGCTGGCGCTGTTTCTGCTCGGCGGCGGCGTCTGGTTCAAGTTGCGAAATCCGTGGTTCGGTCGGCTCGGTTTAGCGGCGACGCTCGCCGGTCTGCTTTTCCATGTAACCGGCATGGGTCTGCGCTGCTTGATCGGAGGCCGACCCCCGGTGACGAACATGTACGAGTCGATGATCTGGGTCGCGGCAGGCGTGTTGATCTTCTCGCTGATCTTCTTCGCGCTCTATCGCACGGTAACCTACCTTCTCGCTGCGCTGCCGATCAGCCTTTCGCTCCTGGTCCTTGTTGACCAAATGCCGCTGCTGCTGCCGGGAAACATCGATCCGCTCGCGCCGGTCCTGCGCAACAACTACTGGCTCACCGTCCACGTGCTCACCATCACGCTCAGCTATGCCGCCTTCGCGCTCGCAATGGGATTGGGCCATATCTTGCTAGCGAAATACCTGCACGACCCCGTGCGGGCGCGCCGAGACAAGGCGATGCATTTCTGGCTATACCGTGTAGTCCAATTGGGCGTGCTATTGTTGACCGCAGGCACGATTCTTGGCGGCATCTGGGCAAATTATAGCTGGGGCCGCTTTTGGGGCTGGGATCCCAAGGAGACATGGGCCCTGATCACATTGCTTTGTTACATCGTGGTGCTGCACGGGAGGCTCGCGGGCTGGTGGGGGGAGTTCGGCCTCGCCGTTGGAGGCGTGGTCTGTTTCCTCGCGGTGGTCATGGCATGGTATGGCGTAAACTTCGTCCTTGGGGCAGGCCTACACAGCTACGGCTTCGGAATTGGTGGCGAAAGTTATGTTATGACTGCTGTTGGCCTCGATTTAGTCTTCGTCGCTACGACGGTAGTGCGTTACCTGCGCCGGCCGACGGTAAGCCCACAGGTAAAACAACTTGTCTCCCAGACCAGTGCGTAGGCCGAAAAAAATTATGATCAAACGAGGCGTGGACTGGACATATCAGGCGGTTAGAGCAATCAATCAAAACTTGTTTAAAAGAACTATTAAGTTTTAGCAGGACCCTTCGGTGTCAACGCCCTTCTGCTTGTCGGTGATTCGTTAGGCCGTAGTCAAGTGGCGCAAGCGCGCGTTGCCATCGCCTAATGTTCTTTAAGACCGTTTTTCACAACACTGCCTGTAGTTAGCCACGTTACTTGGCGCCACCAGCAGTTCTCCGGCTTTGAGCGGAGATAGGACGATGAGCCGGCGCATAACAACTAGATTTCGTAGTTCGCAACGGCCGGTAGTAGTGAGATGCCCGAGGGAATGGTTAGGTTAGCTAGTGTGAATGAGTGGAATACTAAATAAAGAGTTTATTGGCACGCCTCTTGCGTAAGGTAATGCTGCCGCAAATCTCGACCAAAGCGGAAATAACATGAATTGCATCAATCAAACTGAACCGACCCGTGCAAGCTGTTGTCGGTCATGTAATAAGGGCTGTGGTGACTGCCATCGCCCTATTATGAAAGCGACGTCCACGGCGAGTGGGGAGCCTTCCCAATGCGAACTTCAGGTTTTGCAAGATATAGCTCAAGGTCGAAGCAGCAAAGAAATAGGAGAAGCGCTCTACATAAGCAAACACACTGTGAAGTGGCCCTTGAGATGTATACTCAGCAAGTTAGACGCGACAGGGCGAACCGAAGCCATCGACATCGCGATGAAGCCGGGGTTATTGCGATTGGATTAGCCAGACGGAGTCTCCCCCTAGAGAGCGGGTATCCACCGCTCCTGCGGGGATGCCCACATAACCTTTCGCCACAAATGATCGCCACCGAACACACTGACTCCGTTAATAGGAAAATTCTCGCAGTATCAGAAGACCAGATACAGGGATTTGTCCGTGAGCCGTTTAAGAAAATTGCTGGACTGTCCGGTCTCAATGAGGAGTTAGTTTTGGATCGAATCAGGGCGATGCTGAGCGTGGGAACGATTCGACGAGTCCGCCAAACGCTTCTGGCAACAAGCCTTGCGGAGGGAGCGCTCGTGGCCTGGAAAGTGCCTCCTGAAAAGCTAGAATCGGCATTTGATTATATGTTTCGGCAAGACCCATTTTCGGGACATGTGGTCGTGCGATCGACAGATCCAGGAGCTGCTGGCGGCGAGTACAAGCTATGGACAACCATCAAGGTTCCCCAGGGTTTCGGTGTCGAAAGGCACGCGCATATTTTGCTACGAGAAGTCGGAGGCGAAAAATTCATTATCATGCCGGCGAAAGGCATCTTCACGCTCGGCGTCGGCCATGTCCGACGCAAGACGATAGAGCCGGGAGCGCGGACCGATCGGCCCGCTCAAATGATCCCAAGTCGGATCGTGCAGCTAAGCGATCTGGAATGGCGGGTTCTGACCGCTTTGAAGCGGGAGTTCAGTGTTCAGGAGGTCACGACGAACCCATGGAGGACTCGCGCGGAAGAGGTAGAGTTGACTTTGGATATGTTTTTCTCGGTCGCCGAGAACCTCGATAAACGAAAGATTATCGGCAGGTTTTCGACGTTCCTGGAACACGTTAAACCTTCAGCCGCTGGGGTCCGGGTGACTCGATTTAACGGGCTCTTTCATTGGGGAGTGCCTGCCGGGATGGAAATGCAGGCTGGATCCGAGGTCGGCCGGCATGAAATTTTGACGCACTGTTATTGGCGGGAGGCAGGAGCAGAATTCGGGAATGTAAACATAATGGCGGTCGCCCATGGGACCGAGAAACGCCGGTTGCTCGACCACAAAATTGCGATTGATCACCATTTGGCCGCATGCGGAATTCCGGTGGTTTACACTAATGTTTTCTGGGGCGGCCGATCTGAAATCAAGCCGTCGGAGATTTCACCGGTCGTCTATAAGGCGTGGCTGCAGGGATGTAACTCTGAGTCATCGGTGGGTCAGTCTCAGGCTCCTGTGCCTCCAAGTAGTTATCGCTACAAACACTGCACCAGAACCTCTATCCATCCGCATTCAGCGAAAGAATGATTTCTTATGACCGAAAAGCCCGCGTTACGTCTAAAAGAAGGCTGGCACGTGCTGCATCTCTTCTACCGGGTGCAGTTTGGACAGTGGGAGGTTCTCGCTTCCGACCGAAGATCTGCGGCCAAGATGAAACTATCTGTATTGGTGCAAGAGATCCAATCACTACCCTTCACTCAGATTTTGACTTTCAGCATTATTTCTCCGAGGGCCGACATCGGCTTTATGCTCTTGACCGATGATCTCCATATCGCGAACAGCATTGAGAAAAAGCTGAGCTTATCTCTTGGAGCGGATATTCTGGCGCCGGTTTTCAGTTATTATTCGGTCACGGAACGGAGCGAATACACCACTAGCGAAGAGGAATACGCGACCTCTTTGGTCACAAAGGTAGGCCTTTCGCCCGAGTCATCCGAGTTCGCCAAGGCGATTCTCGAATTTCGCCACAGGATGCAGAAGTACAGCCAGGATCGTCTCTACCCCAACATGCCGGATTGGCCTGTCGTCTGCTTTTACCCGATGACAAAACGGAAGGCTGTCGCTCAGAATTGGTATCTTCTTCCTTTCGAGAAACGAAAAGACCTGATGCTTGGCCACGGCAGTATCGGACGCCGGTATGTGGGACGAATTCGCCAGCTTATCACCGGTTCAACCGGTTTGGATGATGCCGAATGGGGGATAACTCTATTTGCGCACGATGTTTTCGAAATTAAATCGATTGTGTATGAGATGAGATTTGACGCGGTGAGCGCTCAATACGCTGACTTTGGACAATTTTATTTAGGCCTCCAGCTGCCGCTGGATGACTATTTCAAAGGATCCAGTTGTAATGGATAAGACAACTACTAACCCAAATACGACCAGGCATGAATTAGGCGGACTCGAGAGCTTCTCTAGAGCAATTGCTCGCGTCACCTCCGCCTTATTCCATTGCTACGGATTAGCGCGCTGGTTTCGTGCGTTGGCTAGTGCCTACATACTATGAACTATTGCAATTTTAGAAACACTGACCTTCGAGTAAGCAACGTCGGATTTGGCATGTGGACGGTCTCGACAGGATGGTGGGGGGACTTTAGCGAAAGGCAAGCTGTCCAGCTTCTGCGCAAAGCGTTCGATCTTGGAGTAACGCTCTTCGATGCTGCTGATACCTATGGGAATGGCTTGAGCGAAGAACTGATCGCAAAAGCGTTTCCTCACCACCGCGATCAAATTGTGATAGCGACAAAAATCGGTTACGATTTCGTGCATCACGGGTATGACCGGCGCGGTCAACGAGAAATTCCTCAAGACTTTTCGCCGGCCGCGTTAGTCAAGGCTACTGAGTCTGCTTTAAGCCGACTGAAGACGGATCGGATCGATCTTTTGCAGCTCCATAATATTCGGATGGAACAAGTCGCTGATGATGCGGTCTGGAAGACTCTCGATCGACTTCGTGAGCGCGGCTTGATTCGCTACTACGGGGTAGCGCTCGGGCCGGCAATCGGCTGGCTGTATGAAGGCATCAATTGTGTAAGAGAACGCTCGGTTACCAGCGTCCAGCACATCTATAATTTGCTTGAACAGCATCCGGGCGCCGCTATTCAGAGCTCCGCCGTTGAGCAGGATAAAGAGACGATGTTCCTGATCCGCGTGCCGCATTCCTCAGGAATGTTGGAAGGGCATTACAGTGTGGACACCAAGTTTCCGCCGACGGATCATCGTAGCCATCGACCCCGAGCCTGGCTTATTAACGGAGTCAGAAAAGTGGAACAGCTTCGGTTTTTGGAATGTGCGAATCGGACCTTGGGACAGGCGTCCTTGCTTTGGCTGCTCAAGGATCCACGTATCGCGTCGACACTTCCGAACATCTACGACGAAAAGCAGCTCATAGAATTCGCAAGCATCTCGGAGTGCCCGAACCTGACGGATCAAGAGATGGAGCAGGTTGCGTCATTGTATGCGGCGAACTTCGGGATCGACGATAAACACCCACCGACGTTCAAAGGGACAATGGAACTACTTCAATCGCGGTAACAGGAATCGGGATCCGGAGCCGCGAGCCACATTTTCATTATCGATTTTGCCATGCCACAAGACGTTGAGCCAGTCGCCGATGGAATGATTGCACCTGCGTCATTTGAGTGTCCCCAGGTGAAGACCGTCCTCCTTGGAACCCGCGGCAGCCAATTGGCAGTGGCTCAGGCCGAACTGGTCAAAGAGGCGTTGGAGCGGCTTCCGGAGAGGCCCAAAATTTCCATCCGGATCATTCGTACTACAGGTGATCAAAGACTTGATATTAGCCTTAGCCATGCAGGATCGAAAATCGGCATGGGATTGTTCACCAAAGAGGTCGACGAGGCTCTAATAAGCGGGGAGATCGACGTTGCGGTCCACTCTCTAAAAGATCTGCCGACCGAGCTTCCGCTGGGACTCGAGTTGGTTGCGACCTTGCTGAGGCACGATCCAGTCGACATGCTGGTCTCGAAGTCGGCGAGGATCCTGAGCCATATCCCTGCCGGCGGAATTGTGGCGACTAGCAGCCCTCGCCGAGCTCGCCAGATAGCAGTTCATCACCCAGATCTCCGCATATGCGACATCCGAGGTAATGTCCCGACCAGGATATCAAAGCTCTTGGCCGAGGATTCGTGGAACTCGCTGGTGCTGGCTAAGGCTGGTTTGGAAAGGCTAGGATACCGCCTCACAGACGGCCAACTAACGTTCGAGACACGTCGGTTGTTTGCCACGGAGCTCCCGGAGATTCTACCGGCGGCGGGACAGGGCGCCATCGGTTTGGAGATCAGAGCGAATGCCTCAGAGCTTCGCCGACTTTTGGGCAAGATCAACGACGCGGCCACATGGTTCTGCACTGGCGTTGAGCGCGAGTTTTTGCGGCTCTTGGGGGGCGGCTGCACTTTACCGGTCGGCATTCGCACTTCATTGGAAGAGGCCAAGCTGTGTTGCGAGGCGATCGTTTTTGATGAAAGCGGAAAGCCGCGGTTCGGGAAGCTTTCTGGCCGATTTGATACACCTCTTGCGGCCGCCTCCGCTCTTCTGCAGAGCATCCATGAAAAAGGATAATAACGGACTTTGTATTCTGGCGGGCGCGGGCCCGGGCAATGTCGGACTCGTCACACTGCGCACCCGGGAAGCCCTCGAACAAGCAGAAGTTGTTGTGTACGATTATCTTTGCAATCCCGACATTCTTACATGGGTGCCGGTCAATGCTGAAATTGTGTTCGCGGGAAAAAAGTCCGGGAATCATACGTTGCCGCAGGAGGAGATCAACCGGCTTCTAGTCGAAAAGACAAAGCAAGGGAAACGTGTCGTGAGGTTAAAGGCAGGTGATCCCTTCGTTTTTGGTAGAGGAGGCGAAGAGGCTGAGGCGCTGGCCCAAGCAGGTCTGGCATTCGAAATCGTCCCCGGCGTAAGTTCGGCCATCGCGGTCCCGGCTTACGCTGGAATCCCGCTGACTCATCGGGATTTTGCTTCTTCGTTCACGATTTTCACTGGCCACGAAGATCCAGCGAAAGTCGACACGGCGACTGACTACAGGTCGCTCGTCGCTGGAGGCGGCACGTTAGTTATGCTGATGGGCATGGAGCGCCTAGCATCGACCGTTCAGAAACTTCTCGCAAACGGTGCCGATCGCGACTTACCGGTCGCCTTGATCCGTTGGGGTACAACCGGACTCCAGCAAACTCTCACGGGAACGCTCGAATCGATCGTTAACGCATCACTAGGATTTCAACCCCCGGCAGTTGCAGTGTTCGGTCGCGTCGTCGAACTGCGAGCAAAATTAAAGTGGTTCGAGCGGCGTCCATTGTCTGGCCTCCGGATCGTCGTTACCCGAGCGCGCAAACAAGCGAGCGGTTTGAGTGCCAAACTCAGGATGCTGGGCGCTGAGGTGTGTGAGTTGCCAACCATTCGGGTGGAACCACCGGAAAACCTCACGGAGTTTGGCGAATTAGTTCGCGATGCTGGCCAATACGACTGGTTGCTTTTTACCAGTGTCAACGGCGTAGACTCCTTTTTTGAAATATTCTATCGTCTCTATACCGATGCTCGCAGGATCGGAAACGTAAAAATAGCGGCCATCGGACCGGCTACGGCTCAACGAATCAAAAGGTTCCATCTTGGAGTCGACTTTCAGCCAAAGGCTTTTATCGCCGAGGCGATCGTTGATGGGTTGTTGCAGTTTGGCAGCGTCGAAAATCTGAAATTCCTAGTGGTGCGAGCTCTGGGGGCACGGGAAGTTTTGCCGAAGCGGCTCATGGAGCTCGGTGCGATTGTGGACGAGGCGATCCCTTACCGGACAGTACCGGAAACAAACTATACTTCGGGAGCTCTGGAACGGTTCAAAGCGACGGGGGCGGACGTTGTCACGTTTACCAGTTCATCGACGGTCGAGAATTTTCTGGCATTGAAACTCCCGTGGCCGGCGCAGATGAAAACGGCGAGTATCGGACCGATCACGTCCAAGACGATGCGGAAGAATCATCTACCTATTGATGTGGAAGCGGCACAATATGATGTGGATGGCCTGATAGAAGCGGTTTTGAAGTTGTGCGCCAAATAGGTGAGCTGGAGATAGGTAGCTAGCGCGGGGAGCAGTAGTTTCCGGATTGAAATTTCCAAAGTCCGGGCCATGCGATCAACAGGCGCTTGGTGAGAGGAGCGCATAATTAGACTGGATGCGATCAACGAACCCCTGGTGAAGGGTTTTCACCTTCCGACTGCCTAGGCGCTTCAGGAGTTTTCAGGCGCTAGTCTGTCAGGATTACTCCGGCTGAAACGACCAATTAGTAGATGCGAGGATCTATTAAAGAAAAATCAACAGATGATAGATCCGGCATCGGCATCGTCGGTGGCAGCAGCTCCTATAAGGCGAGCTACAAAGGTGGACACCGCGACGTCTTACTAACGAAAAATGAAATCAAAATTAAGGAAGAGGATTCAGATCATGTTAATTCATAGAGAGCAGTTTTTTAGTGTGGTGCAACGGTTCGGATCGGCTCTGCTAACTGGAGCCGTGACTGCAGGCGTCCTGGTGTCAGTCGTGGTGGGCTCGAGTGGTGTATGCCATGCTCAGCAAACCTCTACCAGAGAGCAATCGACGATAATCATGCCTGAAAGTGAGAGACCGAAATACACAGCCGATGGCCAATTAATTCCATTTAGCCCTGAGGTATTTCGGGAGTGGATTTGGGTGGGCGAGCCGCTCACTCCAAATGATCTCAACGACGGTGAGGCCAATTTTCCCGAGTTTCATGACGTCTACATCAATCCGACTGCGTGGCGGGAGTGGAAGAAAACCGGGACCTTTCCTGACGGGACGGTGCTGATTAAAGAACTCACAAGTGTCGGATCCAAAAAGGCCCCAAGCGGGAACGGCTATTTTCAGGGCGAGTTCACCGGTCTCGAGCACGCAATAAAAGACACGAAGCGATTTCCGGCAGAGGCCAAAGGATGGGGTTATTTTAGTTTCGGACATAAGTACCCCCTTAAAACGCAAGCGGCGCAGAATCCGTTCGCCAGTTGCGCGGCCTGCCACGTTGCAAACGCAAAAGATGACATGGTGTTCACGCAGTATTACCCCGTCCTTACGGCCGGAAAGGGCAAGTAGGCTCCAGGATCATAATTTACGATCGGAAAATCGGAATATGACTCGTAGTATTGTCTTTGGATCAGTGGCGGCTTTCACCCTGTTGACTGCCGTGGTTTATGGCGGAACGCAAAACGGGGCCGACCAGACTTCGATTTCGAATCAGCCCGCTCAGGAAGGGACTCTTGGGAAATACGTCGGCAAAGACGGCGCCATAACGCTTCCTGAGGACTACCGACTTAAGTGGATCCATTTGGGATCGTGGTACATTGAAGACAAAAAGGGCGGGCCTGGGGAAGTCCATGACGTCTACGCCGAGCCTGAGGCAGTAGCGGCCTTTCGAAATACCGGCAAATGGCCTCAGGGTGCAACGCTCGTGAAGGAAATCAGAGCGGGTCAGAAGGGTGAAATGACGACCGGCAACGTTCATTGGGATGGTCAGATCAAGCAGTGGTTCGTAATGGTCAAGGACACCGAAAAAAAATCGTTCCCAGAAAACCCAAACTGGGGCCGTGGCTGGGGTTGGGCGCTCTACAGCATCGACGATCCAAAAAAGAATATTTCTACCGACTTCACAGTCGACTGTATTGGTTGCCATATTCCGGCAAAACAAACAGATTGGATCTACACACAGGGTTACCCGATTCTCAGCGAGAAGGAAGGGCCATTCAAAAAGTATCCAAAAGAAATCTATGGCGGAAAGTGATCTGCCAGTGCCCTCATGAAAAGGTGGCCGTAATTGAGTCCTTACTGATTAACCTTTGAACGATCTCTCCTCTATGGTAATGTTCAGCGCCAGTGACTTCTTTAATGGCACTTTCTGGGAGCGACTGCACGGTGGCAGTACGCATCTGCCGATCGCTCTGGCGCTGACCTCCGCAGTACTTGACGGTATCGGTTCATTGGTTCCTCCGGGTAAAATCCGGGAGAACTTTCGCTTTTCCGGCTACTTCACGCTTCTATTAGCTGCACTCGGAGCAGTTCCCGCAGTTATCTCCGGACTCATGCTCACCCATTGGGATGCATTCGGATCTGGGGTTATTCTGCTACATCATTATTTCGTTTGGCCATCATTCGCTCTGTTAGTCGCCCTGGCCGTTTGGCGTTCCGTAGTGCGACATCGGCCCTCAAAGGTTGGTTTCTCCATTTATCTGATCGCGGTTGTGACCGTGGCTGTAGGGATCAGTATCGCGGGATTCTGGGGAGGAGAATTGCTTTTGAATAACTAACCCTTCGGCTCGCAAGTGAAGACCGAAGTAAACGCGCTAATTGCTGCCTTGCTGATCTCCGTTACTGTTATTGGAGGGTTGCTCGGAGCGGCGCGCATTGTCCAGTCCAATACTTTGAAGTTTCCGATTCGATCGGCTGCGGAAAGCATCGCGAGCCAAAATCCGAAAGCCGCGGTTGGAGCGAAGTTATTTGCTCTTAATTGTGCGCGTTGCCATGTCGGTGATGTCACTGGGAATGCAAACCCAACTCTCAACGAGATAACTGAGAGGGAGACTGACCAGCGAATTAAGTTTGCGATTCTTAACGGGATTAAAGGTGAAATGCCTGCATTCGGAAAGAAGCTTGATGAAAACGATGCCGCGACACTCGTGGTTTTCATTCGCAGTTTACCCGATAAGCGCAGAAATCTAAAGTGAGGTGCGGAGATAAAATTCCTCGTGGACAGGGGCGGCATTGCTGTTGGCGTGAGTAAAGTTTGTCCGGAATCTACCGACGCGTTCGAGTGTTATGGATCTGCACCTTAGAAGGTTAGGGCGTTAGTTGGCATGCCATCTGCGATAGCTCAATTTGCGCTGTGACTAGTGCTAATAAAAACATTATGAATCGTATCGCGCAACTCGACTTGGACCGGGCAACCGGAAAGACAAAACAACTCCTTGAACAGGTGCAGACCGAGGTCGAGGTGGTGCCGAACCTATTTAGAGTCCTTGGCCTTTCGCCTGCCGCTTTGGACGGATATCTCAATTTTGGCGAAGCGCTTGTCGAGGGCAGTCTGACCCCAAAGATCCGCGAACAAATCGCCCTGGTCGTAGCCGAATGTAACATGTGCAGCTACTGCCTCAGCGAACATACGTTTATAGGCGTTAAAGTCGGCCTCACAGAGAAAGACATCGCGGACGCCCGTCATGCCAAGGCGGCGATCCGGAAGACTGACGCGATTCTGAAACTCGCGCGTAGCATCGTTGTGCTACGTGGCGAAGTCAGTGACGCCGATCTCAATGCGACGCGAACCTCTGGTGTGAGTGATGGCGAAATCGTCGAGACAGTCGCGAACGTCATACTGAATATCTTCGGCAACTACGTCGCTCACATCGCCCGGACGGTGGTGGATTTCCCCGAAGTTCTACCGGGCAACGGAAACAATTATACACCGTAGACGATTAGTACGATGCGCCGCAGAAGACTAAACGAAAGATCGTAGTTTCACGAATAATAGTGGTAGATGGCGGCAAGATATTTATTTTTCAATAGGCTGCGCATGAGCGCTTACGGAATGCACGGAGAAACTAGCAGTTTTTCTGCAGGTTCTAATCTGGTCGTCAGTTGCGACCAACGTGGAAACGAACATGGATCTTACTACTTGACTCGATCCGATTCGGCCAGACCCCCGCGGGCACAATGACGAGACGCGGTAGGACCTGCTTACACATTTAGTGAATTGCAGATTAAAACAACTACAGAAACGAAAGGGAGAACATGACTAACGTGAATAGACAATTAACCGTCACCCGCCATGCCGAATAAGGGCAGCAGAGGCGGAGTAGCGGTGATGAGCGATCTTCCGAAGGACATCGGAGGCCATGCTGGGCTCGCTTGGCGACATGTTGTTTGCACGTTGGAGCGAGCCAGCATGACAGTAGCCGACATAGTCAAGGTCACTCGATATCTGACGCGTGCCGAAGACATTCCTGCTTTTGGAAAAGTGCGGGGGCGTTTCCTCGGTACGGTGGGTGCTATCTGCGCCGCCCTTGCCTACGCGGTTGCCGGGCCCGCCTCGGCGCAGGGCAGTCACGCCGAAACGGTCACGCCTAAATTCGATCAAGCGATTCCGAACATCCCCGGCAAGTCGCTCATCATTCTGGAAATCGACTATGCACCGGGTGCGGCTTCCGCACCGCACACGCACGCGAAGTCGGCCTTCATCTACGCCTATGTGATCTCGGGTGAGATCGAGTCAAAGGTGAACAACGGTGAGACCCGCATTTATAAGGCCGGCGAGAGCTGGTCTGAACCGCCGAACGCGAGCCATCCGATCAGCCGCAACGCGAGCAAGACCAAGCCCGCGAAGTTGCTCGCTGTCTTCGTCGTCGACTCCGACGACAAGCCGCTCACCACCCCGGTCAAGTAAGACGGAAGATACGGTCTTGGAAGTCAAGGGAGCATTACGAATGAAAACAAGTGTGGGGTTGAAAGGAGGCACCCGTCCTCCCAAGGCTGCAGTGCGGAAAACTGACGTTATTCTGAAACTTGCTCGTACTGTAATCGTGCGGCGTAAACTCGGCGACGCCGATCTGAATGAGGCGCGGGACTCGGGCCTAACTGATAATGAAATTGCAGAGACTGTCGTCAGCGTGATGCTCAATATCTTTAGCAACTACGCGAATGAAGTCAGCCAATTAACCGTCACCCGCCATGCCGAGGAAAGGGGCCAGAGCGGAGACGCACCGACTTAGTAAAAATGAGGGCGACATGGAATCGCATTAAGCGAGAGAAAGAAAAGTATACCACACCATTCATGATATTGGCGTCGCCAGCCAGATCGCTGCTTATAGCGACGCCGTAGTTGATCAGAAAATTAACTGATGCATTTCAACCATGGACCGCTGGTTCAACCTTGATTCTGCTTCCCAGATCCTAAGCAATTACAAAGCACGTACGAATGTTGCCACCCGCCGAGAAGTTCCGAAAACGATAAGGCGAGGGAATACATGGCCACGGATTGGTCGGCAATTGGCTGTGTTACAGAATTCGTTGTCGGGGCTTTCGCAGGCTTGCATGTGTTGGCCGTGCTCGCATTAGGGGGCGCAGGGTTGTTTTTTACCTTTGGCTATTGATGACTTTGCCCAGTGGAGCGCTGACACGCTTCCGGCGGCGCGAAGACATATTGTAAAAGATTAACCACAGGCGGAGTTCAGCCACATTATCGCTGCTAGTAGCCGTTCCACTTTGAGAAAAAAATCACGACGATTGGTCGAAAAATGGAAAATGATAAATCGTATTTCTACGAGTGATCGTAGTAGATGCTGGCGGAAGCCGGCGGCGCTCAAGCCGCTCAGCGGAAAGGCTTATGAGCAATAAATGAGCCGTGGCACGCCACCTGCAATTGCGGCAGAAACATGAAAACACCCAAGTCCACCAATCCCAGCTTTGTGCAAACGATCGAGACAACTTCAACGCCCTCAAATTTGGCCAAGATCGAGGCACAGGCAGCGGCGTTGGCTAGAGCCCTAAGCCGGTCCGGAACCGGGATCTTGCGCTACGGTCTGGTAATCGTATTGCTCTGGATCGGCGGAATGAAATTCACGGCCTACGAAGCGGCCGGCATAGCGCCTTTGGCGGTCCACAGCCCATTCATGCACTGGTTATACCTGTTCCTGGGAGGGCGTAATTTTTCAGACCTCCTCGGAATAAGCGAGATCACACTCGGTCTCGGGATTGCGCTGCGACAGTTAGTTCCGCTGGTGTCCGGGTTTGCCAGCTTGCTCTGTGTTGTGGTGTTCCTCACAACACTGAGTTTTCTATTCACGACCCCCGGATGGGAGTCCACGCTCGGCGGCTTCCCTGCACTCTCCGCTTCGGTAGGTCAGTTTTTGCTGAAGGACATCGTGCTCCTCGGCGCTGCGGTCTTTACTGCGGGCGAAGCGTTTGCTGCACTTTCAGCGCCAGAGATGCCAACCGAATAGACGATGCGCACAACTAAAAATTTCTATTCCAATCCTCGGAGCTTATCAAAACAGGAATCGTGTCTCTTGTTAGAGAGTGGCTTGGGCACTCACTCACAAGTCAGGGCCCCTCGAAGAGGCAGATCCGGCTTAGCAGTTGCGTGTCAAATCTGCGGGTCGTGGAGCCGTGTCCAACCAGGACCAGGCTACTACGTAACCGAACTGATCCCTTACCTTTGTTAATTTGCTGAGCCGTAACAGTCACTCTTTGATAGGCAAAATCACCCGGCCGCATATTCGTTTTTTTGTACCGCGTATAGCTAGCAACACAGTGTGTGAGCCAAGCACCCGGATTGATTATTTTGGATGGGTTCGATTTTCCGACTCCTTGACATAGCTCGTTCCCTTTTACGAATTGTAGCATTGCGTGTGTTCATGTGAAGGGTTTGAAATTAGCTAGCTGGGAGTTGTCCGGACGATTTTCTCCATTCCAGACCGAGGGCCTTGATACGCGAAACAACCGTTGTGGGTTTCATGCCAAGGAGGGCCGCGGCACCCTTGAGACCGAAGACTTTTCCCTGGGTCTGCGCAAGAGCGGCAGCCAGATTTTCACGCTCGCATCGCTTGAGTTCAGCACTCGTCAGAACACCGCGTGTATTGGCGGGCAGAGCGGACTGAACGTCAGCGGCTTGGAGCCAGTCGAATTGCAAAAAGCCGCCTTTGGCGAGAATGAAAGCGCGTTCGATAGCGTTCTGCAATTCACGCACGTTCCCGGGCCATTCGAGGGAAATGAGTTGTTTCATCCCAGCTTCCGTAAGCTGCGGCTCCGGGCGATTAATTCGTCGAGCGATTTGTGTAGCAAAATGCGCGGCGAGCGGCAGGATATCGTCCCGACGCTCGCGCAGCGGCGGGAGTTGAATCGGGAAAACGCTCAGGCGATAGTAAAGATCTTGACGAAAGTGGCCAGCATCGACCGCTTTCTTCAAGTCGCGATTTGTTGCGGCGACGATACGAACGTTGATCCTGCGGCTGCGAACGTCGCCGACGCGTTCCAGTTCCTGCTCCTGTAAAACGCGCAGCAGCTTTACCTGCATCGTCAGTGGCGTTTCAGAGATTTCGTCGAGAAATAAGGTGCCGCCGTCCGCCAATTCAAAGCGACCGAGCTTGTCCTTGAAGGCGCCGGTGAAGGCGCCTTTGACGTGGCCAAAAAATTCACTCTCGAACAGGGTGTCGGGTACTGCACCACAATTCACCTTGATGAGAGGACGACCACTTCTCGGGCTGTGTTCGTGGATCGCCCGGGCAACGAGTTCTTTACCCGTGCCGCTTTCTCCCATGATGAGCACTGCGGCATCCGTGGGAGCGACGAGCTGAATTTGCTCCATCACTTTCCGCATGGACGTACTTCCACCGACGATTTCGCCGACGTTAGGCGCTTTGCAGATTTCTTCACATGAGTAGGTGGTTTTCATTTGGGACTTAGAGCCATGAGTCAGGTTTCTGGCGGAAATTGGTGGTGTGGTCTCTGCAGTGGAACATGCGCCCCCGATTGAACATCACGTTCAAAGACGGTGGTACGAACCCGGGCAGCGGCGAGAACGATCGCGGCTGAAAGACTGTTCGGACCCGAGTCGATGATAGTCGCCGTTGGCATGATTTCAGCAACACGGTTAGTGGACCATGGTTAACCGATCCGTATCTCTGTTTGGACCGATGTCGGAACGGGTAATGGGAGTGTTAACGAAGGGCGCTGACCGCTGGTGGAGATACTGCACAAAATCTTTCGTAAAGAACATGTCCAACGTCCAATCAAGCGCGACTCGCACCTTTTTTTCTACTCGCGGGAGCTTAAGCAGGTAGATCGTCCGCCAGAGCCACCAAGCCACAAACCCGGAGAAGTTGAAGCCCAGGATGCGCGCAACCCCCGTGCGCCGGCCAATCGAGGCAAGCAAGCCAAGCGTGTTGAATCTAAACGGAATTAAATCTTCGCCACGCCTGTTCGCGACGATATTGTGAGCCAGCACCCTACCCTCGCGTGAAGCGTGCTGGGCGGTCGCCGGTTGATACCGACCATGTCCATCGGGAATCATCGCGCAGTCGCCCAGCGCCCAAATACCCGGATAGCCCTCAACGCCCATTGCCCCGTTTACTTTGAGGCGCTGATGCTCTTTTGGGAGGGGAACTTTCTTTAGCAAAGGATGAGGGGCAATACCAGCTGTCCAAACGAGAGTACGAGTGGTGATATGAGCCCCGTCAGTTAGTTCGACTCCGTCCGACGTAACTGCCTTAATTTTCGTATTCGACCTGACTTCAATGCCGCGCTCAGCCAATTTGCGGCTAGCGTATCGCCCAAGTTCTTCACCGAGCTCCGGGAGAACAAACTCGCCAGGGTGGACCAAAACGACGCGAATCATCTCTGGCCTCAGATTCGGGTAATAGCGGAGAGCTTCTTTCACGAAATCACTGATACTACCGATTGTTTCGACCCCAGCGAATCCGCCGCCCGCTACCACAAATGTGAGCAAAGACATTCGATCATTGGCCGCGCACTCGGTATCGGCCTCCTCAAGGTGTTCGATCAGGCGATTGCGGAGCCCAATGGCGTCCCCCAGCGACTTCATCGTAACAGCCGTCTCGGCCAGATTGGGAATGTTGTAGAAATTTGTGACTGAGCCCAAAGCAAACACGATGTCGTCGTATTCCAAAGAATGCCTGTGCAGGTCAGATCCATGGGACACGACCACCTGACGTTTCGCAATGTCAACAGATTGAACTTCCCCCTCGAAGAATTGAACACGTCGCAACAATTTTCGGATCGGATTGATGATGTGGGTCAAATCGAGATCACTCGCCGCTACTTCGTGAAGCAGCGGGGTAAATAGAAAGAAATTATCCTGGCTGATAAGCGTGACTTCGAAATCGGGATCACGCCGCTTTTCAAACTCAAGCGCGGTGTATATCCCGCCAAAACCACCGCCGACAATGACGACACGGTTCTTCCTCATAATTCTTCTTTCTCCCGCGCTGTTCAGGCGAGAAATTTTCTACAGTTTCAACCTTCCTAGGTAACTCATGCCGTTCCCTGGACAGCGGACCTAATGATACGCTGTCCGAACGACCAGAATGCTACCTCGCGCCTGCGGTAACGCTATCGGCGTGTTCGACAGAAGTTTCTGATTTGTGGACGGCGCCAAATGCCTCGCTGGCGGTGAAGATCGTTGCGCCTAGCAGTACGACGTCCTTTAACAGGAACTGGCCCGGCATCGCGGAGATTGCTGGGAAACCCAGAGTGGGTTCCCATCCCGGAGTCGTGAAGAGAAAGCTCAAGGTAGTCAGGAACATCCCGGCCGAGAGCAGGCTGGCTATACCGGAGACGAGCGGAAATAGGTAGCGTAGTGCGATTCCGACGCCCAAGGCGATCTCAATGATTCCGAGAAGATCGGATATATGGCGCTGCCCTAGCAGAACGTAGAGCCAATCCACGAACGGGCTGTGCATCTCCAGAGGCGCGATGCCGGCAGCCTCGTAGCTCGTGAATTTCATTCCGCCGATCCAAAGCAGTACGATCACGAGACCGTAACGGATAATTCCGATCCCAGGACGATTGAGCGCCCCGGCAAGAGCGGCCGAGCGCGAAGGTTCATTAGTATAGGTGTTCTTCATGTTAGTTAAGAGATAAATAGTTAGTTTATTGTTTGGTTTTCGTTTTGTTTGTGTTCAGATCTAGACCGTCTTGATTCCTCAAAGGCGAGTGCCTCTGCTATCGGCTGTTGAACGATCAATTTGCCGGTCATGTTTGGATGGTAAGAGCAGGTATAGTTGTAGCAACGGCGAGCGGGATTATTTCGTCCGGATGATTAGCTTGCCGTGATTGCCAACAATCGAGCCACTATAAGCATGGTCTGCTTCTTCCATTGGCAGCTCGGCTTTGACAAAGGTTTTCAATTCCCCGGAATCGAAAAGCTGGCCCAGTGAAGCTAGTTGTTCTCCATCCTGTTCAACGATAAAAAAAGCGCTCTTTAAGCGGGGATCGGTACTTGATTCTACTTCCGGGATCGTGACCAACCTGCCACTAGGCTTGAGAAGATCCCAGGATCTGTCCAAGGTTTCTCCACCCACAGTATCGAAGATCACATCGACCTTGCCTGCCTCTTCAAAACGGCGCTCTCGATAGTCGATGACCTCATCGGCTCCAAGCTGCTTTACAAAATCGATGTTCGCCTTGGACGACGTGGCGATCACATAAGCTCCTCGCGATTGTGCTAGCTGAACCGCGAAAAGTCCCACCGCCCCAGCCCCTCCGTGTATAAGGACTCGTTCGCCTTTCTGTAATTTTGCTCGGACATGCAGTCCCTGCCATGCTGTCAGCAAGCTAATCGGAACTGAGGCCGCTTCGATGTGGGAAAGAGAAGATGGCTTCAGAGAAAGATTCGCTGGTTTTGTGATGCAGAACTCAGCCGTAGCACCCTCGGCGTACCAATCGTTGAAGCCGAAAACAGCATCTCCCAGACTGTAGCCAGTTACTCCTGCACCTAACCCCGCAACTATGCCTGAGAATTCATGTCCGGGAATCGCCTTGGTTCGGACTTTACCGTCCGCGTAATGGCTGGTCGTAGACCAAAACTTTTCTGTGGGCATCACTCCGACGGCGGAGACCTGAATCAACATTTCGCCCGCTTGCGGCTCGGGAACCGGACGTATTACCGGCTGCAGGTTACCTTTGTCCGTAAACTCCATTGCTTTCATCTTTGCGTGCATACGAGTAGATTTATTTTAGTGTGGTCGATTGACGGAGTTGGCGAAGGTTGTTCGCCAGCCTTGTGCCGATTAGGCCGCTGCGGTCAGGCACTATGATTTTCATGTGTTTATTCATCATTGTTAGTTCTCGGTTGTTTCGTTTTGATTAGCATTACTACCGGCCGGCATGGATCCCTCCATCTACCGGGAGTAATCGATTGGTTAGTAGCTTTGAGTAATTTGAGGTGTTTCCCTGGTTAAACATATCCCGTGCCAAGGCGGAGTTATCGTTGTTTCTGCCTCTCTGTCAGAGCATTACGCTCATAACGGAGTCAGGAGGGATCGGTGCAGAATCTTTGATCTCACAAAACTTTGACCCCGTTAATCGGAAAACTCGTACTAACTAAAAGCTAAGCACTTTACCGGCCCGCTTCGTCCCGCGACCGCGCTTGCGCGTCAACTTAAGAGAAGAAAACCGTTTAGTCAGTACCCCGAAGGGGTGACAGGACTGCGCCAGGGGTTTTAACCCCTGGGTTAGGTATTTTTAAACGATGTGCCCTGAAAGTGGCACCAGACTAGCGTAATTTGGTCGAGCTAGCGAACGATACCGGTTAACGATAATCTTCTAGCGCCACTTTCAGGTGCGTCGCACCGGACAATTAACCAGGGGTTAAAACCCCTGGCTCAGTCCTATCACCCCTTCGGGGTACTGACCCACCGACCTTAAGTTGACGCACATGCGCGGCCGCGGGAAGACGCGCTCCGCAATCAGGACATCGCGAAAGTTGGCAGAACGAAGGGCTTCAGGCCCGGGAAGAAGTCTGTGGCATCCTTTCGAGAGGCCGTTTGAACCCCATCTTTTGTATTCGGGCGATCAACGTGTTGGGTTTTACGCCCAAAAGCTCTGCGGCTCCATTGGCGCCCTTGATTTTCCAGCCAGTCTTCTGGAGCACAGCAAAAATATTTTCGCGCTCTAGGCGTCGTATCTCTGGCTCGGTCAAAATCCTCGGTTCCGGTTGGTTGACATCCGTTCGTTCAATCGGGGTGGGATTGGATCCGTTTTCAGGAAGATCGAATTCAAGAGCGCCGCCCCGGGCTAAAATGACAGCGCGCTCGATGACATTACGCAATTCCCGGATATTGCCTGGCCAGTCGTAGTTTTGGAGCGTTTCTATTCCTGCTCGCGTTAATCTCGGTCTCGGCCATCCGAGTTCTTTAGCCGACAACTCCACGAAGTGCGTGGCCAGAACTGGGATATCTGCTTTTCGCTCTCTTAAGGCGGCAACTTTCAAGGGAAAGACGTTGAGGCGGTAGTACAAGTCTGGGCGGAAGCGGCCTGCGGCCACCTCTTTTGCTAAATCTCGATTGGTGGCGGCAACAACTCGCACGTCGGTCCGCCGCGTTTTTTCCTCTCCAACCCGCTCGTACGATTTCTCCTGCAGAACGCGCAACAGTTTGCTCTGTAAATCAACAGGAATTTCACCGACTTCGTCTAGAAACAGCGTACCGCCGGCGGCGACCTCAAAGCGGCCGGCTCGGTCTCGAATCGCACCTGTGAAGGCGCCTTTCGCGTGGCCGAAGAATTCACTTTCAAACAATTCTTTTGGGATTGACGTGCAATTGACCCGGACAAGTGGTTTGCCTTTTCGCCGGCTGCGTTCGTGGATGGCCCGAGCGATCAGCTCTTTTCCAGTGCCGGTTTCACCCAGAACCAAGACGGTCGCATCACTGGGGGCAACTATCTCGACCTGGTGCAATACCTGACGTAAAGCCTCACTCTCGCCAACTATCTCCAAGAAGCTCGTTTTGTTGCGCAGTTCATCGTTGAGGAATGATCGGTCTTCATCGGATTCGTTGTTAGATTCTCCAGTCCGCGAGCCGCGTTCAATTGCTTGGTTAACGACTCTAAGCAGGTCCTCGTCCCGACATGGCTTGGTCAGAAACTCAAAAGCCCCGGCCTTCATCGCGCGCACGCTCATTGGAATGTCACCGTGACCCGTCATGAAAATGATTGGGACCGGAGATCCGCCACTGCAAAGTTGTCGTTGAAGTTCCAGACCGCTTATTCCTGGCATTCGTACATCAAGCAGCAGGCAGGCTGGAGTCTCCGAAGGCTGGCTGGTCAGAAACTCCTGTGCCGAAGCAAAGGTCTGTACTTTCAGTCCCGCCGAACGCAACAAATCGCGCAAGCTTTCTCGAATCAAAGACTCGTCATCGATTACACAGACAAACGGGTTATGCTCATTCATGGTCAACCTCCTCGCGAGTCGCAAGTTTCTCGCGAATAAACCTAACTGTTTTGGATCACATATCTTTTAGAGCCCTATCAATTGCATTCAGTAGATCTGCCTCCTCAAAGGGCTTACTCAAAAACGCGACGGCACCCGCTTCGATGGCTTGTCTTCGCTGATCTCCACTTTCGTGTGCCGTCATCAAAATGATCGGCAGGTCGAAATTGTCATCAGCCAGCTGACGTTGGAGCTCAAGTCCACTCATTCCAGGTAAGCATAAATCAAGAATGAGGCAGTCTGTCTCGCTCCTTTGATTTGATTGCAGGAACGCTTCGGCTGAAGAAAAGCCCCGCGCGCGCAACCCTGCCGATCGGATCAGGTCGTCCAGCGATCTCCGGATGGCTTCGTCATCATCTATAATGGAAATTAACGGAATTCTTGGCATAGCCTGCATTGTCCATACCTGCTTGGCCTCGATCCCTAACTTCACTTCTGGCATCCATTTGCAAGGTAGGCTAATAGGACACGCTCAGGCCGAAGACTGAAAATTTCTAATCTTCCTTAGTAACGCCGATTAGGACTTTCGGCCTATTATCCCCAGGCTATCGGCCATCCTAACCAGTTCGGGTAACGAACGGGCGCCCATCTTCTCCATCACTTGATGTCGCTGAATTTTGACGGTTTTTTCGCTGATACCGAGTTCGGCTCCTGTCTCTTTGTTGATCAGGCCCGCCACAACTCTTTCCATGACTTCGCGCTGGCGTGGTGTGAGCGATGCAAAACGCCGGCGCAGCTCTTTAGTGACCGCCTGTTGCTCGCGAGCTTTTCGGCTCCGTTCCAGCGCTTGCTGAATCGCATCGAGCAGATCCTGGTCACGGAAAGGTTTTGACAAAAACTCAATGGCTCCGGCCTTCATCGCACGGACCGTCATCGGAATGTCGCCGTGACCAGTAATGAATATGATCGGAATTTCCAGACCCGCCTCTGAAGCTTGCTTCTGCAAGTCGAACCCGCTCAGACCCGGCATGCGCACATCAAGCACCAAGCAAGTCGGCGCATCTGGGTGTTGGGCTCGCAGGAACTCTTGAGCCGACGCGAACAGCTCAACTCGCAGCCCAACCGAGCGAATGAGATCTTTGAGCGATTCGCGCACGAGCGCGTCATCGTCGACTATGAAAACTGTTGGCTCAGGCATACTAGTAAGCAGTGAGCGGTAAGCAGGAAGCAGTAAATAGTAAGCAGTTAGCGGTAAGCGGAGCTCGGTGTCTTTAAAAGAATTCGTCGATCGAATGGTCCTCTCGGACGCGATCATCTCCAATGACAAAAGCGGATGATCTTTCGATCATGCCATTTAAAAGGCGGCCGAGCTCCAACAATCTTTCGTTCATTTTCTCCGCTTGATCGTTAGTAAGATATTCGCAGGCGTAAGAGGTTCGCAGCCAGTGTTGCGACTCTAAGCGTTCGGCATCTGCGTCGGTGAGCTTACTTACGAAATGCTTCTCGTACCGTCGTTTGCCCCAGGCTTCTGCAATGTTGGCTCCTACAGCCCGTATCGCTCGGCGAAACTGGTCGGTTAAAGAATACATCTCTTCCTTAGGAAATTCCTTCGTCACTTCAAAAATTTCTTTGCTCAGCTTAAAACTCATCCGATTGGCCAGGAGATCTGTATAATCCTGAACGAAGCCCTTACTCAACGACCGAAACGCTCCATCCGATTCACTCATAGTAAAATGCTTACTGCTTACCGCTCACTGCTCACTGCTCGCTCGCTCCGGCAAAATCGGTAACGTAAATTGAAACAGAGCGCCTTTAGGGGAGTTTTCCGCCCAAAGGCGTCCTCCGTGAGCCTCGATAATTGAACGGCTGATCGCTAACCCCATGCCCAGACCTTGAGACTTAGTCGTATAGAAGGAATCAAACAGACGATCAAGACTCTTCATATCCAGCCCGGGTCCCGAATCTCGCACCCCGATTAATACGTCGCCCGGGTCGCCAGAGACGTCAGTAGTTCGTTCCGAACTCACCGACAATATTCGCGGATCTTCTTCGATTTCAGCCATCGCTTCGATTGCATTGATGAATAAGTTGAGGATGACCTGTTGCAATTGGACCCTGTCTCCTTTGATCAGCGGTAGATTATTTGCGAGCTGAGTCTGTAGCGAAACGTTATGATCGTGGAGTTCGCTGCGGACCATGACGATGGCTTGACCAATTGTTTCATTGAGGCCGAGTAGCTCCTTTTGCGGCGGCGCCTTCTTAGCCAACGCACGAATCCCGGCGATGATTTCGCTAGCTCGACGCACACTTGCGATCACCCGCGAGGTAGATTGTCGTGCCTCGTCCAGCTCATTGGCCGCTAGCCAACGCAAACAAGCGCTAGCGCTGTTCAGCGCTGCAGTCAGCGGCTGATTGACTTCATGTGCGATCGAGGTAGTCAGCTCTCCCATTGTCACCACCCGTGATACGTGAGCCAACTCCGCTTGTGCCTTGCTCACTGCTTCCTCAGCCCGTCTTCGCTCAGTGATGTCCGTCACCGCGCCAACAAATTCGAATCTGCCTGACTCGTCTTTGGTCGAGGGGTGACCCACCACCCGGAGATATTTAGCAGACCCATCAGGCATCAGCAATCGATGCTCAAAATCGAAAAACTTTTTTTCAGTCGAAACACGATCAAAAAGTTCGCGAACCATCCTTTTGTCCTCTGGATGAGTTCGCTGGAGTACCAGTTCCAAAGTGGGTTCAGTCGCAGGGTCGTAGGCAAAGATGCGGAAGGTTTCCTGCGACCAGTAAATTTTCCTGCCAGTTACATCCCAGCCGAAGCTGCCTGTGTGGCTTAGTCTCTGCGCCTCGGATAAATAGGCCTCACTTTGGCGTAAGGCTTCTTCGCGCTCTTTGATATCGCGGTAAAGGCGACTATTCTCTAGGGAGATTGCCGCCTGCGAGGCAAGTACCTTCAACACGGTGATGCGGTCAGGAGTGAAAATGTGCGGCGCCAGATTATTTTCGAGGTAGAGCAGACCGATAAGTTTGGCTTGGTTAATCAGCGGCGTGCAGAGAATTGAACGGGCATGCTGCCGACGGAAGTAAGCGTCTGCGGAAAACGGATGCTGGGCTGAGGCATCTTCGAGAATTACACTCTCATGGGTGCGCGCCACATAATGGACAATCGAATCTGGGACCGCCGCGTCGGCTGCGGGGGTTTCCAGCAAACGGACGACAATGGTGTCGCCGCTGGTAGTGGCGTCCGCCTCTATCCGCCGCTCGCCACTTCGACAGAGAATCAACAGGCCG
>JAFAZK010000193.1 GCA_019239825.1 Verrucomicrobiota bacterium | reverse complement strand
GAAGAAAGTAAAGCCGGCCGAACATGTGACCCTGCTGGCAAAAGCGCTCTTGGAACAAGCAGCGGCCTGACAACGAGCGAGAACGCCGGACTTCGCCCCGTCGTCTGAAACTCCGGGAGGCTACGTCTGGCAAGCCGAGAATTACCAGGAGCATCGGCAATGCCGGAGACGGTGCCAGCAATGTCGACCACCTGCCGAAAGAGCGGTTCGGCGAAAGACCGACCAGCCATTAAATGGCGAAACAAACAGCGCAGGGCTCTATCCCTGGGAGCTCAACTTGTTTCCTTTTATGAACCAGCAGTTGTTGCTTAACATCTACGAGAAGATCGAAGGCCTGGTCGGGCGTCTTCCCGGGCCGTTGCAAAGCGCGGTGCTGAACGAATTGCGGCCGATCAAGCAGATCTTTATAGCCCAGCGCCCGGCCCGTATCGCTTTACTTGGCCAAGCGTCTGCAAATGCCTCAGCCCTTCTGTCGGCGCTCGTCGGTTCTGAGCTCAAGTTGATTGATTCGAACCAGACCGTCGGCTGGGTTAGTTATGAACAGAAAGGGAAAGGTGGGTTCCGCGTACTCGACGCGCGCCAGATAACCGAAAGCAGCCGGTCTTGGGCCGGTCTGACGAATGTTCTAGCCGAAGAGGCACCCGACCTGTGCTTGTTCTTGGTCGATGGAAAGACCTCGGGCGACTTTAAGGCCTACAATGAACAAACCATTCGAGTGTTGGATTTTGTTCGCGAGCGATACGATCGCAAGGTGCCGTTGATCGGAGTTATCGATTTCCCGGCGACAATTACGCGTGAAGCGGTGGATAAGCGTCGTATCGAGCTGCAGTCCTGGCTTAGCGGCCAAGGAGGGATAGCGGCTCATTTTGTGCGAGTAGTGGCGGTATCTTCGTTCGTGCGGTTTCGTCAGGACGGAACCCTCGATCCGGAGCGCGACGAAAGGCGAAACATCCGTATGCTCGGCGACTTGTTGGCCCGGGAGCTGCCGGATGAAGCGCAAGTTGACGTGGCACGTCTGGTCGGAGCCAAAGAGCTGCAGACAGAGTTATCGCTGCGTCTGATACGGTCGGTTACAGCCATCTGTGCCGCCGTGGGCGCTCAGCCGATCCCTCTAGCCGACTTTCCCATCTTAACCACGTTGCAGTTCGCTATGGTAGCCGGAGTGATGCACATCGGCGGGCGCGAACTCAGCCTACGGGCTGCTGCCGAATTTGTAGGAGCGTTGGGAGCGAATATAGGCTTCGGAATGGTCTTTCGGGAAGGCGCTCGGGCGGCGGTCAAAGTATTACCCGGTTGGGGCAATGCCATCTCTGGAGGGATCGCCGCTGCTGGTACGTACGGAATCGGAAGAGCGGCAACTTCTTACTTCATCGACGGAATTCCGCTTGCCGACGTTCGCCGCTTCCTTGGCCGGCGCCTGAAGCGATTGAGAAAGCGAGGAACCGCTAATTTAGAAGACGTAGAGAAGGCCGAGACAAAGATCCGGGAACGAAGCAAACGGGTGTGAATAACTTGTTAAAAAGTTGCCCCTTTTTGAGGAAAACGTGGTAGCAAGTGGCTTCCGATCGACTTGGGCTGAGTGAAGATCTCCGAAATCATGTCAACGCTGGAGAAGTTGGGAGCATCTCCACGTAAATCGTTAGGGCAGAACTTCTTACACGATAATAATCTGGCCCGTTGGATCGTTGATCGTCTCGAACTACAGCCGGGCGATCACGTGTTGGAGATCGGTCCTGGTTTAGGTGCTCTGACCGAGTGGCTGCCCCTCGATCGGGTGTCGGCAACTTTGCTCGAAAAGGACCGTTTGTTCGCTTCGTTTTTGCAAGAGAGGTTTAGTGGACCCTCCCTGGAGGTCAGACTAGGCGATGCGCTCCAGTACGACAAACGGGCTCTTTTTTGTAAAGGTGAGGTTAAGCTGGTCGGCAATTTGCCTTACTACGTATCAACCGCGCTCCTCTTCCATTTCTCCGCTGAGCCCTGCCCAATCTCTCGCATGGTGTTGACCGTCCAGAAGGAAGTGGGCGACCGCCTCACCGCTTCTCCCAGGTCCGGCGAGTACGGTTCGCTTTCCGTTTTGCTGCAACGCCGGTGGCAAATTAAACGGTTGAAGGTGCTCCCTCCGAGTGTGTTTCTCCCTCGGCCAGAGGTGGATTCCCTGGTAATCGAGTTTAGAAAAAAGCGACCACAGGATGTGTCGGAGATCAGCGAGCGGTGGTTCGAGAAAGTTGTAAAGGCGGGATTCTCCGAAAGACGAAAGAAGCTAACGAATACGCTCTCCAAATTAGTGCCCTCCAGAGCGGCAGAAGAAGCCTTGGCTGCCTCGGGGCTGAGCGGACTTAGCCGGGCCGAAGAGCTGTCGCCTGAGGCCTGGGTCAATCTAGCAAGACGTCTAGGCGATTTTTCCTCGGTAGCGCGGCACGGTCTTGGGTCCGATGTCTCTGACCAAGCTGGACCCGGGGTCCTGGTTGCGCCTCGACCCGATGCGGTTGATCCGAAAGAGAGTCTGCAGGTCGTCGACGAGCACGATCATCCAACCCGAGGTGTCGACCGCGCGACCGTTCACGCTGAGAAACTCTTGCATCGGGCGGTCCATATCTTTGTGCTGAACAACGCAGGAGAATTATTTCTGCAGCGGCGCTCGTATCGCAAAGATAATTTCCCGAGGAAATGGGATTCTAGCGCGGCCGGGCATGTCGATGTGGGAGAATCCTACCAGGTATGCGCCAGCCGGGAATTGCTCGAAGAGCTCGGCTTGACCGCCGAACCCAAAGAGATCGCT
Source organism: Verrucomicrobiota bacterium (assembly GCA_019239825.1). Classification (GTDB taxonomy): domain Bacteria; phylum Verrucomicrobiota; class Verrucomicrobiia; order Chthoniobacterales; family JAFAMB01; genus JAFAVN01. The sequence goes on along the minus strand of JAFAZK010000193.1, from coordinate 1,225 downwards.
CAGGTAGCGGCCTCGGAAAAAACGGGCCAGGAATTTATCCGCGTCTACCTGGTCGAAGGCGAAGAAATTGTCGACCTCAATGAACAGGAAATCGAAACCGGTGGCTTCTTTCCGTTATCCATCGTTGACGAATGGATCGAAAGCCGTGCTGAGGATTTTGCGTCTGGTTTCTTAGAATGTTATCGCGAGGTGCGAGCGAGGATCGGCGCTGGCAAAGGTGAAACGTGAAAGATGATCGCCCTGGATTTGAGCCTTTCCACCGTATCTGCGAGATCCTGAACCACGATAGAGCGTGGAGTCTTTACGCTTTGGGCGATTTGGCGCCTGAGGAACTCGGGCATGGTGAATGGCGTTTCACCTCGCATGATCCGCCTGCGGTAACCTTGTTTTACCGAGCTTTTGATCCTCCCGTTTTCTTTGCCATTGGCTCAGCCGTGGCCGTAGAACGGCTTCTGGATGAAGCTCCGTTGCCTCCGAGCGTTTATGTGCATATTAGACCGGAGATCTTAAGGTTAGTTAGTGAACGCTATCAGCGAGTAATGACCAAGGTGATGCAGAGAATGATTCTGCGAGAACCCGCACTGGCTGATTTCACAGGCGTCGAAACGATTGCAGCGGACCATTTGAAAGAATTGGTGGAGCTCTACGATCGTCGCGACGGAAAGGAAAAAGAGGGAACCTTCTTCTCGGCGGTACAGGTGGCAAATGGAGTCTACTTCGGAATCCGCGACCACGGGCGGTTGGTGGCGGCAGCCGGCACCCATTTGATCAACCGAAGTGAAAACGTTGCCGCCGTTGGAAACGTTTTTTGCCTTCCCGAGTATCGCGGCAAAGGATTGGGCGCACGCGTGACCAGCGCGGTCGTAAGCGCCCTCATTAAAGAGGGCATACGGACCATTGGCCTGAACGTCGGCCTCGAAAGCCCTGCTGCAAAGCTCTATCACCGCCTCGGCTTTCGAAAAGCATGTTCCTATGTCGAAGGCATGGCGGCGCTTCGCGAATAGCCGGTGGCCAATGATCATCGGCTGCTGACTCAAGCACTGAGTCTCTCCGGCACTTACCATTTGGCTATCGGCTGTTCGCGAAGCGCTAATCCAAAATAAATTCAATCCAGCGCCCGATGTCATCGTGTCCTTGCTCACCTTCTCTCCAGCCCAAGTGCCCATAAAACTCGCGGGCATTTTTGTTAGCGGATTGGCATTTTAATTTGGCCGGTCTGGAAATG
>JAFAZK010000139.1 GCA_019239825.1 Verrucomicrobiota bacterium | reverse complement strand
AAAGCGAGCAAATTGGATGTAGCTCTGCGGAACGGTAGGCAGGGAACGCTCAGGGTTTACGGCTCGCTCGAGGCTTCCAAAGAGGAAATCGTGAACGGGCTTTCCGACAAGGTGCTCTATATTAAAGCGACCAGGGTGGTGTTAAGCGTGGGTCCAGCGAATCAGTTTGCCGGCGAGAAAACGATCGGCCAATAAGGATTGGGATCTGAGAGTTTCATAGGTGCGGCATCACTAATACAAACACGCGACGACATTCCAAACGCACGGCCATCTCAGCGGTTACCTCCTTTACGCGAACGCTGGATTTTTGCCCTGGTCCGTTCTTCCGTGGTGAAGGGTTCAAGGGCGCCTACATCGCTCGAGAACTTCATAAGTGCTTTCTAACTTAAATTTGAGAAGTCAGCACTCTTTTCGCAGTCGGCGCGGCGTTATTCCTATGCAGCATCGGCCTTTATGGCACTCTGACTGGTGCGCAGCTGATTGCAGGATTGTTATACGGGCGCAACCGCAATGCTCGCTTAACTTCTGCCAGCATCAAAGGCAGTGCGCATCAACCCGACTGAAGCGATTCGCGAATAAGAAGAAATTCATCAAGAAAAATATAGAAGAAGCAAACATGAAAATCTGGGGCGAGCTTCAGGAGTACTTCCGGGCCGCCTGCATGCGGTTGATTACTAACCTAGCCCGCTTACGCATTGTTTGTCCGATTGGTAATTTCAAGGGTGACACAATAATCGGTGAATCCGACCGCTTTCCAGAATGCGATGCCACCTGGGTTCGTGCACAATACATCTACGCTAATACGCTTACCCTCAGGCCAAACCTGTGAAAATAGAATCTTCAAGCAATGCCGACCAAGTCCGGAACGGCGCTTCTGGCGTTGGACAAAGAATTGACGCAAGTAAACATGGTCGTTCTCATAACGGTACAGCGCGTAGGCAACAATAGCGGAGCCATCCTCGAAGATAGAGGCTTGGTAGTCGGTCTCTAACCAACGCCGCATTCGACTGACCAATTCAGGAACCGTCATCGGATTCCGATGCCCTTCATCCTCTATCAGCTGGTGGTTCAGCTCACCAAGAGCTTGAGCGTCTCCAATTGAAGCCGAACGGTGAAACATATGATCTAAAACACGCGTTCCTCAAATTACACTTCGATGAGTGTCGACAATAAACCACTTCAGGATCCGGGACATCGAGATTTTAAATGACTGTCAGGCTCCTCTCCGTTTCCGATCTTGACTGCACTCTTCTCTTCCGTTGCGTCCTCCGCGCCCGCTGCGCGAGGCTCTTTTGCCTCCGGGGTGCCTTTTCTGCAAGCCTTGATTTTCGATCGCGAGAATTCAAGAATGCGGCCGACATGGCACGGCAACACGGGTCACTGGATGAACGAAAGAACGCGGTCGAACGACTTCGCGAATTTGTCCGGTTAAACTATCTCACCGGGAATCAAGTCGCGCACCGAATTGGAGTCAGAGAAACGACGATTTATTCGTGGCTTTCCGGTAACAGCACGCCGCGGGATGCCAGACGGATCATCGCGTTTCTAGATTCCATGCCGGCGGACAGCGGCCGGGGGATTGCACCGTCCGGCTACGAGTATCGGGAATACAGGAATTGGCGAGGGATCCCGAAGCCTCGGCGCTGTCCGTTCTGCAAAAAGGTTAAGGGAGTTATTGAGAAAGTGAGGGGAGGGTTTCAAGGGGTTTGCCCGAACTGCGGAGCGACAGGACCGAAGCGAGGGGGTGAGGACGAGGCGTTAGCGGCTTGGAATGGCAAAGGGAAAGCTGAGATGTGAGTAGTGATTGGTGATTGGTGGTGAGCGGTCAGAGGGGGTGAAGCGGCAGGTGACAGGTGAAAGCCGCCCGTCCATCATAAGTTTTTAGCAGCCTCGTCGGCGGCGATCCGCTTGAAAAGCCATAATCCATTATGGTATAGCACGCGGCTAGAATGACCAAGACTGAACTTCAAACTGCTCTGGCCGCGGCGGCTCAAACGGACAAAAAAACCGCCGGTGTTTTCCTCGATACGCTTTCGACTCTCGCCTATAAAGCGATCAAAAAGGACGGCGAATTCGTTCTGCCCGGCTTTGGCAAGCTGGTAAAGCAGAAAAGGAAAGCGCGCATGGGCATCAACCCAAAGACGCAACAGAAGATCAAAATTCCGGCGAAAACGGTCGTTAAATTCCGAGTGGCCAAGGCGGCGAAGGACGCGGTGCTAGGAGCGAAAAAATAGTCCTTGCTCACCTGCGGCCTGACAGTATGAAGTGTCGCCGGAAATGACGTCGCTTCCGGCAATGGTGATCGCGATCGAGAAAAGAGGCGATCAGTATCAGGTAATCGTGCAAATCAGTACCAAGTACCGCGGCTCATTCAACACGCTCGCTTTTGGCGAGATCAAACCTTATACCGGCGCTCTTAAGGATGGCCGGCTGGATCTCGTCTATTATCGTGATCCCGGGCTGAACGAAGGGGACCCGTTTCCGCTTTGGACACTACAGTGACGGATCGCGAAAGGAGCGCTGAGTTCCTCGATCTGGTCGGCTTTAGCTCGTAAAAGACGAAGGTCGAAGCGTCAAAAGGGGAATCCGATCGGCGAATCAAGAGCCGTAACCATCCGGCTACCGCAGAGTTTTGACCCCTAACAAACCGTTTTCGCCGACCAGAGATTAGCCCATAAGATTCCAGGCGCGCCGACTCGGTCAAAATAGCTCAGACAACCTCGTAGGATTGAGGTCCACCCTGCGCGAGCAGATGCCGGTCCAGAGAGCTGAACTTTGCTTTTCGCCTGACCGCCAGACCGAGCAAGTAAAGATCAGTGATTTGTTTATGACCGGCGATGTGTCTAAGGTCAGCCGGCCCTTTACAAATGCTGTAGTCATCCGACCAAAAATGGTGTCCTTGATGGCGCGTTAATTTCCGGAGAAGTTCTATCGCTAGCGATACACTGCCAGACAGTCCCGGATAAGTAGGATTGGATAGAATTCGGACAAGACCGTTCTCTGTAATGGGGCAGGATGCCCACGCTTCTCCGCCCGTTTCAGCGAACCACGACGTCACGCGGCGATGATCAA
>JAFAZK010000119.1 GCA_019239825.1 Verrucomicrobiota bacterium | reverse complement strand
CCCTAGCCTCTTCGCCATTTCCGTTGCTGCATTTCCGATATCAATCTGCCCACAGGCTATATTGTATTTCCGGCCATCGAGCGAGGTTGACTTGGTAAGTCCAGTGATCGCGTGTTTGGTCGCAGTGTACGGGGCCGAGTTTGGCCGCGGGGCGTGCGCCGAAATCGAACCGTTGTTGATGATCCGACCGCCTTGGGGTGTTTGTCGTTTCATCAGCCGAAATGCTTCCTGAGTACAGAAAAAGGGTCCACTCAAATTAGTCTGGACCACCCGTTGCCATTGTTCGTAGGTCACGTCCTCCAGTTCAGCGCCGGGAATGCCGGCTCCGGCGTTGTTGAACAAAATGTCCAATCGACCAAATGCGCGTTCGGTCTGCGCAAATAGTTCCCGAACCGCAGCCGGGTCGGTCACGTCCGTGGGAACAGCCAATGCGTTGGTCTTGCTTCCCTTGGCCAAAGCCAGAGTCTCATCGAGCGCTTCTTTCCTTCTGCCCGCCAGCACCACCTGATAACCCGCTCCCAGCAACGCCATTGCGACCCCCCGGCCAATTCCGCTTCCCCCACCGGTGACTAAGCCGACCCTCGTAAGATTAGGCATCAAAGAATTGAGTCCGAACCGACCAGAATGACTAGGGATTTCTGGGGCGGCACCGTTAGTTAATATCAGGAACACCGAAAGGGAATAGCCGCAAAAGGGCTTAAAAGGCGCAGAAAAAGGGTGCAGCCACAATCCAGTGCACTGAGATTTTCGGCTAACTTTTGCGCATTTTCGCGGCTATTCCATTTGTCTGAACTAAAATAATTTCGCAATCTCCAAAAGTGCAGACCGGCCAAAGCGACCGGGGTTGCTCCCAAATGAATTCAAACACATGGCCAGCCCCATCTCCGGCCAATCATGTTGCTCGCTCTGCGGCACCAATCCAAACCAAGAAGACGAGCCGCCTCGGCCCACTGCTCCATCCTTGCTGATGACCGTCGGCTCACTGGCATTCCGGTTAGAGATCTGCCAGGCCAATCCCATGTCGAACCCTGTGTCCTTTCCATTGGGGTGCTTTAGATTCCGCAGATGAACGCTGGTGGCATTATGAAGCGCCTGCAGAAACGACGTCGTCGGCCCATTGATGGCATCGAGATTTGCTTTGACCCAGGTGTGCATATCCGCAGCGGTGCTCTTAATATCCGAGCCGTTCTGTATCTTGCGGGTATCACCGTTCTCCGCATGCCCCGTAGCGACGAGCTCCGGTGGCACATCCTCGGGCACGGTCGTCCAGGTGCGCGTCATTGGGGGATTGGTTTGAGTCGTAATCCAATCGCTCAAATACTTCGAGTAGCCGGGCTTAAACGCGCCGTCGTTCGCGATCGCTTCGACTGCGTAACCTAACGTTACGAACGCAATATTAGAATAGACCCATTGACCCACCGTTTTGCCGTAGTTAGACGGATTCGACCACCACTCTTTCAGCGTAGGTGTAGGCGGTTCATCTTTAAATAAACGCTCGCCTGGGTCATCCGGTATATTCTCCGGCATTCCCGACGTATGCGTCGCTAACTGCAGCAACGTCATCGTATCTGATTTCACGGCCGGCAGATGTTTTCTTACTAACGTGCGATCGAGCGGGCCGACCTTATCCAAGATGTGCAGGTACGCGATTAATGAACCCGTGAATATCTTGGTGGTCGACCCAATACAGATGATCGTGTGTTCCGACATTTCTGCCCGATCATTTGCCCGCCCATAGTTGTAGTACCTCTTCACGTACGGATGGGAGGGACAATAGAAGGCCGCGGAAACGCCGCTGTTGGCAGGCACTTTCTCCATAAGCTCCTGCATCTGCCCGGAAATTATGTTCTCGATCTGCTCTTTGGTCGGCTGCGCCATGCCAGCTAGGCTGACATAAAGACGGTGGCGCACGAAGGAGAAATGTTCCGCGGTGGACTTCAGGTCATTACCCGAGGTGTTGAGTCCAAGATCCGAAGTGCTAGGTCTGTCCCCTATGCCGGTTCTTTCTTTTCCGCAAAACTCCGACAGGCCGCGCAAGATCCCGAGAGCAAGGGTGTGATTGGGGGCCGATACTCCCATCGCGACTCTATGAATAAGGCGATTAAAGAGAATTGGACTACCGGCGATATTAGCGGCTTCGGATTCGCTTTTTCCCTAGTCCTTCTAGGCACGATCGTTTCTGCGTTTAGTGACCATCCAGTCTTCTGGCTGTTGGTGGGACCCGGACCGCTAGTCATCGGACTAACTTTGATAGCATTTCTGCGACACCTATTCAGCGTACGCCGTGGATTAGCGGTGCAAGGAAGGAACGCGAAAGTGGTAGGCTTAACCTGGTTGAACGTGATTTATCGAAAAGGGGATCGCCAGTAATGAGGCCTAGGTCTGTTGGGCTGGAAGATCTAGGGAAGGTGGCGCCGGCTTTTGCGAAATACACCGAAGGTCCTTTGCTCGGCGAGTTGTGGCAGCGCTCCGATCTATCCCCACGCGATCGAAGCATCATTATCGTGGCCGTCCTGATCGCTAGGAACCAAGCGATTGAAATGCCTTACTATTTCAATCTGGCACTCGATAGCGGCGTCACTCCCACCGAACTTTCCGAGATCGTAACGCATCTGGCCTTCTATTCCGGCTGGGCCAATGCCACGAGCGCAGCCGCGATTACCAAAGTTGTTTTTGCTGAACGCGGAATCAATGAGCTTCCGCCGGAAACAGGTGAGCGTCTTGCCATTGATGAAGCTGCGGAGGCGCAACGCGCGGCCAGAGTGGAACAGGATGCCGGTTCAGTGGCTCCGGGAGTCGTACGGTACACCAGTAGCCTTCTATTTAATGATCTTTGGTTACGTCCCGCCTTAGCACCTCGGGACCGGAGTTTAGTCACCGTCAGCGCACTCATTGCCTCAGGCCAAACCGCACAAATTCCCTATCATCTAAACCGGGCTCTGGATAACGGCCTAACCACAGCGCAAGCTTCTGAAATGCTAACTCAGTTAGCTTTTTACGCCGGTTGGCCGGCTGTTTTTTCTGCGATACCGGTATTCAAAGGCGTGTTTGAGAAGCGATCAGAGTAACAAAAATGAAAAAGCGAAGACTTGGAACCAGCAATCTTGAAGTCTCGGCGATCGGCCTCGGCTGCATGAGTATGACCGGTGCGTACGGTTCGGTGGTCGACAAACAAGACATGATCTCACTGCTGCGAACGGCAGTCGAACGTGGTGTCACTTTCTTCGACACAGCCCAAGTCTACGGCCCATTTGCCAACGAAGAGCTTGTCGGTGAAGCTCTAGCGCCGTTCCAGGGACAAGTGATAATTGCAACCAAGTTCGGGTTCAAATTCGAAGAAGACGCTGGCGTTCCCCGTTCAGTCGGCCTGAATAGCCGGCCAGAGTACATCAAACAAGGGCTCGAACGTTCCCTGAAACGGCTCCGGGTTGATGCTATCGATCTCTTCTATCAACATCGCGTCGACCCGCAGGTCCCGATCGAAGATGTAGCCGGAGCGGTGCAACAACTCATTCAGGAGGGAAAGGTGAAACACTTCGGCATGTCTGAAGCGGCAGCCGATGCAATCCGCCGAGCACACGCGGTTCAGCCAGTTACCGCAGTTCAGAGCGAATACTCACTTTGGTGGCATCGTCCCGAGGCCGAAGTATTGCCGATGCTCGAAGAGCTCGGCATCGGCTTTGTACCCTACAGCCCGCTAGGAAAGGGATTTCTTACTGGTACAATCAATGTAGATACTACCTTTGCCAGCACCGATTTGCGGAGTCGTATCCCTCGCTTTACCGCCGAGGCCAGGAAATCCAATCAGGCACTGGTTAAGCTACTTTCTGCCATCGCGGAACGTAAACAGGTAACCACCGCGCAGATCGCGCTTGCCTGGTTGCTTGCCCAAAGACCGTGGATCGTTCCCATCCCAGGAACCACCAAGTTATCCCGGGTGGAAGAAAATATCGCTGCGGCCGAGATCGACCTATCAATTGATGAACTGCACGAGATCGATGCCGCCGCAGCCAAGATCTCAATCCAGGGAGATCGTTACCCCGAAGAGCTGGAACGAATGACCTACAAATGACGGTCTCGTACTGCATGGAACCACGAAGCGCTAGCCTTTGATCTCCGGTACCGGCCTGTTGAAAAACAATTTCAGCGCACCGCTGAAAACAGCTCCGAAGGAGCGAAATCCTTATAGCTGCCATGACCCAGACGAGATCAGCTCCGCTAGGGCGACATCAAATCGGTATGCAACCCGTAAGCTAACCACCCGAAGAAATGTGGGCTAGCAGCTGACCAAGATCAACGACAATGTCTACCATGAGTAAAGGCAAGATTGCGCTAGTGACCGGCGGGAACCGCGGAATCGGTAAAGAAATCGGACGCCAACTCGCGGCCAAAGGGTTCCGAGTTATCCTGACTGCACGCGATCCTAAAGCCGGGACAAGAGCTGCCTCATCGATCAAAGGCGATATCGGATTTCTTGCACTTGATGTCGCAGATGACGAAAGCATCACCCGGGCCGCTCAAAGTTTTGGTAAAGAATCGGATCGGCTTGATGTCTTGGTTAACAACGCTGCGATTTACCCCGATGAAGGGATCGACATCCTCACGGCTACGCGGGAACTACTAACCAACACCTTTCAAACAAACACCTTTGGCGCCATCAGAGTAACCCAAGCTTTTCTCCCCTTTCTCAGCCGGGCGAACCAAGCCCGTATCATCAACCTATCGAGCGGTTATGGTGAGATAGACGGCCTTTCGTCGGGTGTTCCGAGTTATTGTCTTTCGAAGCTCACCCTAAACGGAGCGACGATTATGTTCGATCAAGCACTCCTCAGCCGAGGCATTGCGGTCAACTCCGTCTGTCCCGGCTGGGTCCGAACCGATATGGGCGGTCCAAACGCCTCTTTGTCCGTTGAGGAAGGCGCCGATACTACGGTGTGGTTAGCCAGCGAGGCTCCCCATTCGTTGTCCGGAAAGTTTTTCCGGCAGCGTCACGAGATTTCGTGGTGACCAATTGAAATGCCCGTCGGTCGGTCTTGACCATGAAATGGGCTAACAGAACAGCCCATTTCATGGTCAAGACCTGAAATCCCTCATGGGACGCGCCCCATTCGCCAACCTAAACTTTGAACAGTCCGCGAGAACTACTGGCTGGCTAACTGACGCCAGTTGGTGTTGGCCTTATCAATATTACTATCGATATCTTTCTTGAAATCTTTCAGGGCCCCCTGGTTTCCGCAGACGTACAGCTTCCCTTTGTAAATCAGAAAAGCGTCGGGAACTTCAGGATCCGCCAGGACATCGAGGGCTACCCCATAGGCACAGAATGCGCCATACTGCGGAACATACTTAGCAGGGTTTTTCTCAAATTCGGCTTTATTGGCAGCTGATGTAAACAGGTAGGTTGCGCCTTGATAAGTTGTCGACAAGTCAGAACTACCTTTGACGGCTTTTCTTTCTTTGAAGAAAGCGACAACGTCATACCCTTTCAATATGACTCCTTGGGAATCGAGGTTTTGTTTTGCAGTCTCCGTCCCCTGTTCCCCTTCCATGAACACATTTTGGCCCGACGCTATCGATAATTGTGTCGCTAAATTGCCGGCCAGAACTCCCTGTGATTCGTGACCAGTGCTGAGAGCGGTATTGAAGGCGAACAGCGCGGCGTAAATAATAGTCACAGCAACGCTCCGGAAGAGTTTAGTCGTGGATGGCATGAATCGCCCCTCCTAACTAATTCCTTTTATACCAGCGATCTACGCTGAAGGAAAATGAAAATTACCGCGCGGTCCCTGGACAGATTGCAGTTCCTCGGCCAGCTCTTGGTGTCGACGTGAATCAGATGCCGCTCCTACGGAGCTTCCCGAAATCTGAGGTGCCGATAGCTATAAAGATGTTGCTCCTAGAGAGCTTTGGCCTCGACCTAAAATTCAAACGGCAAGGCCGAAGGTTAGCTCCGTAGGAGCGAATCTCTCTAGGGTTCTTTTCGACCTAAAAATTTCAAACTACCGGTTAGTGGCGCCTCCCGCGTTATCGTGCTGGATAACATGCAGAATTTCGAGTTGAAGATGCTGGGCTGATTCGTTGGTTGCATCTGTCACCAGTCCTTTCTCAACCGCGGTGAGCGCTAGTTTTGGTTGATGCTGCTCCAAAAGCATCTGGGCAACTCTCACACATATAGAAGAGTCTTTTGGCAATCGATCCAGGCCAAACGCGCGGAGGAAGTCCGCGCGCTGCGGATTGTTTGCGAATTTTGCTAACGCCACATGCAATAAAGGGTCATCGGGGAGCAACTGCAACGTAGAGTGAAGCCATTCTTCGCTCAGATCTGGATTGGTCAAAACCGCGTTATGTACCCATTCAACCACTTTGGTGTTGCTCGCGGGAAACAGTGTTTGTTCGTCTCCCGTATTTAAGAACCATTGTATGAATTGGGCGCCACCGGGCCGGACATCCATCAAAGACCTCACCTCCTGCGGCAACTGCTGTCGACGTTGCTCATCGACAGGCACGAGCGAGCCATCCTCAGAGAAGCGCACTCCGACAGCCAGTTCCGAGAGCGTTTCAACCGGAAGCTCCTCAGAAGAAAGCCCGGACGTCCCAGAGCTGCTGCCCGGTTTTTTACCAACCAGTGTTCTGACCTGTTGTGAAAGTTCGGTTGGAGTAGCGAGATCCCACAGCCTGGCAGTGTAATCTGCACTGCCAGTGAGAACTCGTCTGCCATCTCCACAGAATGCCGCGCATCGGACGGTATCCTGGTGATTAAAAACCGCGATCAACTTGCCTGACGCGATATCCCAGAGTCGAGCGATATCGTCGCTGCTCCCGGTCAGAATCCGCGCTCCATCAGGGCTGAACACGGCGCAGCGGACCGGCCCTTCGTGCGCAAAAACCTCTATAACCTTTCCCGAAGCGACATCCCAAAGGTTCGCCGTCTTGTCGACGCATGCAGTGAGAACGCGCTTGCCGTCCGGACTGAAAGCGACACCGTCCACACTGTCGTCATGATCAAATGAAACAATCGGGTTACCTGTAGCCGCATCCCAAAGCCTGGCCGTTTTATCTGTGCTGGCGGTGAGGATCTGGCGCCCGTCGGAACTGAATGCGACAGCGTTGACCGCCTCATCGTGGACAAAGGTAAAGAGGACCTTACCCGAGGTTAACTCCCAAAGTTTTGCCTTCTTATCCGAGCCAGCGGTCAAAACTCGCGTTCCATCAGGACTGAACACTGCCGAGTTGACGCTGTCGTCGTGTCTGAATGTGGCCATGAGCGCGCCCGTTTTAATCTCCCAGATTTTGGCAGTGTGATCGGCAGCACCGGTTAAAACTCGAGAACCATCGGGGCTAAAAGCGACAGCATTAACACTTGCCTCATGCTGAAAGGACTCAATGAGCTTTCCCGTAATCGAATCCCAAAGCCTGGCCTTCTGGTCGGCGCTTCCTGTTAACACACGCTGGCCGTCCGGACCGAAAACAACAGCATTCACACCATCCGAGTGGTCAAATGAAGCGATCAGCTCGCTAATCCTCGCGTCCCATAGTTTTACGGTCTTATCCCAACTCGCCGTCAAAACTTGTGAGCCGTCCGGGCTGAAAGCGACATCCTCCAGTTCATCCTGGTGGGCAAACAACGCGATCAGCTTACCCGATGTTGTCCAGAGCTTCGCTATCCTATCCCAACCCGCGGTAACAACGCGTTCACCGTCTGGACTGAATGCAACCCGATAGACCCCGCCTTCATGTGCGAGAGTAGCGATCAGCTTAGCGGATGCGGTTTCCCAGAGTTTGGCAGTCTTATCAGCGCTGGCCGTAATCACCCGGGTACCATCCGGGCTGAATGCCGCATAATAAATGCCGTCCTGGTGAGTAAATGTCGCGAGAAGACTCACCGAGCTCGCGTCCCAAAGCTTGGCGGTCTTATCCGCGCTGGTCGTCAGAATCTGACTCCCATCCGGGCTGAAGAGCGCAAAATAAACGATACCCTGATGAGCAAACGATGTGATCAATGCGCCCGATACTGCGTCCCAGAGCTTGGCGGTCTTATCCGCGCTGGCGGTAAGGATTCGCTTGCCATCAGGACTAAACGCCACCGCATTCACTACTCCTTGATGTGTCAAGGTCGCGATAAGCTTGCCCGAGCTTACATCCCAAACCTTTACTGTCTTGTCTGCGCTTGCTGTCGCGATCTCGGCACCGTCCGGGCTGAAGGTCGCATCGGTAACACTATCTTGATGGTCAAACGCGCCCACGAGT
>JAFAZK010000067.1 GCA_019239825.1 Verrucomicrobiota bacterium | reverse complement strand
CGGTCGGAAAAGAAAAGGGGTCATGACCGGAGACCCTCGATCTCATCCTGAAGGGATGATAGGACCCAGTCTGGGGCTTTAACCCCAGGTACCGATTAGAAAACGTTACGCCCTGAAAGGGCGGTAGAAAGGAATGGGCGCGCCGTCAGGTCGGGGATACCGCGTATAAAAGTGCTGAACGTCTGTCTTCCGCCCCTTCAGGGCGGGCCGCTTTGTTGGATCCCTACCCTATAAAGATGTCGCTCCTACGGAGCTAGCGCGATTCTCAACTGCGAATGCTATAAAGATGTCGCTCTTACGGAGCTGGGCCATGCTTCCGTCGCGGCCCTAACGCCGGACGAGCAGGAGCTCGTCCCTACCGGGATTACGATCGAGGTTCGTGCAATACGGCCCGAATGTCGGATACCATCTTCGGAACCTCGGCAAGCTTCTCATTGCCGTACAAGAGCTCTAACTTGCCCGAAGGGTTCACCAGGTACGTGTAGGCGGAGTGATTGACGGAATAGTCATTCGGTTGGTTCGTCGGGCCAGCGACCATCTCGTAACTTCCACCGTACGCGAGCACGGTTTGGTCGATCGCCGGCTTAGAGCCGGTCAGACCAACAAAGGATGGATCGAACGAGGTAACGTATTGTTCGAGGGTCTGCGGCGTATCCCGATTAGGATCAACACTGATAAAAACAACTTGAACCTGTTTCCGTTCTTCCGGTGTTAGCGCCTGGTAAACCGCCGTCAGGTTGGTCAAAGAGGTTGGACAAATGTTTGCGCAGTGGGTGAAGCCAAAGAGAAAGAGTACCGCTTTACCCTGAAACTGATCCAAGTGCACGTCGGCGCCATTGGGGCCATGGAGCTTAAAATCGTAAGCGGTTTTCAATGGGAATAATCGCATCCCATAAAAACCTTGTTGGGCATTCTGTTTGACGCCAAAAAGAATCGCTAACCCCACGGCGATCAGGAGCACGATGGCGACGGTCCATACTCGCCAATCAAAGAACGGCCGTTTCGCCGGCGGACTCGGAACAGATGTCGTTTTCGGTGATACCACACTCATTGTACGGGCTTCTTTTGAACCGGAATCTTTAAATGTATCTCATGATCGCCCGGTTCCAATTTGATTGTGAAATCGACCTGGGCGCCTTCCTTGGGATGTTCTTTGAGGCCCATCACCATCAGATGATTTCCGTTCGGCTCTAAAACCAATGTCCCGTGGGCTGGGATCTCAAGGGCATCGACGCCCTTCATTCCCACGACCTGTTTCAACCCTTCGCCCTCCTTCGTGGTGATCATTGGGGCAACAGAATCCGCGATAACCGTGCTACCGCCGACCAATTGCGCCGGGGCTGAGCCGCTGTTCACCAACACCATATAGACTGCCGTGGTATCCATAACATTCGGCACTGCGCGCATCCACGGGCGCTGCACCGTGACCGCCACCTGGTCGTCTGCAAAGAGAACAGGTGCGCTCGGAAGAAGAAACCAAAGCACGAATAGCCAATAGCCGATAGCCAATAGCCGATGAAATTTCACCACAAAGACACAGAGAGCACGAAGTCCGGACTCGAAAAGCAGAATCTGTTTCTAGGCGCCCGCCGATAATCGAGAGAAATGAGCGGAAGGTGGCACGAGGAGCTAGGAGCTAGCTCCTCTATTTCGCGGCCAGGCTTCGCACAAACGCGACCAAGCCCTGGATCTGTTCCTGGGTAAGATCTGGGTTCGGCGGCATGGCGCCGGTTTTACCGATGGCCGCGCCTCCGCCGTGAATGACGGACCGAATCCGGTCATCGGCGATGCTTCGTTGCCAGTTGACGTCTGTCAGGTCTTGTGGTTTCTCAGGTAACCCCGCCGCAGAAGGACCGTCACCTTTTCCGCCCCGGCCATGGCAAACGAAACATCGGGTCTGAAAAATTTTTTGGCCATCGGCCTGACCGGCCTGGTCCAACAACCGGAAGCCCGACGTTTTCCGGGTACCGGACTGAACTAGCCGGTCTGCGCTTGCGAATCCTGATCCCAAGGCAAGAAAGCCTAGGAAGACAAAAGTTGTACGAAGCAGAGTAAGCATAGGAAAGAAAAGCCAGTAACCGATAGCCGATCTTCGGAACTGGAACAGAAGTGAACCAAGAATTTTTATCGGAGCGAGCGAAGCCGAATCGGAATTTATTCACAGCAAGGCCGCAAAGGCCATCAAGGGTTTGTTGTTGGACAATGCAGCCAGACCAGGGTCGAGCTTCTGTCTTTGCGACCTTTGTGGCCTTCCTGTGAAATTAAAAGCGGGGCAACCCCTTCGTTGTCTTCGTTTCCCTCTGTAAGAAATGTTCTCACCAGACCCTTAGTTATCTTCTTTAAAGAATCCGTTTCCGTGGGACCATTCGTCGTTGATCTTTGGGCAGAATCGGTACATTCGAAAGGCTCAAGCAAAATGAGCACGATCTCAGATTTCATTTCTCATCACTATCGTCATTTCAATGCGGCGATGCTCAAGGACGCCGCGCAAGGGTATAAAGCCCATCTGGAAAAGGGCGGAAAAATGTTGGTGACCTTAGCGGGCGCAATGAGCACAGCTGAGCTCGGGCTGTCATTAGCCGAGATGATCCGGCAAGACAAAGTCCACGGAATCTGTTGTACCGGCGCCAACCTCGAAGAAGACGTGTTTAATCTCGTCGCGCATCATCATTATAGACGGATCCCGAACTGGCGCGAACTCAGCCCCCAGGAAGAACAAGCGTTGCTCGACCAACATTTGAACCGGGTAACCGATACCTGTATCCCGGAAGGAGAAGCGATGCGCCGGATCGAAAAAGCGGTCCTGGAAGAATGGATGAGAGCGGACCAGGAAGGTCGCGCCATGTTCCCACACGAGTTCTTTTACACAATCCTAAGGGACGACCGGCTGCAGAAGTATTATCAGGTGGACCCGAAAGACAGCTGGTTATACGCCGCAATGCAGAAAAATCTCCCGATGTTTGTTCCTGGTTGGGAAGATTCGACTCTTGGTAATATGTACGCCGGACACTGCATTTCCGGGGACGTGAAAGAAGTTCACACCGTTCGCACCGGGATCGAATACATGATCCAGCTGGCGGACTGGTACACTCAGACCTCCACGACCTCCTCGATCGGTTTCTTCCAAATTGGCGGCGGGATTGCCGGTGATTTCCCGATCTGCGTGGTACCGATGCTGCACCAGGATTTACAACGCGATAACATACCGCGCTGGGGTTATTTCTGTCAGATCAGCGATTCGACGACCAGTTACGGTTCCTATTCAGGCGCAGTGCCCAATGAGAAGATCACCTGGGGCAAGCTATCCCTTGATACACCCAAGTATATTATCGAATCGGACGCTACGATCGTGGCGCCGCTCATGTTTGCTTGGATTTTGGGCTGGTAGGGCGCGCCAAGCGCGGAAGGCTGATTGGTGGTAGATGATCAATGATTGGTAGGAGCCGGAACCCAGGTCGGAGCCGCATTCCGCTCGCCCTAACCGCGGACCAGGTGCTCCATTCATGTCGCTTTTCGTCCGAACCGCATCTCAGCCGCGGCTCCCTGGAAAGTGGGGCGGCCAGGAAACGCACTACGCGAACAGACGTGGCACGGTTTCCGGGGCGTCGCCGGTGTGGCACACCACAAACCTTGCGCCTAATATTCGGTCGGGAACACGCTCAACACGGCACGCCAAATGCAACGCCCCTCCGTTTGGTCGCGTGCCCCACTTCTCACGTCTTACCAATCACGAACTTCTTCACTAGGTCCATCGCCACGTTCACGGTTCACAGTTCACCGTCATGCGGCGCGGAAGGTAGATGGCCCTGAATAGGACCAATGGGACTCATAGGACTCATATGCTTCCCTCGCGAACCGCTAACGGCTGGCCGTCAATGCCAGGCGCGTGGCAAAGGCGAGCAGCTTGGCGTCTCCCCCAGAGGGACCCAGTAGCTGGCATCCTCCTTTTTCGTTAGGGAGCGCCAGGCACGGTAAACCGGCGACGCTCCCGGGCGTGGTGTAGCGCAATATCTTGTCGCGCACTGGGCCATGGTCGGCCCCGTTCTCCAACGACGAAACCGGCGCTACTGGCAACAGGACAAAATCAAATTGATCAAAAAGGGCGCCAATTCGTTCATTGAAAGCCAAGCGAAGCCGGCGCAGCTCTTTTATCTCCTCTTCTGGCAGCGACTCGCCCCAATGCAACCGCTCTGCAATGGGTTTTTCAAACTCATCAAAATGGCCAGCGTGATAACCCGCCGCTTCATGAGCTTGGATAGGCCGAGTAATGTCGAGTGCTTCAGCAAAAACACTTCCATCGAACGTCTCAAACTCACAGTCGCGGAAATGCGCCTTCCATTTTTGCAACCCGGCAATGATCTCGGGCTCAGCATCAGAATAGAACGAAGGATTTACTAAACCGATCCGAGTGATCCCTCCCGGATCAGGTTCTGTAGCGATTTTCAGGATCGCTTTCCCGAGCAATTGGAGGTCCTTCAAGTGACGGAACAAAAACCCGATGGTATCGAACGATTCCGCCAGGTGATAGCCGCCGATCCAGGAACCAACTCCAAGCGATGCCCGGTAGCCGTACAATGAGCAAAGGCTCGATGGGAACCGAATCGATCCGCCGGTATCAGTCCCGATGGCGGCCATGGCCGACCCTTCCAAAACACTGGCCGCAGCCCCGCTACTCGAGCCGCCAGTCAACAAATTTGGGCGATCGAATTGCACACAATTTCCAAAATCCACGTTCTCACCGGTAAGACCGTACGCCAGTTGGTTCAGATGCGTCTTACCCATGATAGTGGCGCCCACGGCTCTAAGACGTTGCACTAGCGCTGAGTCTTGTTGTTTTATATCGCTGGCTTCGAAGTAATATTTAGAACCGAAGCTGGTCCGGTACCCCCGCATATCGAAGCAATCCTTCACCGAGATGGGAATTCCGCGAAGCAATTGTGCTTCTTCTGTGGCGGGACTGGGAGCGGAGAGCTGTTGCTCGATATGCGCTTCCTCGATCGAGAGATAGGTGTTCTTGCCCGGACTCGAATTAGCCTGCTGTAAGGCCATGGAGGCAAGCGCGCGAGCGGGTACGTCTCCGTCTAAAATCTTTTGCCGTATGTCGACGATCGGTGAGTGAATCATGATAGGTTACTTCAGGGCAGCGCCGGGAATGAATGCTCCAGCAGACGTTTCGTAGCGTCAAGACAAACACCGCGACCGCGAATGGCGGGCAAAAAGCTGCAGATTTACGCAGATAACGAGGAACCGCGGAGCAATCACCTCGGGCGCAGGCCTAGTAGGATATGCTTTACGATGCCCGGCACGAGAGTTTCGATGGACACGCCTTTGAACTTCCCGTCCGTTGAAATCGAGACCAAACCCAGCAGCGCGGCGCCCAGCGTCAGAGAAAGGCGAGAAGGATCACCAGGCACAACCTCGCCCACTGCCTGGCCCTCCTTGATCAGGGCTGGTCCTTTAGAAAATGCCGCGTCGCTCGCCTCCAGCAACTCCCGGGGTGCACCTGGACGATGTTTGGTATCAAGCATCAGAACCCAGAGCGCCGGGTGCTTTAGCGCGAACTCGACGTAGGCCTGCGCGAAGTTGGTGAGCCGGGTAGCGAAATTACGGACTCGTTTTTTGGTCGCCTTGGCTAAAATCGCGTCCAGCCGTTGGAATCCGGTCTGGGCCAGCGCATCCAGCAAGGCTTGTTTGTCAGCGAAATGGCGGCGAGGAGAGGTATGGCTGACGCCGACTTCTCGGCTCAACTCGCGCAGAGAAAGGTCAGAGGCTCCGCGCGCTTCTAGCGTCATTTCGGCAGCCTGGAGCAAAGCCTGGCGCAGATTACCGTGATGATAAGGACGCGAATCCGTTTTCAACCTGGGCATATTACTAGTGTCCTGTCCCACAAAAAAGCATTCGACTTTCACAGCAGATCACCAAGGACACAAAGAGATAGCAAAGATTTTCTAGTAGAGTAGAGAGGGTCAAGTGAGGAGCCCTCTCCCTCGTCAAACCGTACGTGCGGATTTCCCGCATACGGCTTTCGCGTGAGCCTATTGCACGAAGCATTCACAAGTAAAGCAGTCCTAGTCGGGCGAAGTATTGGTTAG
>JAFAZK010000005.1 GCA_019239825.1 Verrucomicrobiota bacterium | reverse complement strand
AAACCGCACTGAGCCTCACGCAGAAAAGGCCTCGCGCAAAGGACGCAGAGGACGCAACGGGAGACAGAGAGAGAATGCGGATTGAGCCTTAAGGGACCGATTGCTGCAAAAGCGGTCTCTGACGCAGTTTCGATTAGCAAACTTGCGCCTCGGATACTTAATCAACTTCGGCGAAGAACATCTTAAGGATGGCATCAAACGATTGGCGAATCGCCTGAAGGAAACTCCCTAATACAATCCGTTGCGTCCTCTGCGCCCTTTGCGCGAGGCCCTTTCTGCGCGAGGCTCAGTGCGGTTTAGCCCTGGAGAGCCGCGCCCGATACACGAGTCGCTTGATAAACATGGGAAGGGATCTGACGATCGTCATTGCAAGGTTCACCAGTGCGCCCGGAACCACACTGGCTCTGTCTTTTGCAACAGCTTCTAAGGCTTGGCGAACGACTGTTTCGATCGATAGAAGTAGAAACGGAGCGGTGTGGCCTGCTCGGTCACTTGTCCGCGTGGCGTGTGCAAGATACTCGGTCGTGACAGGACCCGGACAAAGCACGGTGACGGAAACATTAGATGATCGCAGTTCCGCTCGAACTGCTTCGCTGAAACTAGTCACGTAGGCTTTGGTCGCAGCGTAGACAGCATTGTTGGGCAAAGGCAGGAAAGAAGCGATAGAACTGACATTGAGGATCAGACCTCGCCCGGTTCTCTTAATGATGGGTAAAACCCTGAGAGTCAGATACGTCAATGCGCTGATATTGACCTGGAGGAGTGAGTTGACTCGTGCCCATTCGCTGTTGATGAACGATCCATGATCCCCCAGGCCTGCGTTGTTGATTAAGAAGTCGAGAGCAAGTCCACTCTCATCGAGCCAGTCACAGAAATGCTCCAGTTCGCTTTGGTCGCGAAGATCTACCGAGTGTGTGAACACCTCGAGCGCGGTATTCTTCGCCTTAAGTTCAGACTGCAATTCCTGTAGGCGATCGTTGCGGCGAGCTACCAGAACCATCCTCGCTGCTACCGGAGCAAGCTGGCGCGCGAACTCGGAGCCAAGCCCCGAGGAAGCACCAGTAATCAGAATCGTGCGACCAGTGAAATAGCTGATGCTCATATGTTAGAATGCGCACGGTACCGATCGCTGGACGGAACTCAAGATAGACGGCCGCGAACCCACCACGCCTCGCGCAGAGGGAGCGAAGGATGCAACGGACTGAAAAGCGAGAGCACCGGTCGGGGCTGAAGCGGGTCGCCCGCGGGCCGTATACCGCCGCCAGCCGCCAACCATTCACCAATCACGTCTCACGTCTGATGTCTCACTGACCCGGCGGAGGCGGTGGTCGCGGCGGTGCCGGGCGCCGAGGTTGAGCCTCGCGGTTTGGATTCTCGCGCTCTGGCGGCGGCCGTCGTTTTTTTGGCCGGCGCGGCTCCGCGGGTGTTGGTGTTGGCGAAGCATCTGTCATCGAGTGAGAAGCCGGGTTTGACGAGGCCTCGGACGGGGAAGGGGATGGTACCGGCGATGCGGCCAGTTTCGGCGACGCCGTTGGCGAAGGGGTCGGAGAAGCTGTCACGGAAGGGGACGCTACCGGTGAAGCGGACGCTCGTGGTGAAGCCGATGGCGTTGGTGTGGCAGAGACCGATCGCGCAACGGTCGCCGAAGGCGAAGGAGAGGCCGTCGGCGAAGGCGCACCTTTTACTATTGATCCGGCCCAAAGGCCGAATAGAAGGACACCGGAGAAGGCAATGGCATTCTTAGGCGACATTGTGATCACAGATTAAGTTTGCTTGGAAACGCATCCGGGTTTGGGGCGACGGAAAGTAGGGGGGCCAGGCCATACTTATCCTGGCCACAGGATAGACGCGCAAGAAGCCGCGGATTGCATAGTCCCTAAGTGAAAAAGGAAAAATCCCACGGAAATATCCACAGGTTACACAGATTTTCGGTTAAGGACTCTGACTACGATAGTGCTAAGAGAATGACTCTTGCTGCGGGGCGATTCGTTAGTTCGCTGACGCCATCCAACCCAGAACGAACTCTGCCTTATCTGTGGATTTTAGAACTTTTGGGGGGAACTGGGCCTCTCACGATCAGAAGCTCACCGGCCCCCAGCCAGGATGGCTATCTCTCGGTAACGAAGCATTATGAGAGTCTTGCATCTTCGAGTTGGTTGCGGAGTGTTCGTTCTGCGTCGGGCCGTGATCTGGGGCCAGCAGACTAAACAGAGAGAGCGCTAGGATAACGCTGGCAAATGCTACCGTCCGTTCCCGGGCCGGTTCCGGCAGGTCGGTTTTTGTTCTCATAATTGACTGATAAACAGGTTGTGTGCCAATTGATCGATCAGTCGTTTATTGCTCATTATGAACGACTTACTTCAATTACAACCGAAATGACTCCGTACGAAATTTCGGATCAACCGCGTTCGGTCCATTGCGCAATGTTCGATCGCCGGTACTAGTCCTGATGCTCAATTGGCTTTTTTACAGGCCAATCTCTGGGAAAAGGTTGGAGGAAGGAGTCGCGAATCCTTGGCAAGAATATTGGGGCGATACTTACGCTCCGGAACTGAAGCAGTGGCTCCTTAAACCAGTTTTGGACGACCTCGAAAAAGAAGGAAAGCTCGGCAACCTGATCGTTGATATCGGTAGTGGAGCGCATCCGATCACCCGATTGTTGCCGGCAAGGCCGGGGAGAAAGCGGGTTTGCATCGATATCGCTGCCGACAACGGGGAATCGATTGACGAACTAAGGCTTCGGTTGGACGCGGAGAAGATCGGACAACTTAGCCGGCTGAGTTTTTGCAAGGCCTTGGTCAGGGTCTCCGTATTTCTGAAGATCGATCTCAGAAAGGAGGCAGAGATTGAACGGGCAGACACGATGATGATCGCGGACACGCTAAACTACGTAGACTTTCGAAAAGTCTTAGGCGGATTAACAAGTTACCTGAAACTGCGCGGCCGAATTATAATCCTCAATCTACCGTATCGTGGAAACCAATCGTTGTTCTCCGATCTGGGTCTCAAAGATAATCGCCAGCTCTATCCATTCCTGGAAGAGCAAGGCTTCGAGATAGAATTTAAGTCATTTCCGAAACGGCCTCGGAACGAGACGGATGAATCCGAGGAACTCATTGTACTAGTGGCGAGAAAAGATAGTTAGGAGGTTTTACCACAAAGGCACGAAGGACACAGAGATTAGGAAACGAAACCTCGGATCTGCGGGGAGGAGAGCAGGCATATATCCGCAGATTACACAGATTACGCAGATTTAAGAGGTTGCATCTGCTGATAAACCGTCGTCAGCAGCGACCGGCGCGAGAGGCCTCAAAACCCGGCGGTGTCGATGTGCTTAGTGAGAAGCTTCGAGTTCTTGGAATGCCGTTTCCGCGATAGCGACATCTTGTTCGGTGGTGCCTCCACTAACACCGAATCCTGCGATGAATTGATCTCCTTGGTGGATTGGTATTCCTCCTCCGAGAGCTCGAACTTTTGTTGATCATAGTCGCTCATAGCGATTTTCTAACTTTTTGTTTTCTACGAAAGGCCGCTTCAGAGAACGCCGGATTTGCCGGGCGCAATCAAGGGCTCTAGATCGTGCCAGAGACTCTCAGGGATAGGCCATTCGGCTAGTCGCAGGGTTTGCTCGACTCGTTCCGGCTCCGTGATACCGACGATGGTTGAAACGATCCTCTTCTCGCGAAGGGAGAATTGGAGGGCGGCTGCCGCTAAGGGGACATCCATTGCCTGGCAGACTTGTTGCATCTTACGGACACGGTCTAAAGTCTCGTTGCTGGCCGGCTGATAGCAATATTTCGGAACTTGGGCAGGACCTTTTACCAGCATGCCGCCGCCGTACGGTGCGGCGTTCACAAAGGCGACACCACGTTGAGCGGCATCATCCAATAAAGGTTCAGCGGATTGGTCGACCAACGTGTACCGGTTATGGCTGATAATTGTCTGGAATACACCAGTGGCAAGATACCGATGCATCAGGTCGACAGGGCCGCCGGCTACGCCGAGATGGTTGATGACGCCTTCGTCGCGCAATTCAACGAGTGTTTCCACGGCTCCCCCAGGCGCGGTGGCTTCGGCAAAGCTGATTTTCTCCGGATCATGGAGGTAAACGACTGGCAACTGCTGCAGGCCAAGGCGCTGCAGACTTTCGGCTACGGAAGCTCGAACGCGCGCGCCGGAAAAATCCTGGGTTCCGGGTAGGGGATCGACCTTGGTAGCGAGTACAAAACCTGGCGGGATACCGCCCAGCTCTTTCAATACCCGCCCGATGCGACGTTCGCTTTCGCCGCCGCCGTATTCGTTGGAGGTATCGATGAAATTGATTGGACCTTTGAAGACCCGGCGCAAGGTGGCAGCAGCGCGTTCGTCGTTTACCTCATATCCGTATTGCGCTGGAAAATTACCGAGCGCGCTAGTGTCGATGCAGAGTGGAGTGACCGACAAACCGGTTCTCCCGAATGGACGTAGTGTCATGGAATGGGATTCCTAATTATAGAACAGATATATAATATGTTGTATAGGCGACTCGTCACACGTCACTCGTACGCGCAACGTTAGGGATTTGCTTAGGCTGGGGGTGCTCCTGTGCTGGCTCTCACCAGCAGCTGCGGTTCAAGGGGGGAGGTAGGGGAAAGGGGTAGACCTCGGATCTTGGCCAAAAGATACTCGGCGCAACGTCTGCCCAAGGCCGTGAAATCTAGCCGGACAGTAGTAAGTGCGGGTAGGAAGTAGGCAGCTTCCGGAATATCGTCAAAGCCCACTACACTAATATCCTGGGGAATACGAAGACCATTCTGTTGTAGGGCCTGCAAGACGCCCAGGGCCATCTGATCATTGGCCACGAAAACGGCCGTGATCTCGCGGTCACGAGCGATCTCCAGGCCTGCCCGGTATCCGGAAGCCGAGCTCCAATCACCCGGGACAATTCTGTGGGCGACAGCACGAGCTGCGGTCAACCCTTCTCTCCAACCGCGGATACGCGCATCGGTACCGAGCCAGCCCTCTGGGCCGCTGACATGCCAGACGGACTTGTGTCCGAGATCTAATAAATGTTTCGTAGCCAGGCGAGCTCCCAGCACTTCGTCGATAGCCACGCTGGCAGCTCCGGTGACCACGCTGGGTTGGAACATCACGAGGGGGATCTTGGCAGGAACTGCCTGAATGGCTGCCATGGCACCTTCGACCGGGGCAATAACAATGATGCCGTCGACGTTGTCGGCGATCAGATGATCGATCGCCGCACGGGCGCTTTTAGGATCGTTGTTAGCGAGACTAACCAGACTGGTAGCGTAACCGCCTTGACGAGCGGCGTCGGCGATACCAAACAACACATGCGTCGGGCCATACTGCCAAATATCGAAGCTGACGATGCCAAGGTTCATGGATCGTCCCGTCGACAATGCCCGCGCTGCGGTGTTGCGCCGATAACCTAACTGTTGGACCGCCCGTTCCACCCGTTCGATTAGCTCGCTGCTCACGTTTGGATTTCCGTTAAGCACCCGAGAAACAGTCTGGTGAGAAACGCCGGCCAGCTTGGCAACATCTACCATCCGCGGATTTCTTCCCTGGCTAACAGGGTCAGCAGACTGTTTCGGCATTGGATTTTTTTGGCTGAGAGCTCTTCAAATCACAACTCAATTAGTTCGGCTAAACGGCCGTCCCAGCATATGGTCAACTGTCATATACGCGAGGGCCTGAATAGTCTGCGTCGGGTTGTAGCCGTGATAGCTCGGGAATTGACCTCCGCCGATCACAAACAGATTCTTGCACTCATGCGAACGACCAAAGATGTCGACTACCGAGGTTTCTGGGTCGGCGCCCATTCGATGCGTGCCCACTTCATGCGTGGAGAGATGATACTCGGGGCTAGTCGTTTCTTCCCACCACGTGGTTAAGTTCATCTCCTGGGCAATCTTCCGTTTCTGCTTGAGTAGAAACTCTACGCCACGCTGGTCGACCTCACCCCAGCCATGCGTCATGCGCAGAGCCGGTTGGCCATAGCGATCTTTGTGGTGCGGATCCAAATCGACGTACGTTTCAGTCGTTGGAATGTTCGCGGTTTGAGAATACATGGCCCAGATCCTGGTGTAATTGTCCCGCATCCAATCCCGGAAACCTGCTCCCCACCTCGGTGCGTTGCTGGGCATAGCGTGAACGATTTCGATTGGTTGGAAATCGCCGGGCCAACTGATGATAGGGGCGCCCCAGAGAACACTCTCATCATAGTCATGTACTAGTTCGCCGCTGAAGTCTTCGATCGCGGTAGACGCAACCAGTGGACCCATGAACGGGTTGGAGGACTCAGGAGTTAAACCCATAAAGAACCCGAAAGCGTGGGTCATGTAGTGCTTCCCGACTTGTCCGTTCCGGTTAATCCCTGAAGCCAACATCAGACGAGCGTTTTCCAAAGCATAACAGGCTAGTACAACTTGGTCGGCTTCCACGTCGACAGAGCGGCCCTGGGCATCGAAATAGGAAACTCCCACGGCGCGACTGCCATCGTTTGATAGGTTAACTTTGTAGACCCGCGTGTAATCGCGAATCTCCAGATTCCCGCTTTCCAACCCACCGGGCAGCGCAGCCACATGGGTGGAAGTTTTAGCGTTTACGTGGCACGGATAACCGTGGCAGAAGCCGCAGTAAGTGCACCCTGATCTGCCTTTGAATGGAACTGACGCAATGGCGGTTGCCGTCCGAAAGGGGTGAAAACCGAGCCGTGTACAGGCATCGGCAAAACGTTGATCTGACGGCCCTGCCCGCAGCGGAGGCATCGGGTAATCGCGATGCCGAGGCGCTTCCCAGGGATTATCCCCTTTATCTTTTTCGCTCTCGATATTGCTGCCGCGGCCGGAGATGCCCAGTTCCCACTCGACTCTGTCGTAATAAGGCTCCAACTCCTTATAGCTAATCGGCCAATCGACCAGCGTGTGATTCTTGGGAAGAACTTTTTTCCCGAGGCGCTGCTCGATCAAAGTTTTCATCCGGAACTCGCTTTCCCGGAATCGCCAGCAGGCCCCGCCCCAGTGGATAGAGCCTCCTCCGGTGCCCAGCGATGGGGGCAAATGCAAAGGATTGGCCGTCCCAAGCGGACCAGATACCCATGGTAGAATGCCGGCCGACCCGTTGCTGTCCTCGCGCCAAGTCATGGGATCCGTTGTCATGTGCGGGACAATTGCTCCCCGCGCATAGTAGCGAATCTCATCATATTTCATCCTGAAGTCCTCTTCCGTGTAGCGCGGACCCTTGTCGAAGCAAACGACCTTGACCCCGCTTTTAGCTAGTTCCGCTGCCACGACTGCCCCGGAAGCCCCTGCGCCGACTACGATGACGTCGATCTTTTTTGCAGGCATAAATTTACCTTGGTTTTATCCAATACTGGGCGTTGTCAGGGAGGTTGTTCAATTCGCGCCGGAGATCGGCTAGCGTTTTGATTGGAATTTGGCGAGCATCGAATCCGGGTTTCATTTGCTCGGCGGTATAGCCCCACTGGACGCCGGGGAAACCAACTAGCTGCCAACCGATAGCGCCTCGATTCCCACCGTAGACTGGGTCGCAGAAATATCCTTCGACCGTGTGTTCTCGGATCACGGCGAACATGGAATGAAGTAAACCGAAGTCGATTCCTTCTGCCGTTCCCTCGCTTGCAGCCATTTCTCGAAACGGAGACTGGGTACGGTCGAGTTTGTTAGTGCCTCTAACCTCGTCTCCGATGAACCAGCGAATGACTTGATCCTGTTGCTCTGGGTTAAGGTCGACAAATTGGGCCCTGAATTGGCGCTCGCAGAAATGCTCTAACTCGCGTAACCCAAGTCGATAGACCCGTTGCAGGCCGATGCTGAAACCGCTGATCGCCCGATCAATGTAGTAGACGACTCCGGCCTCGGTTGCCCCTCCGTGAGTCCCATCCGCTGGGATGATCCTGTCGGCGATGGCTTCGATGGTTCTGGCTTGGAAGTCGGTGAAATAGGTTAGCGCGTCGAGATCCGACGAAGATTTCGAAGTGTCTTTTGGCATGGTTTTTACCTCTCGCCGTTTAATGCGAATTTCCGTCAGGCAGAGTTAACACTCCGCGCTTCACGAGTTCTTCGATAGCGCGGCCGCGAGTCTGTGACTCACGCGCAAGCCAACCTTCTTGGGGGGCCTCCTTTAGGTACTGGTTCTTCGGATAAATCGGCCGCGAATAGATGGCGGCATACTGTTCGGTGCGTAGATCCTTGAACTGGTTATAGAGACCGTTGGCGGTCCGAAGTTTCCGCAATGATTCCATGTCAATTGTGGTATTGACGAAGGAATCACCTGACGTCCAACCCGACTGTTTTGCGACGATCGTACCGCGATGGTTGACGATCATTGATTGACCGCCGAAAAGATCGATCACACTCCCGTCGGGCTGGATTTGCGGGCCGAGATTCGGCGCTACCACGTACACTTGATTGAACATGGCATGAGCTCGGTTCTGCAACTCCCACATCCCGTTCATGACATGGGGTTCTATCAGCGTGGGGCGGATGATTATCTCCGCGCCGTTCATGGCTAAGCCCCGCACCATTTCCGGATAAACACCCTCGTGGCAGATACAGATCCCAATGTTGCCGATCTCCAGCCTGGCCACTGGATAAATCGCTTCCATCACATCCCCTTTTCCTTTCTTCTCTACCCACTCGTCCCAAACGTCGTGCGGATTGGAGTTACCCAGCATTCCGCCTTCGTAAGCGTCCTGGGTTGCCTTATACCGTTTGTAAACGACTTCACCCTTCGGACTGACAATGAACCCGACGTTGTAGTAATGATCGGGGAAATCGTCGTCGCGCACCATGTAAAGTTCTGCGGCGATGTAGGCGTTAATTTCTTTGGCTTTCCGGCCAAGCTCCTCGGTTTCAGGTCCGGGGATTTCGGTGGCGAATTTCTTCTCCACTGCCCGGTTTCCGGGGGTGTTGGCGATCAATCCTTGAATCGCCATTTCGGGTATGACAACCAACCTAACCGGGAAACCTTCCCAGGCGCCCACCATGCAGGCGGTGTCCATGAATCTGCAAATTCTCTTCACATTCTCGAGGGCATCCTCGCGCTTCTCGATTGTGAAGGTCCGGGGAGAAAGACCGACAATTGAATAAGGTTCGATCATACAAAGTAATATTGTTAGCGAGAACATTTGATTGTGTCAATTGGCCGTTTTCAATAACCAAATCTATTAGGGTATCCGAGCAATTGCGTGGCTGCCGAATCGAGATTAGATACTGATATTAAGGATGTTATGCATCGGAAGAAGCCATACGAAATGGCATCTTTCTTATCAAGAATGCGCCGCTTCTCCGTTCAAGTTAGCGATAACAAATTTGTTGACTTAGGGGAATTGAGCGGTGATAACTTGCGACCATGAAAGCCCCCCTTAGCAACGGTCCTTCTGTCGCCGCGAGGTGTTCGCGACGAACCTCAAAAAAGGCTCTAAACGGATCGGAGGTCAGCCAATGAACCGGTCTTTTGTGTTGGCGGTTCTCGGGATCGCCGTAACTGTTTCCGTCGTGGCCATCCCCGGCCATAACGCCAAAGGAGCGGACCAAAAACAGATCGTAATTGGCTATTCGCAGCGCCGGGTTGCAGGGAGTGATTGGTGGAAAACGCTAATCGCCGGAGTCACCAGCGAGGCCCAAAAACAAGGGGTAAAAGTCGAGGTTTTGGATGCCGGCGGCGATACGGTCCGCCAAAACTCGGATGTAGAAACTTTGATTACCAAAGGGGTTGATGGCGTGATCATGAATGCAAATGATCCGCGGGGCGTATCTGCCTCGGTCTTGGCATTAAAAAAAGCGGGGATCCCGTTGGTTGAGGTCAATAGCAACTTGGACGCTTCCCTTGCTCCCGATACTTTTTGTTACGTGGCGGAGGATCAAGTTGCTACCGGAGCTAAAGCTGGCAAAGGGATCGCAGAAGAGGTCGCCAAGAAGTTTAAGCCTACTGATACCATCAAATTGGCCATCATCGGGGGGTATCCGGGAGACGTGATTTCGGATCTCCGTAAGACCGGTTTTTTGCAGGCGTACGACGAGTACTTTAAAGACCATCCTGGACCAAAGACCACGGTATTACCGATGCGATACGGACACTGGCTCCCGGACCAAGCGCTGGGTCCGATGCGAGATATCGCGACCGCCAATCCGGATTTAAAAGTCGTCTATAGCGAAAGTGATGTTATGCAGGCGGGAATCGAGCAGGGTCTGAAACAGGCGGGTATCTGGAATGATATCTTAGAAGCAACCTATGACGGTCAGATGAGCACGATCAAAGAAATGATCGATAATCCGGACGGTCCGATTCGTTGCGATGCTTCCAACCAACCTTGGGATCAAGGGATTACCGCTATGCAAATGATCGTTGCGGCGGTTAAAGGCGATAAAACGGCGTGCAAAGGTGGTACCAATTACATCGATACCGTGCTGGTAACACCGGCGAATGCGAAACAGTACTATCGCGCGGATAAGAGCTACGTTCAGTCGGCTCCGTAAGTATTTCTACTGGGGGACCCGAGAAGGAAAGCCTTGCTTTCCTTCTCGGTCGATTTGGGCTTGAACCATTCTAGTGAGGAGTGTGAGTGGCTTCCATGGTAGCCAGCGATGAAGTTCTCTTGAGCAACGGTTCAAACGAGCCAGCGTTGGAGGTGAAAGGCGTTTCCAAAACCTATCTCGGGGTGAAAGCGCTTCAAAAAGTCAGTTTGTCCTTCGTCGCTGGGGAAGCCCACGCCGTCGCAGGCCAAAATGGTGCGGGTAAATCGACCTTGATTAGAATCATTTCCGGCGCTGAAGAGCCGGATAGCGGTGAAATAAAGGTTCAGGGGAAACCAGTTTCTTTCGATACCCCCCATGCAGCTCAAAAGGCCGGGATCATCACGATTTACCAAGAGCTTAGCTTAGTGTCGGGTCTGTCGGTAGCTGAGAATATTTTCATGGGCGCCCTGCCGATAAAGGGGGCAACCATTGATCGAGGCAGGATGCGCCGTGAAGCAGAGGAGACATTAGATTGGTTGGGATTCTCGATGGATGTGGAAGTGCCGGTTGGATCTCTCGCCATTGCCCAACAACAAGCGGTTGAATTAGCAAAAGCCCTGCATCGAAAAGCGAAAGTGATTGTTCTCGATGAACCGACCGCTACGCTGCCGGCGCCCGATGTTAAGCGGCTGTTAACTGTCTTGAAGACGCTTCGCGAACGTGGCGTCGCGATTGTTTATGTTTCCCACCGGATGGAAGAGATTTATGAGCTTTGTCAAAGGGTCAGCGTATTGCGTGATGGCTCACTGGTGGGCACCTATAGGCTGCCTGAGACGAAGGCGCCGGAAATCATTCGGGCGATGATCGGTCGAGCCCTGCGGACTTCGCTGCTTGGGCAATCCCTGGACGACACTCATAAGCGACCCCGTTTGGGCACGGGAAAAGCCATGGAACCTGTCTTATCGGTTCGCGGTCTCGAAGACAGATCGATTTTACAGGATATCAGTTTCGATTTGCTGCGTGGCGAAGTCCTCGGGGTAGCAGGTCTTGTCGGTAGCGGTCAGACCGAGTTAGCTAAATGTCTTTTCGGAGCTCGGGAACGGGTCGCGGGAGAAATTTCCATGGATGGACATTCCTTGCGATTCCTGAATCCCCGGGAGGCTATTCGCCGTGGTATCGGATTATTGCCTCAGGATCGCAAGGAACAAGGTTTTATTCACGGAATGTCAGTAACTGAAAACATCACCCTGGCGAGCCTACCTGCCTTTAGTCGGTACACTTTTCTGTTCAAAAAAAATGAACGTCAAATCGCTGAAGAAATGATTGGCCGTCTCATGATGCGATCCGTAGTGCCCGAAAAGGAAGTCGGAGCGCTTAGCGGTGGAACTCAGCAAAAAGTGGTTTTTGCTAAATGGCTAGCTAGCACTGCGCGGATTTTGATCGTGGATGAGCCGACCCGGGGAATCGATGTAGGCGCCAAAGAAGAGATCTACGAGCTGCTTAGTCAATTTGTTAGACAAGGCGGATCGGTTTTGATGTGCACGTCTGAACTACCTGAAGTGATGATGGCGGATCGCGTGTTGGTATTGGCTCGCGGAAAATTGGTTGGCGAATTGGCCCATGAAGAGATCGATCCTCATGGCGAAGCCGTGCTAAATTTGTTCCACTAGGCACGCTCATTAACCAGAGACAGACCTATGCCTCAATCAGTTTTGAAAACCGACGAAGTCGCTGCAGCCGGTCAACCTAAGCCACAGCGAGCACTGCGAATTTTTTCCAAGTTGTACCTGTTCATGGTGTTCGCAGTGATCATTGTGCTAGGCGCTTGTCTATCACCTTACTTCCTAAAAATCCGGAATTTAACGAATATCATCACGGCGGCTTCCATTACGTCGGTTTTAGCAGTGGGACAATTCTTTGTCATTGTAACCGGTGGGATTGATCTTTCGGTTGGCTCCTTGGCGGCGTTGGCTACGGTTATCTCAGCCATTGTTTTAGCCAACCATTACGCAGCCGGATTCGCCATCGCTTTGACTCTGATCGTTTCCGCGTTGGTCGGTTTGGCCAATGGCGCTTTGGTGGTTTTCGCGAGAATAACTCCTTTTATTGCAACGCTGGCCATGCTGAGCATTCTGGAAGGTTTCAGCTACATCATCCAAACCGGTGAGTTGATCCAGATCTCAGACACCGGGTTCACTTCGATGTTTGCTGGAATGGCCGGCCCCATTCCAATTCCAGTGATCATTTTTCTCGCGATCACCGCTGCGGCGGCGTTCGTTATGAGTAATACGACCTTTGGCCGCGAGCTCTATGCCATAGGCGGAAATCGTGAAGCCTCACGTTTGTCAGGCTTACCGATCAACCGCGATCTTCTGATTGCGTATACGGTCTCCGGTCTATTAGCCGGTCTAGCGGGTCTAATGCTGGCTTCTCAATTGCTAGAGGGTAGTTCCTTGGTCGGACGTGGCTACGAGTTGGATTCGATCGCCGCGGTAGTGGTAGGCGGAGCCTCCCTTTTTGGAGGCAGCGGTGATCCCATCCGATCAGTAATCGGCGGGTTGATCATTGCGACCATCCTCAACATCATGAATTTGATGGGGATTCAATCTCAACCCCAGTTAGTGATTAAAGGATTCGTAATTTTAATTGCGGTATTCTTCTCCAGTGGAGACGCTCCCAGGCGGCTCTGGCGCTCGTTCCGTGGGTCGTCGCAGAGGCGGGCATAGGAATACTCATGTATCCGTTCGCTGGATCGATGACACCTGAACGCGCTGTTTTAGGAATGTCAACCACGAAGGCGACGATCGGCGAACCGGACGCCCCCGCATCCACCTCCTAACTGTGTCAAAGATTCAGCTCGCCGTGAAATAGGTAGTCGCGGTAAAAAGGCAGGATGAGAAAGCCCGTCTCGTTTGGGGCGAACTTGGGGCACCCGTCGGCCTTTGGGCGATTCCTGGCATTACTGATACTCTGCTCGGTTCTTTCAGTTTCGGCTTACGCGCAGACGCTGATCGTCGCTTTTGGCGCCAGCAATGTTGCGGGAAAAGGCGTGTCGCCCTCCGAAGCTTGGCCGGCACAGCTCGAAGGGATGCTGAAAGCCAAAGGGTACAATGTACGGATCAAGAACGCAGGTAAGTCCGGCGACACAACCTCCGGAATGTTGCACCGGCTCTTTTTCGCGGTTCCTTCCGGGACCAAGATCGTTATCCTGGACACATGCGGCGGGTATTACAACAACCGTAAAACCACAATTGCTAGCCAAGCGAGGGGCCACGAGGATATGCAAGCGATCGAGACGAAGCTCAAATCAGGTGGGATTGCCGTAGTTCCTGAGTGTACAGGCGACCTGCCGCTAAGCTTAAAGCAGCCGGACAAGATCCATTTGACCGCCGAAGGTCACAAGGTAGTCGCCGAGCGCCTTCTATCGCGAGTCATTCGCGCCCTCGACGGCTCCTCTCAAGTGGGTAGTGGATAGTATAAGCGCTCTTTGTGAAGCATTTCGGGCTCCTAAATACACTAACGGAGCAGGCCCCGGAATACCGCACTATATGTGGGCCGAAGAATTGAATTCTTGAAAGCCGATTGAATACGGCTTCGCCGCTGCGCAATTTTCTTTCAGGTCGAACCCCAGGGCCGAATGCATCTGCCGGCTTTTAGACTCGCCATTATATTTATTGTGGGCAAAAGAAAAGTGGCTTTATATGGATTGAGTCGAATAACTTTGGCATTTGTTTTTTACAGACTCTTCGTATCCATGCGCCGTTTACTGTTCTTCTTCCTATTAAGTACGCTAACTGGCATCGGCAGCGCTCAAGATCCGTCGCCAACTGTGTCCATCACACCGCTCAAACAAAAGCTCATCGCTCGTGAATGGAGAGGCAAGGTACACAAAGAAAAGGCGGACGAATATGCCAGCTATCTGTTGCGCGAGGGCGTGAACAAACTCGCGGCGATCCCCGGCAACCTTGGAGTGCAGATGTTCCGCCTAGATGAGGGTGACACCGTCGAATTTACCGTCATCTCGTATTGGCCTTCGATTGAAGCGATCAAACGTTACGCAGGCGAGTCCTATCAAAAGCCGCATCAACTACCCAAAGATCCCGAGTACCTTATCGAACTGCCCCAGGTTGTGCGGCACTACGAGGTACTTGTCGACAGTAGGGAAGAGGGGCGGTAGCCCCATTTAGCTGATTACACATTCCTGAGGCCCTTAGTCCTATTGCCGCGGGGGCTTAACAAATAAACGCCACGAGCACGGAGCTCCGACATCTGCCGCTCCTACGGCGCTTGCCGCCTTTGACACACCGATCGGCTATAAATATGCCGCTCCTAAGGAGCTAGCCCGCTCAGATCCCTCCTGACTCCTGGATTCTGGCTCCTTTCCCTAGAACTCGTCAAACGCAATTTGGGTAGCCGGGACGTCTAGCTCAGCCAGCATTTTCTTGATCGACTTGATCATTGTAGGCGGGCCGCAAAGATAATACTCGACTGACGCGGGATCGGGATGATCGCGAAGATAATCTTGTAAAACAACTTCGTGGATGATGCCGGTTAGTCCCGTCCACTTGTCCTCAGGAAGTGGATTCGATAAAGCTAAGTGGAATCGAAAATTTGGGTGTGCGGCCTCGATTTGCCGAAAATAATCTTCATAGAAGATTTCCTGTCCCGAACGTGCGCCATACCAGAAACTGACTTTGCGATGGGTATGCTCGGTCTCAAACAGATGCGAAATATGCGCTCGTAAAGGAGCCATCCCGGATCCCCGGCCGATGTAAACCATTTCTCGCAAAGTCGGTTTGATATGGAAATCGCCGAACGGCCCGATCGCACTAACGGCATCTCCCGGCTTCAGATTGAAGACGTAAGCTGAGCCGACGCCCGGGGGACAATCTTGACCTGGCGGAGGAGTGGCGATACGTACGTTGAACCGCAACGTTCTCTCGGTCTGCCGGTTGCTCGCTAACGAATAGTTATTGCGCCGACTGGTCTCGGAATTGCGAGCGACGAGGTCAAAGACATGCTGGCGTTCCCAAACTGCCGCATACGGCTCCGGAATATCGAATTCACGGAACCGGATATTTTCATAGCTCGGAATATCGAGCTGAATGTAATCGCCAGGAGTAAATTCCACTGGCTCTGAGCCGTCGACCGGTTCAAGCACAAGCTCTTTTATAAAGGTGGCAACACTGCGGTTGCTAACCACGCGTAAGTGCAGAGTTTTCTGTGCCCGCGCACCGGCGCCACCGGGACGAGTGACATTCAAAAACAGGCGGCCGCCGCGTTCCTGCACCGGGTAGGTGGCGATGCCACGACAGATCGGCGCTCGCGCTGGGGAACCGTCCTCCAGATTGAAGCGGCCGTTATGTTTTGGGCATTCAATAATGTTCCCTTTTACCAGGCCGTCTGCCAGATGGGTGTTGCCGTGAGTGCAGATACCATCCATGGCGTAAAGTTTGCCCTGTTCATCCCGGACAATGGCGTAGGTCTTTTGCCGGTTTTCGAATCGGATGACTTCCGCTGGGGCTAAATCAGTCACGGGACAAACCTCTAGCCAGCCTTCCTGGTCCGGCCTCGCTTCCGATAGATAGGTGCCTTCGTTCAGCCGTGGTCTCGGTTCAGGCAATACCCTCTTTACATGATAGGCCGCATCCTTGGCTTGGCGGAGGAGCGCAGGAATGATCTCCCGATAGGTTGCTATCAAGCCGGGGTAAGGCTTTGGCATGTCTTCTTTAACCGCTTCGTGCAGCCGCGGAACCGCGTGATAAGGAACCAACGGGAACATGTGATGTTCCACATGATAGTTCATGTTCCAATAAAGGAACCGGTGGATAAAATTCATGTAGACCGTCCGGCAGTTAAGTCGGTGATCGAGAACGTTCTCGGCCAAGCCGGCATGTTGGGTCAGTCCGTAAGTGACCATCAACCAGGAGCCGAAAAGATTAGTAAATCCGACTAACAAGAGCGGAAGAATGCTTCGCGTGTAGATCGCCAGGCAGATTGTGGTTGCGTAAATCGCAACATAAATCCGGGCGCGCGTGTAGATCTTCGGAAACTCGCTTTCTGGAATAAACATCTTTTCGTCCGGCGCCATCTTACCGAAGCTGTGCAGGATGATCCGTCGAAAATAGATGGGATAGGTTCCGAGGTTAAAAAAGTTGCCGATGACGCGCGGGATGTCGGCTGGTCGAGGTACGGCGATTTCGGGATCGCGGCCAACGATAATCGTGTCGCTA
>JAFAZK010000315.1 GCA_019239825.1 Verrucomicrobiota bacterium | reverse complement strand
TCGTTGGTGTGGCGGAAACGTATGGCAGCAGGCGGCTCCCGGGAATGACCCAGCGCAATTTTTGCACCTCGGCCATGTTCTCAGGTAAATTCACTTTCGCCAGCCTATAGAGCAGCCATACGCTGGGAGAGTTCGCGGGAGCCGCCTGCTTTCACGTTTTCTGTCCTAATTCACGACACGATGAGAACAAGCCTGCAGACGAAGCAAACGTTCAAGCGGCTCCCCTCCGTAGGCGCTTTGCTGGTAATCCGAGGCGTTTGGCCAACATCCCGCTATTGCCGGATACCTGCTTAAGCCACTTTGCAGCTCAACGGTGTGCGTAGCCGTTATGTTGCGCGCATTCGCCTGCTAAAAAAAACGCGACAAGTTGCGGCTCAGCAAGTTTGTGCTCTTTTGCGGCTAACCTGCCGGGGGATCTTATGCACAAGCTCAACCAAACTTCTTGGCTTCTTTTGTGTTTCATGGCGGCTCTCGTTCAAGACCGTTCCTTCGCCGACGATGGCCTTTGGCTTTTTAACAATCCACCGGCTAAGCAGCTTCAAGACAAGTATCACTTCGCCCCGACGACCGCTTGGCTGGAGCATATCCAAAAGAGCAGTGTCCGGGTCGGGCGCGGCGGTAGCGGATCCTTTGTATCGCCGGATGGTTTGGTTCTCACCAATCATCATATCGGATCCGACAGTCTGCAGAACCTCAGTGACGCGACCCACAATTATCTGGTGGATGGATTCTACGCCCGCACGTCGTCTGAAGAGAAAAAATGTCCGGGCCTGGAGCTCAACGTCTTGCAATCGATTCAGGACGTGACCGACCGGGTTAACGCTGCCGTGCAGCCGTCCATGAACGCCGGCCAGGCTTTTCTGGCGAGGAATCGGGTCATCGCAGACATTGAACGCGAGTCACAAAATACCACGGGCCTTCACAGTGAAGTGGTAAAACTTTACGGAGGCGGAACCTATCAGCTCTATCGATATAAGCGCTACACCGATGTACGCCTCGCGTTTGCTCCCGAGAAACGGATCGGTTTCTTTGGAGGAGATCCCGACAATTTTGAGTATCCCCGGTTCAATCTAGATATCTGTCTCTTCCGAGCCTACGAGAACGGGCAACCGGCGCAGGTTGAGAATTATCTAAAGGTCAACCCGCAAGGTCCGTCTGAACACGACCTGGTGTTCGTATCCGGTCATCCCGGACGTACGAATCGGCAATTGACGGTTTCAGCTCTGACGGATCTGCGGGATCGTGTGCTACCGTTTCAGCTGCAGACTCTTTATCGCAGGGAGGTGTTGCTGGCCGCTTTCGGCGCACATTCCTTAGAGAATCAACGCCGAATTGATAGTGATCTTTTTGGGATTCGTAACTCGCGTAAACGCGGTGATGGTCAACTGGCCAGTCTACTCTCGAGCGAGTTTTTCGCCGCGCGTATTGAAGATGAAAAAGCTTTTCGCGCC
Source organism: Verrucomicrobiota bacterium (assembly GCA_019239825.1). Lineage (GTDB taxonomy): Bacteria > Verrucomicrobiota > Verrucomicrobiia > Chthoniobacterales > JAFAMB01 > JAFAVN01. The sequence continues at coordinate 11,463 of JAFAZK010000315.1, read as the reverse complement.
GAATTAGAGAACCAGCCCACACTGCGGCCGGTCTTGGAGGCGTACAATCGCATCGACCAAGCCGAAACCGAAATGATGAAGATATTGGTTAGCGGTTTCTTATTGGAAGGTGATTGGCGCCGCAGAGGACTAGGGTTCGACAGTCGGCTATTTAGGATCGCACGTACTTTAATTCGGGCTGCCGTTGAGCGTCCAAAGCCGAATGGAGAACGGTTAGCCGAATACCGGGATTCAAACTCTGCACCGCTTGAATTGCAGCTTTTTTCGCCAGCTCCTATCTACGATGATGTCGAAGAGTTAGAACTATCCGATTCGTTGACCGATCTGGCGGCGCGCCTTGGTCCGGAAGACTCGCTAGTAAAGCAAATCTTGGCCGGTAAATCCCCGGGTGAACGTGCCCGCGAGTTAGTTAGCGGAACCAAACTTAAGGACGTGGAGGTGAGGCATCAAATCTACGAAGGAGGCGCCGCTGCCCTAGAGGGTTCCTCGGATCCGATGATCGCGCTTGCCACCCTGGTTGACCCAGCGGCACGGCGCTTTCGTCGCGTTTTTGACGAGTCCAGCGAGACCGAACAAGAGGCTTATGCCCAGATCGCCCGGGCCAGGTTCGCATTGAAAGGAAACGAGATCTATCCGGACGGTACCGGCACGCTCCGGCTGTCGTTCGGTGAAGTCGCCGGTTACGAAGAAGACGGAAAAACAGTTCCGGCATTCACCACCTTTGCGGGTCTTTATCAGCGCGCCAACGATCATCAGAACCGAGAGCCGTTCGATCTACCGCCGCGCTGGATCGATCGGCACGATAAACTGAATCTCGGGACCCGGTTCAATTTCGTTACCACTGCTGATGTGGTCGGCGGTAACAGCGGCAGCCCGGTAGTGAACGAAGCCGGCGAGTTAGTTGGTCTAATCTTTGACGGTAACATCCAATCTTTAGCCGGTGATTTCGCTTACAGTGACGAACAAAGTCGATCTGTGGCCGTCGACGTGGCAGCGATTATCGAAGCGCTCGAAAAGATGTACGACGCGAAACCCTTGGTTGATGAACTGGTTGCAGGGAAACCAGTCAGTCGGTAGGGGTGAGCTCCCGCTCCGCTCTGTTAGCGAAAACAATACTATCGCGCTTCCAGCGCTTGGCGTTGTTTTGCTTGATTCGCAGGTATTCGCAGACTCAGTCTAGCAGGCCTTTGAAGACAGCTCAGTAGGAGCGCAATCTTTATAGTCCGAGGCGCAAAAACGGTCACAGCTTCGGAGGAGCGCATCTAGTCGAAAGCCACGTTCTAGGCCGCTCCTAACGGAGCTCTGCGTTCTTTGTATTACGGTAACTATAAAGATTACGCTCCTGCGGAGTTCGCGTTGCGAAGGCTAGACTCATGGCTTTCGTCGACTCTTTCACCCCTCACCTTTAACTTTTCGCGTTCATCCACCTCTCACACTTTGCCTTCATCGCCTTCTGTGGTTTACTGGACTGTCTTCGAAAAAAGCCAATGAAAGGCACATCGGGGCGAACCAGATCCAGAAACGGAGCAAACCTAGAGCACGCCCACTTACTGAATCAGCGAGTGATTCTTGAGATTGTGAGGCTGCATGGTCCTGTCTCCAGGGTAGATGTTGCTCGTCTGACCGGTCTCACTAACCAGACCGTATTTAACATAGTCGACGGTCTTCACCAAACTGGGCTGATCCGAGATTTCGGACGGAAAGTTGCGGAGCGTGGTCAGCCAGCAAAGCTGTTCGAGATAAACGCCGATGCAGCGTTCTCGGTGGGGCTGCATCTCGAACGCGATCACATCGCCAGCGTACTGGTTGACTTCAAAGGCGTAATTCGATCTCGAACCTATCGCGCTGGACATCTGACCACTCCGGCTGAAGCACTAAAACAAGCGCTCAGTTCGATTCGCGAGCTTCGCCAGAAGAACCATCACAAAAGGATCTTAGGACTTGGAATCGCCCTCCCTGGGCCCATGGATTTTCAACACGGCAAAGTCGTTTTCTCGCCGAACTTTCCGGGTTGGGAACAGGTTAAGGTGCAAGATTACTTCAACCGCAGCACGAAGTTGCCCGTCGTCGTAGATAACGACGCCACCGCCGCCGCTATTGGAGAGAGCTGGTACGGAGCCGGCCGACCGTTGGATAGTTTTGTTTACATCTACGTCGGGGTAGGCGTCGGAGGCGGTATCATCGTTAATGGGCGTCCCTATCGTGGTTTTAGGGGTGGTTCCGGCGAGCTAGGTCATCTCGTGGTCGATAAGAGACGGAATGCCCAATTGTGCGGATGCGGTAAACGCGGGTGCCTTGAGGCCTACCTATCACTAACATCTTTAACCCAACGTCTAGGCCAAGCCGGTCTCGATGGCCGCAGCCTAACCAAAATTGTCGAGCTTTTCGAACAAGGAAACGAGATCGTATTGGATTGGCTAAAGACTGCCGCCGCCTACCTGACCGAGATCATCGGCGATCTCCAGCTGTTGTTCGATCCGGAGGCCATTGTAGTCGGCGGTCATTTGCCGAGCCCTCTATTGTCCTTCCTGATAGAGCGTTCCGCCAGCATTGGTCAAAAGAATCGTCGAGTGGACCGTTACGTGCGGATTCTACAAGGGATGCTTCAGGACGAAGCAGCAGCGCTGGGCGCGGCAGTGTTGCCGATAGACGACCTTATCGCCCCCAACTACGAGCGTATCACCGAGGGCCAACACCCCAGCCTACTCGAACTCTGGGATTCGGGGAATTAACCGTTTGCTCCCGAAAATCTCACGCAAAGACGCAAAGGCGCAAAGGTTAAGAGAAGGCAGGGCTTAGAAATGTCGGAGCCTGACTTTGCCTGCGCAACTGAGAGGCATACCGATAGGCTCTCATCCGTTTCACCCAGACTGGCTCCTCACCTTTTGCGGGTATTCCTGATTTTGCCTTAACCTTTGCGCCTTTGCGTCTTTGCGTGAGATTTTTCTTCGCTTTCGAATTGGCGTGACCGATCGGATGAAAATACTTCAATTTGAAAGAATTATTCTTGCCAAACCCCATTTCTTCTGAGAGAAGATGTCGTCTCCCCCGATCTTGGTGCGTCGTCGGTCGCCGGACTGGTTGATCGACGACTCACCGGATCACAAAACTAAATTATTCTTATGGAACACCCGGAAACGGATTTTTCGTGGGTTTCACACCACTCCGGCCCTACCTCCTCCTCGCGGGCCGTATCAGTAATCGGCGCATCAGCAGTGCTATTCACTCATCAGGACCTCGGTTTCAGCCCGCGCTAACAGCAGCCCACATAGGGACAGCGCGGTCTGTTCCCGACCCTCGAAGTACCCCTCCTATGAAGACGTCTCTTCTGTCTCGTCTTGCCGTCAGCGGACTTTTTGTATGTCTGCTGAGTGCCCATGCTCAACAGAGTTCAAGCACAGCCAGCTCAACACTGAGCCCAAGCTCAGTCAGTTCAAGGGTAAATCAGATCTTGGCAGAGTTCACCGTTGACGATGCGATCAGTTACATCGGCGGTACGGGCTTTTTCGATTTCAAGCCCATCCCGGTCAATGACTTTTCTGCCCTCAATCCGCAGCTCTATCAAACGGACGGACCGCTGGGCGTTCGCCGAAACGAACCCAGTATCCGCTTCCCTTCCGGGTTAACCCTCGCGGCTACCTGGAATCCGGACCGCGCTCACGATCAAGGCGTTTCCATGGGACGTGACGCTCGGGCCCGTGGATACTTTAGTATTCTTGGCCCGGGGATGGATTTCTATCGGGTACCAATGGGCGGTAGAAACTTCGAATACATGACGGGTGAAGACCCGTTTCTGGGAAGCCAACTCAATCCAGCGGAGATTCAAGGTATTCAGGCTCAAGGCGTCTGGGCTTGCGCCAAACACTTCGTTTGCAACGACGAAGAAGAGAACCGGACCAACGTGCATATAATCGTAGACGAGCGCACACTCCGGGAGATCTATCTGCCGCCCTTTGAAGCCGCGGTGAAAGTAGGTCATGTGGCAACGGTCATGGGCGCGTATAACGCGGTGGATAGTGCAGAAACCGACGCTTTCTGCTGTGAAAACCCCTTCCTGCTGACCACCATTCTCAGGACCGAGTGGGGATTCACCGGCATTCTGGAATCAGATTACGATGCGATTCATGACGGGTTATCCGCCGCGCTGGCTGGATGCGACATCGACCTACCAGCCGGTAGCTTCATGAATCAGCAGACTCTTTCCCCCTGGATTCCAGACCCGCTAACCGTCGCAGATCTCGATCTCAAGGTGAAAAACATCTTAACGGGTGCGATCTCGTACGGGTTTCTTGACCGGCAACAGTTGGATACATCTATCCCGTTGGATGATCCGTTTAGTGAACAGGCAACATTGGAGGTTGCGCGGGAAGGGCTAATTCTACTACAGAACAAAGGGAATCTGCTTCCACTTAACAAAAACACGGTCACCAAGATCGCGGTCATAGGTAATCTAGCTGAGTATGCCCCTCCGACCGGATTTGGTAGTTCCTATGTTACTCCGATCGAGTATGTCAGCGAACTAGCTGGGATCAAATCGGAGGTGGGCGCGAACACCGAGGTCGATTTCATATCGGTTTGCTCGCTTGATCCAGCTAATACGATTTGGCAGTACAGTAACAACGGCGAGATTACCCAAGGTCTCCAAGCCTCTTACTACACAAGCAACGACCTTTCCGGCACACCGGCCGTTACTCGAGTAGATAACGAAGTTAACTTTGACTGGGACACCGATTCAATTCCGGTGTCGACCAACCAAGGTAGCTTCTCGGCCAAATGGGTCGGTCAAATTGTGGTCCCGACGTCCGGTGATTATGTGTTCAAAGTCCGCGGAGATGGCGGGCTGCGGTTTATTATCAACGGGACCGCAATCTTTGATAATTTTAACAGTCCTACGACTCCTCCGGTCGGCTACGGACCAACTCCTGCCTACTCCGCTAAGGCGACCTTACTCGCTGGCCAGGTCTACAGTGTTGAAATCGATTACCGCCGAGTTGGCGGGTTTTTTGACACCTTCGAACAAGGCGGCCTAACTGGTATGCAGGCCAGCTACGCGGCCTTAAATCCCCCCTCGACTATCGCCGGCTATAACGCCGTCATTATCGCTGCCGGTATCAGTAATGAATATGAAGGCGAAGGTGAGGATCGGTCGTTTACCCTCCCGGAATTCCAGGATGAGCTCATCACGAACGTTTCTGCTGCCAATCCGCAAACGGTGGTTGTGTTTCATGGCGGCGGCAACTTCGATTCCCAGCAGTGGATTAATCAGGTGGCAGGCTTGGTAGAAGCATTCTATCCGGGCCAACTTGGCGGCCAGGCATTGGCTGAAATCTTATTCGGGGACGTGAATCCTTCTGGCAAACTGCCGATTACGATGGAGAAACGCGCCCAGGATAATCCGGCCTATGCCACCTTCCCTAACCCAGTTAATCAGCATCCTGATTCGCTTAACTATAGTGAAGGCGTTTTTATCGGCTATCGTGGATATGACCACAGTGGAATTCAGCCGCTCTTCCCATTTGGATTCGGTTTGTCCTATACGACGTTCTCGTTCTCTAACCTGAGTATCTCGCCCGCCAGTTACGACGGAACGCAACCGGTTACTGTAACGTTTACCGTTACAAACACTGGAAAGGTGGCCGGGGCCGAAGTGGCTCAATTATATGTTGGGGAGAAGAAACCTCCGCTTCCGCGTCCGCTTAGAGAACTAAAAGGTTTCCAGAAAGTTTCGTTGCAGCCGGGACAATCACAACAGGTAACCTTACAACTCAATCAACGTTCTTTCGCATATTGGAACATCAATAAGGAAAAATGGGATGCTCCCAAAGGCACCTATGAGGTCTGGGTGGGATCCTCGTCTCAGCTCAGTGATCTGACCTTAAAAGGCAAGGTCAGCTTATCGAAAGATATCACGTCAAATCCTTAGTGGCGGTGGGTGAAAATGCAGCCGGGCGCAAGCGTAAGCTTGCGCCCGGCATTGCTTTTCAAATAGCGCCCGAGACGATGGCAAATTTGGTGGGGCGAGGCGCCGGAACGTTCTAAACATTTTAACGAAGGGAAGCGGGCCGTCTTGGTACACGGTATTATTAGTCGGTTACGGGCGTCGATAGAATTTTCCTTTTCCGGCTCCACAGACAGGTTCGGAACGTTGGGAGTCTCGCCCCACCAAACTCTGCCTTAGGCTTTGCGCCTTCGCGTCTTTGCGTGAGATTTTTCTTTGTCCTTTTCGCGACCTTTTGCGGCCATATCGCTTCCCTGCATTTGTCATCTCGCATGATCACGATACCGTGACAGCCCATGGCAACCATTCCCGTTACTCCCTACTCCCTCGGAGTCTGTTACTATCCGGAACAATGGGATCGCTCAAGGTGGACGAATGATCTTAACGCGATGCGGGATCTCGGTCTCAGTTACGTCCGGATCGGAGAATTTGCTTGGAGCCATCTAGAACCCGCGCCGGGGGAATACCAATTTGGCTGGCTGCAGGAGGTACTTGATCTGGCGGCTGAACGCGGTTTATCCGTCGTGCTTGGCACTCCTACGGCGACACCTCCGAAATGGTTGGTCGACTGGATGCCGGACATGCTAGCCATCGACGAAGATGGAAGACCGAAAATGTTCGGCTCCCGTCGCCACTATTGTTTCTCGCATACCGGTTATCGAGGCGTAGCGGCCAGGATCGTGGAAAAACTCGCCGAGGCGTTTGGCCAACATCCCGCTATTGCCGCCTGGCAAACGGACAATGAGTACGGTTGCCATGGCACCATCCTGAGTTACTCCGACGCGGCGCGGATCAGCTTCAGAAAATGGTTACAGGACAAATATCAAACCGTCGAAAACCTGAATCAGGCCTGGGGCAATGTGTTCTGGAGCATGGAGTACCAGAGTTTCGACGAGATTGAGTTACCCAATCTGACCGTAACCCAACCCAACCCAGCCCATAGTTTGGATTTTCGGCGGTTCAGTTCGGACCAGGTGAAAAGCTTTAACCGAGAGCAGGTGGAAATCATCCGACGGTTATCTCCGCGGCGGACGATCCTTCACAATTTTATGGGTGAATTTCTGGCGTTCGACCATTTCGACGTGGCCGGCGATTTGGATGCGGCCAGTTGGGATTCTTATCCGCTCGGCGCCCTGAGTCTACTGGATCTGCCGGAGAGCCATAAACGTAAATTCCTTCGTTCCGGAGATCCTGATTTTCCGGCCTTCCATCACGATCTCTATCGGACCTGTGGTCGGGGACGTTGGTGGGTCATGGAACAACAGCCTGGCCCCGTTAACTGGGCGCCCTACAATCCATCTCCCCATCCTGGAATGGTACGGCTTTGGACGCATGAGGCATTTGCGCACGGAGCGGAGGTCGTCAGCTACTTCCGGTGGCGCCAAGCCCCATTCGCTCAGGAACAGATGCATCACGGAATCAATCGGCCGGACGGCAGTCCTGATGTCGCTACCGATGAAATTCGCGCAACGGTTAGGGAAATACGGACCATCTCTGAGAGCGATCATGCCAAACACGGCATCACCCGTGTCGCAGCGGTGCGAAGCGCCGGCGGAAGCAAGGCCGCTCCGGTCGGATTGATCTTTGATTATCAAGCGGCTTGGACGCTCGCTATTCAACCGAATCGGGAAAGCTTTGATTATTTTACTCTCGCCCTATCGTTCTACCGATCCGCGCGCCGGCTTGGTCTTGATGTCGATATTCTCCCTCAAACGGCCAATCTCGATGGGTACAAGGTGCTCCTGGTGCCAAGCTTACCTATTTTGCGTCCTAACTTGGTCGCATCTCTTAAATCGTTCCGGGGCCCGGTTGTGATTGGTCCCAGAACCGGCTCGAAAACCCCAGACTTCCGAATTCCTTCGCAGCTTCCTCCGGGCCTGCTCCAAGAGCTTTTTCCCATGCGTGTACTACGCGCTGAATCGCTGCCTGATTTCGCACCAATTCCAGTATCCTGGAGAGGAGTAAACTATCAATGCCGACATTGGATGGAACAGATCGAGACCTCGGCAACACCTTGGATTGCCTCAACTGACGGAGACGCGATCGCATTCACTCATGAGGCGTTCACCTATTTAGCAACCGTTCCCGAACAATCGCTCGTGGATGCAATGGTGGAAGATATTGTTTCCAGGACAGATGTACCTTTCATGTTATTGCCCGATGGGCTCCGCACGCGAGTACACGGAGACCTGCGTTACTTTTTTAATTACGGCCCGACCAAGGTTTCACTGCCAGTACCCAAAGAAGCCGGGTTCCTTATCGGCGGTCCCGAACTGCCCGTCGCCGGAGTCGCGATCATTCAGTTATAAGTTTTACGTTATAGGTTCTAAGTTTCGAAGTTCAACGGCGACGTCGATAAGCGAAAGAACCGGAGGCGCTTACAACGTAAAACTTAAAACGTATAACCTATGGCCTAAAACTCGTTAGACCGAGAACCATTCGATCACTTCTTGAGCGACGAGTTTCGCCCGGGCCCATTCGCTTTTGTCCTGATAAAGTCCCATGTTCGGCGGAATCTCGTCTTCGTTGAACTTTCTCAAAACTCGGAGCGCTCCGAGCTGTTTTAAATGGGTTTCGAAGCGATTCGTTACAGATGGATTCTCGGTTAAACCACTGGACTCAATAGGTCGATACTTGTCGAGCCACGCTCGAAACATGTCCACTAGCTGAGCATCGGAACAGGCCCCCCAGTCGATTCGGAATACCGTCTCCCACATCGAGGGGTTTATTTGATGGATCGGCCATCCGAGCTTATCTCGAGAGGCGGCCAATGCTTCGGACCATCCTTCGCCGGACGGCGCCGTTGCTCCCGCGCGACTTACCGGACGCAGGCCTTCCGGGCTAAGCTGATTCATCGCGAAGAACGAGAGCTTCTTCAAGTGAGCGATCTTGGGGTCGTCTTTCACCGACCATCGTAACCGTCTTCGTCGTTCTTCTGCCGCAATCTGGAGATACGGTTTATCCGGCCATTCCGGCCAGAGCATGAACGTTCTAGCGGGATCACTCATCAATTCTTCTTGAGCAGTTGACCAGGGACTCGATAGATAAAAATCGAATCCATTGGTAACGCCCTCAGGAACGATGGGACGTTTATCGGCGCAGGCTTCGCGAAGGCTTTTGCTTTCGCGCGAGTATTCGTAAAAATAGCAAGGCGCCAGTTCATCAGCCGGACAATCCACGAACATGGCCCAAAGCTCTCTGGGAAACGCTGTCATAGATAATGATTAAGCAAGTTCGTTCTCCAGTTGCTTGCAGGACTCAATACCAGACCATTTCCAAGATTTTCAAGTTTTTTTCGATGGCACTAGGGGCGAGCGCCTTGTCGTTCCGTGATAAGTGAGACGTGATTGGTGAGAGGTGAGAAGTGGGGTTCAGGGTCCTAGTAGACCAGCGCCAGTCTAGTGATGCCTGCCCTGTAGCTCGCGGCGTCTGCTGGGCTCCACCAATCACCAATCACGTCTCACTTATCACGGAACGAGCAGGCGCTCGCCCCTAGCCTCTGTTCTTGGTATCTTCCTGTGAGATTTCTAGCGCTCTTTGTGCGTATATCACCTTTTACTTCTTACCTCTCACCTTTCACAGAAAAGTATGAGTCTCTTAAATCCCCACGCACTGTGCTGGCGACGCATCCTGGATAACAACAGCCTCGAGTATGCTGTGGCCACGCCGTTGGCGACAGGGATAGAGTTGGCCGGCACTATCGTTGCCATACACGACGAGGCTCCACTGGAGGTTCGTTACCGCATCGAATGCGACGCCGATTGGCGGACTCGGACAGTCTCGATCGAACAACGTCTCGGACTGCAGCAATCGTCTCTCTCCCTGGCCGTGGATACAGGCGGTACCTGGAGTGATCAGCGCGGCCTCATCCGCACCCTAGTCGGGTGCCTCGACGTCGATCTTGAGCTGACGCCGGTCACGAACTCCTTGCCCGTCCACCGGCTCAATCTGGCCATCGGCCAAGCAGAAGAAATCGCCGTTGCCTGGATCCGCTTCCCATCGCTGGAGATCGTCCGCGCGAGTCAGTCGTACGAAAGACTCGCCGACCGCAAATATCGTTACCGAAGCCTGGGCAGCGGTTTTACGGCCGAGATCGATGTCGATGAGATCGGCCTCACAGTTCGATACGAAGGGATTTGGGAGCGAGTGACGCCGTAGGGGCGAGCAGGCGCTCGTCCCAGGCTTTCCGCTTTGACTCCGGCAACCCGGCAATTGAGTTTGGTTTATTGCCTGACCTCAAACCTCGCTATGAATTCTAATCTCTCGCGCAGACGCGCCATCGGTTTGCTCGGACTCGGCGCGGCCGCTGTTGGCCTGGAGCCTCGGGCAGACGCATCGCCAATGCAGGACCAATCCAACCCGCGCTACTACCGGTTCAGCGTTGGCGATTTCCAACTCACCGTCTTCAACGATGGCTACAAGATCTTTCAACCGGTCCAGCCTTTCTGGGCGTCCGAGGCGAGTCCAGATGAGCTAAACTCCGCCCTGGAAGCCGCTTTTCTGCCCACCGACCATGTTATGGGCTACTACAATGTGGTCCTGATCGATACGGGCAAAGATAGACTGCTGTGCGATACCGGGTTCGGGAAATTGTTGCCCGCCACCGCCGGCCACCTGGTATCCCAACTCGCTCTTGCCGGTTATCGCCCAAATCAAATCACGGGAGTTTTTCTATCTCATGCTCATCCGGATCACATGGGCGGATTGATCGGCACAGACAACAAACCAGTCTTTCCTTCTGCCCAGCATTTTATTAGCGAAATTGAATGGAACTTCTGGACGCAGAAAGATCCCGATCTCTCTAAAACTTTACTCAACGATCAAGATAGAAAGACCTATGCTCAGCGGGCGCGAGATACCTTGCTAGCGCTTGAGTCCCGCTTTCACAAATTTGAGGCGGGAAAGCAACTGATAGAAGGCGTAACCACAGAACTTGCACCTGGCCATACGGCGGGCCATACCATTCTCCGTATCCAATCCGGTCATGATGAGCTCGTTCACATCGTCGACCTCGCACATAACTACGTCATTATGTTCCATAACCCGGACTGGACCATCGGGGTTGATTCCGACCCCGACCAAGCGGCCTCAACCCGCAAAAGCATTTTCGAAAAGCTTGCCGCAGCCCGCACCAGAGTAATCGGCTTTCATCTCCCCTTCCCCGCCGTCGGACACATTCGAAAGAAAGATCAAGGCTTTGAATGGGTACCAGAACCGTGGAAACAAGTGTGAGAAGTGATTGATGAGAAGTGAGAGGTAGAGTGAAGCAGCGAAGCTGCGTGTCAACATAGCCGGGCGTAGCCCTAGGAAATGAATTAATAGACGGTTTAGTGCTGAAGGCAGGTGAAATAACGTTTACATATGATGCTATTATTGTGTGCCGCAATCCCTGGCTAACCTTCTTACGCATCTAATCTTCTCGACGAAAATCGAGAACCACTGTTGGCCGGAAAAGAACTACGGCG
>JAFAZK010000285.1 GCA_019239825.1 Verrucomicrobiota bacterium | reverse complement strand
ATTCCAACCTTATGTCGATTCGTAGCCGGACATCTGCGAACCGTCCGTTCGTCTTAGTCGATAAAATGGAAGCCGCAGCTCAAGATAAATATCAAAGCAAGATCGACGAACTTGAAACCGGCTTAACGCAGGCTCGGCAAAAACTTTCTGAGTTACAAAGCGCCAAGCAGGCCGACCAGAAAAGCGTCCTTTCGCCTGAACAACAAGCTGAGATTAAGAAGTTTCAAGAAAACGAGGCCCAGATTGACAAACAGTTGAAGCAAGTTCGAAAAGAACTTCGGCAAGAAATCGATTCTCTCCAGAACTGGCTGAAATGGCTGAACATCGCATTAATGCCACTGGTCGTGACCTGCATCGGTCTCGGCCTTGCCTTCTTTAAGAAACGAAGTCGAGCCGCTCGATGAAACGACAACAACTCAATTTTCTGATAGGCGCAGCGTTGGTCCTCGCCATCGCTGGAACCATCTTCCAACTTGTCCGGTCTGCCGGATGGAAAGGGGAAGCCACTGATCTAGAACCATTCGCCAAGCTTCCGGTTAACAGCGTCGAAAAGCTGGTTATCAAGTCGTCAAAGGACACCGCCACGCTCCAAAAGAAGAGTGATATTTGGACGGTGGCCGAGCGTGACGGTTATCCCGCAGACTTCAGTAAGATCCGTGAGCTGATAACCTCGCTTTGGGAATTCAAAGTGGTGCGTCTGTTAGATGTCGGCCCCTCTCAATTCGGCCGACTCAACATTGTCGCACCCGGGCAAGGAGACCATTCCGGGGTCGAACTCGACTTGGACGATGCCAGCGGTAAGTCCATAAAAAGTTTAATCTTCGGTAAGACATTTGGCGGTGAAAATAGCAGCCAAGACCAGGAAGAAGAGGGACCCAGTGGGGAGGGCCGATTCGTCTATGATCCTTCGGAAAAGGACAAGGTTTATCTGAGTAAGGAAAACTTCTATACTGTTGACCCTTCACCAAAGAGCTGGCTAGACAAAGATTTCATCAGGGCTGAAGGCGTGAAAGAGATTGAGCGTCCTGGCAGCGATGGTTGGAAACTTAGCAAGAAGGACGAGAAAGCAGCTTGGGAGTTAGTCGATGCCAAGCCTGGCGAAACTCTTAATACAAGCGTCGTAGCAAGTCTCGGGGCTTTTTCACCTAGCTTTGAAGATGTAAAACCGGCGAATACGCCGGATGCTGAAACGGGTCTTAATAAGGCGGTCACGGTTAACCTGGAGACTTTTGACGGCTTCAAATACACCCTCGAAATCGGGGGTGAAGCCCCGGAGCAAAGCCGCTTCTTCCGCTTTAAAGTTTCGGCCGACCTGCCAGCAAAGCGCACGGCTGAGCCCAACGAATCTCCTGACGATAAGAAAAAGAAAGACGACGCATTTAATAAAGAGCAGGAAACGCTCAAAGCACGACTGGCCGCAGAGCAGAAGCTGCAAAACTGGGTCTTTGAAGTCGAAAGCTACAGTTTGGAGACGTTCTTGAAACCTCGGAAGGACATCCTAAAGGAGGCTTCTCCAACCGAAGCACCGAAACCCGCACTTAACCCTGGTGTTCTTCCTAAAACAGCAGTTCAGCTTCCGCTTGCGGCGACCCCAACGCCTGCGGTCTCGCCGGCACCGGCCAGTCCTTCTCCAACTCCAGAGAGTTTGGCGAAGCCTGAGGCTACGGTGAAGCCTGAAGCGACATCAACCCCTGAGGCAACGACGACCCCGGAAGCGACTCCCACTCCCGAAACAAAGCCGACTCCGGAAACGACTCCCACTCCCGAAACAAAGCTAACTCCGGAAGCGACTCCCACTCCCGAAACGAAGCTAACTCCGGAAACAAGTCCCACACCCGAAACAAAGCCGACCCCGGAAACGACTCCCACTCCGGAAACGAAGTCGACTCCGGAAACGACTCCGAGTTCTGAAGAGAGTCCGACTCCTGAAGCTGTTCCATCAAGTTCGCCTAGTCCTTCGGCAACACCCGGAGCGTAGTCTGCGGGTCGACTCAGGAATTGTTCCTGAAAGGACGAAAGGACTTTTGCCGCAAAGCGGCTAAAGCCTTTCGCCCCCTTTGGAACTGAATCCAAACGTCTCCGCAAGACTCTACTAGTAGCGCTCACTCAATCCCCCCCTCCCCAATCGGTTGACGTCGCCTTGCTCTATCAGCACACTAATCCCTGTTCATGCGGAGCCCGCAAAATCAGTTCTATAATCAATTTGACTACGAATCGTTGGATCCGCGTGAGACCGACCCGCACCGGTCGCCTTTCCAGATCGATCGTGATCGGATTATCTATAGCTCGGCCTTTCGGCGGTTGCAGTCGAAGACTCAGGTGTTCGTTAGTGGCGAATTCGATTTTTATCGGACTAGACTGACTCACTCGCTCGAAGTCGCACAAATTGGTAGATCGATTTGCTCTTTCCTGAATCAAACATCCTCATTTCTAACTGCCGATTTTTGTATCGATCCCGATTTGGTAGAAGCGGTTTGTCTAGCTCATGACTTAGGACACTCACCGTTTGGACATGCCGGAGAACGGTCCTTGCATCATCTGATGCGTGATTTGGGTGGGTTCGAAGGAAACGCACAGAGCCTGCGATTGCTTAGTAAAACCATCTATTCTGGAAACCAGGAACGTCGCGGTATGAATCCAACCCGGGCTTTGATGGACGGTGTCCAAAAATATAAGCGCCTGCTTCGGGAAGATTGGACCGCCGATAACCACTTCCTTTACGACGACCAAGAATTTCTGCGTCAATTTACCGCCGGCCCCGCCATCTCAGACGCAGGGCTAGATTATACCAAGCTTCGGTCTTTGGAGTGTCAGATTATGGACTGGGCGGACGACACAGCTTACGGCTTAAGCGACATTGTCGACAGCATCAACGCCGGGTTTCTCAGGTTTGAACGCGTCGAGGATTGGGCGGCAAATCAGAGTTTGAAACCGGACGAGCAAAAACCTATCGACACGGTACTCTCCGCCATTAAAGAGCGGAAGGTAGAAGCGCGTTTTAGCCGAAAGATCGGTGCATTTATTCGGGCAACATCATTAGTTTCGAGAACTGGACCTCTTTCCGATGTTAGCCAACGCTATCGTTTTAGCTTAGTAGTCGAACCCGAGGTTCGGACTGAAGTCGATATTTATAAGCGCCTTTGCCGAGACTTAGTCTTTCGGCATTCGCAGCTTCACCAGCTGGAGCGTAAGGCCCGAATGATTCTGGAAGCGATCTTCAGGGCATTTGCTGAAGCCTATCTTGAAGCCAAGAATCCATCCCTGAGGTTACTACCGGAGTCTTACGACCATTTGGTCCGCAATGCAGACGGTGAACTGGGACGGGCGCGCGTGCTTTGTGATTACGTCGCGGGAATGACAGATCTATTTGCTACCCGGACGTACAAGCGCCTTTTTGATGCGAGCTTTGGTTCTACAGTCGATCTGTAACCAGCCGTAATATGGAAACCACGCGCAGCGCGAATGCCGACATTTTTAACCACGACGCCGAGGCCGCCGGTTATGACATCGATGTTCGGAATGAAGCCGATCCGATTCGCACCGGATATCGAGACGTCCTGCGCTGGGTAGTTGAGCAGGCGCACATCACTCCGAGCTCACGGGTGCTAGAGCTGGGATCCGGCACGGGTAATCTTTCGGAGTTGATAACAAGCTGCGGCGAGCTGATTTCCGTGGACATTTCGGAGAACATGGAGGCAATCGCAAGACGCAAGGTGCGACATCTTGCCAATCGACGCTTCATTAAGACCGATATCCTTGAGGTGTTTAGTCACGAGCTCGGTGAATTCGACGTGGTTATCAGCACCTATACCGTGCATCACCTGACTGATCAGGAGAAACGGGCATTGTTTGCTCTCGTCTTCAACCACCTGGTGCCAACTGGCGCGGCAGTTTTCGGTGATCTGATGCTCCAGAACGGTTCAGAAAAGGAAGAAAAGATTCAGCAATATTTGACTAAGGGCGATCGAGCTACGGCCGAAGGTATCCGCGATGAATTCTTTTGGTCACTCGACACAGCGATCGCCGACTTACAGCGTCTCGGATTCAAAGTAAACACGAAGCGCTTTTCAGATCTCTCTTATGGAGTGATCGCGCGAAAGGCGAACGGGTTTAAAAAGACAGACTGACGACGTTCGCGGTCGCCATCTATTCGTGCTTCGTCCTAAAGGCGTGTGAACGATTCCGTGGAGAGTGGCGAAAATATTGTGAATAAGTCGGGAAAGTCGCCCTGTCGCAAAGTTAATGGATGAAGTGAACGAACTGGTCTGAAGTTATTATCATGTAATCAGCGTCGGAAACGCTTGTATAGTAGTAGTTTGCAACGGAAACCCTGAGTTATTAACGAGCAGACTATTAATAGATTTGGGTGATAGAAATTAAGAACTTCAGATTAACGTTGTGAGTAAGTAGGGAAAGCGTACGAGACGAGGTGCGATTTTGAGGTTCCGATGGCAGGGCGAAAAACTCGGCGGGTGCAAACGGTAGTTCCTGGTTAGCGTAAATCCGCGCCGGTTTTGAGCCGAGCTAGGGGGGTGACGCTGGCCAGACGCTACGGATGAATCTTCACGCGTGGTGCAGTGGACTCGAGTGGACTGAGTAGACTTGGTGGAGGGACGGATGTGTCCACTACGTCCACTTAGTCCACTGCGTCCACTGAAGCGGCCCTCTAGATCAAAGCGCGTAGCTCCTGGCTGAGCTGAAAAGCCGGCGCAGAACCGATAAAAGGGCTGCCGGCGGTCAGGGCTTGGCTGCCAGCAACCTCTTTAGCCTAAATATGGATAGCGAGGCCGAATGCATTTCCGACAGCCTCGTGGACGGCTTCGCTGAGCGTCGGATGCGCGTGAATGGTCTCTTCCAATTCTTTGTGCGTCGCCTCTAGGTTGATGGCAAGGCCGAGCTCGGCGATGAGCTCAGTAGCTTCCGCTCCGATGATGTGAGCGCCGATGATCTCGCCGTGCGGTTCGCCAAATAACAGCTTAACGAAGCCATCGGGCTCACCGGCGGCCAAGGCTTTGCCATTGGCCAGGAATGGGAATTTACCGACTTTGAATTTGATCCCTTGGTCTTTGGCCGCCCGTTCGGTGAGACCAACGCTGGCTACTTGGGGCTGGCAATAAGTGCAGCCTGGGAAAGTCTTCAGACGTTTCGGCTTTGCGTCAGAAAAGATACCATTTACCGCTTGAATCGCCTCCCACATGGCGACGTGAGCCAGCCAGGGCGGTCCGATAATGTCACCTGCCGCGTAGACGCCCGGTACATTGGTCTGATAACGATCGTCGATCTGAATAAAACCTTTGGGGTCAAGCTTGAGAGAAACTCCTGCGGGCAGTAATGGCGAAACGCCGATGGCAACCAGCGCACAATCCGCTTCGAAGTTTTGTTTTTCTTTTGACTCTACGGTGACCCGGACACCACTTTTTGTGGTAGAGGTTTCGGTAACTTTAGAGTTGGTCAGGATCTTAATGCCTTGCTTGGTAAGGGCTTTCTCGAGTGAAACACTAATCTCGGCATCTTCGACCGGTAGGACGTTTGGTAACATCTCGACGAGGGTTACTTCTGTCCCGAATGCGTTGAAGAAATAAGCGAACTCAACGCCGATGGCACCTGCTCCAATAATAATGAGCCGCTTTGGCTGCGGATCGATGATCATGGCGTAATGGCTATCAATCACCGTCTTGCCGTTAACGGGCAGACCAGGCATAGGTCGCGAGGTAGCTCCAGTAGCAACCAAGATGGAGTCGGCTTCCAAGATCTGTTCTTTGCCGTCGGCGCCTTTACAAGCCACGCGTCCAGCTTCGGGGATCGAAGCGGTGGCCTTGATATTATCGATTTTATGTTTTCGAAATAAGAATTCTACCCCGCTGGCTAATTTGTCGGAAACAGATCGGCTGCGGGCGATAATCTTGGACCAATCGTAAGCTAGATTATCAAAGCGAAACCCAAGATCTGAAGCGCGGTGCCGAAGAAGATGATAAAGCTCAGCGTTGCGTAAGAGGGATTTGGTCGGGATACAACCCCAGTTGAGACAGGTACCGCCCGCCCGTTCCTTTTCGACGCAGGCTACCCGTTTGCCGAGTTGAGCCGCGCGAATTGCTCCTACATAGCCGGCAGGTCCACCACCGACGACAATTAAATCATATTTCATAGACGGAAAAGATTGGTGCGGTCAACAACCGCGAAACCGCGCGTGCTTAGACCAGCATAAGCGCCGGTGTTTCGAGCAGACGTTTTAGTTCCGCGAGGAACTGAGCTCCGATAGCGCCGTCAACCACACGGTGATCACAACTAAGGGCTAAAACGATGCGTTGTCCTGGAACAATAGCCCCAGCCGCGTTTACTACCGGCTTCTTTAGGATGGCGCCAACGGAGACGATAAGAGACTGCGGCGGGTTGATGATGGCGAAAAATTGGTCGACACCGTAGCTGCCAAGGTTCGAAACGGTAATGGTTCCTCCCTGATATTGTTCCGGCTTGAGTTTTTTGGAGCGCGCCTTAGCGGCTAGGTCTTTAACTTCGGCGCTGATCTGGCTCAGGGTCTTCGTTTGCGCGTCTCGAATCACGGGAGTAACGAGACCGTCATCAATGGCGACAGCGCAAGCGAGCTGAACGGAACCGTATTGAACGATGGTGTCGCCGGCAAAGGAGGCATTGGCCTTTGGTACGTGGGCGGCGGCAACGGCGGTCGCTTTTAGGATAAAGTCGTTGATCGTAAACTTGGGAAGACCTGCGGCCTCGTTGGCCGTGTTTAACTGTTGACGCAATTGCACCAGGGATTCCGCGTCGATCTCCGCTTGGAGATAGAAGTGAGGGATGGTGGTCTTGGCTTCCAAAAGGCGAGCGGCAATGGTTCGTCGCATGCCTCCTAACTGAATTTGGACATCCTGCTGAGATACAGGCTGTGGTGGTACGACAGCGGGCGTGGTTGGAGCAGCCGGTTTTGGAGCCTGGGCGCCGGTGTCTGCACGATTTTCGTGGGCAGAAAGGACATCGTCGCGAACGATGCGACCGCCTGGCCCAGAGCCGGGCAAGTTCTCAAGTTGAACGCCGAGCTCAGCAGCAACTTTCCTAGCCAGCGGAGATGCCTTAACTCGCTGACCAGATTCTGCGTCAGGCACCTTTTGTGGCTGAGGCGCAGGAGACTCGGGCTGCTTGCTTTGTGAAGCCTTCTTGTCGGTATCCGATTTCTTTTGGGCGTCCGATTGTTTGGACGCGGGAGCGCTAGATTTCGATTCCGCAGGTTTGGACTCGGCAGGTTTGGATTCGCCGTCGCCGAGTAACAGAGCGAGTTTCTGGCCAACTTGCACGGTTTGACCATCACTGACGTAAACCTCGGTCAAGGTGCCTTCATCGAAAGCTTCCATCTCCATGGTTGCTTTGTCGGTTTCGACCTCTGCCAGGACGTCGCCTACGGCAACGTTGTCGCCAACTTTCTTAACCCACCGAAGCAGAGTTCCCTCTGTCATCGTGTCACTGAGTTTGGGCATTTCGATCGTAATAGGCATGGCGGCAGGTGGGTTAGGAGAGACGAAGAACTTTTTCAATGACGTGCTGAGGATCAGGGAGCTGGCGTTTCTCAAGGGGCGGGCTGTAGATCGCCGGGGCGTCGATCGAGGTTACGCGGCCGATCGGTGCATCAAGGTCGTCAAAGGCCTTTTCTTGAATGGTGGAAACCAATTGAGCGCCAATCCCGCAAAAAGGCTTGCCCTCTTCAACGACCACCGCGCGATGGGTTTTACGAACCGAACTGAGGACGGTTTCTTCATCGAGCGGCCGGATGGAGCGAAGATCAACGACCTCAGCGTTAATGTCATGTTCCGCTGCCAAAAGTTCCGCCGCCTTGAGACAGGTAAGAACTGCACGCCCGTGGGCAATTAGCGAAACATCGGTGCCGGCACGTTTAATATCAGCTTGACCAAGCGGTATAAGGTACTCAGTATCAGGTACTTCCCACTTTTCTCCGTAAAGAAGGGTGTTCTCCATGAACATCACGGGGTCATTGTCGCGTATGGAGGTTTTGAGGAGGCCTTTAGCATCGTAGGCGGTGGCCGGCGCGACAACTTTTAGGCCCGGCACGTTCGCAAGGAAGTTTTCTGGCGTGTGGGAATGGGTGGCGCCTACGTTTGTGCCGCCGTTCGCCGGCCCGCGGATAACAATGGGAACGTTAATTAAGCCGCCCGACATGTACCGGACGCAACCAGCATTGTTAATGATCTGATCGAAGGCGACGTAGGCGAAACTCCAGAACATGAGCTCGATGACCGGACGCAGGCCGAGCATCGAAGCGCCGATTCCCATGCCGACGAAGCCAGCCTCGCTGATTGGGGTATCAACTAAGCGCCTATCGCCGTGGGCGGCCCAGAGGCCTTCGGTGACTTTGTACGCTCCATTATATTGAGCGACTTCTTCTCCTATCACGACAACGTTCTCATCGCGAAGAATCTCTTCGTCGAGAGCGGTCCGGAGAGCTTCTCGGTAGGTAATCAGTGCCATTGAGTGATCAGTTATTGAAGAAGTAGGAGCCGTGTTTCGCTGCTTCGGTCTGGTTATCGACTTCCCAGTAGACGTCGTTGAGAATATCACTCTCTTGCGGGAGAGGGCTTTCTTCGGCGAAGGCGACGGCTGCGTTCGCCTCCTCTTTAGCTGATTTGTCTATGTCTTGGATGTCGGCCTGGGTCACTACTTCTTCTGCGAGAAGAGCCTTGCCGAATATCTGTAACGGATCGTGGTTATTCTTATAGTCGTCGATCTCTTCTGAGGTCCGGTACTTCTTCGCGTTCGCGTCGGCAACGGAGTGCCCGTAATAGCGGTAAGTCTGAATCTCCAGCAGAGTCGGTTGCTGAGCTTTACGGGCGCGTTCGATAGCAATGTTCGTCCGGTCGCGTACCTCATAAAGGTCTTCACCGATGAAGACATCCCAAGCCATGTTGTACGCTTCGGCGCGTTCAGCCAAAGAGCTCTTGTAGGCGGAGGAACGTTTTTGGCTGGTGCCCATGGAGTAGCCGTTGTTCTCGATAATGTAGACGACCGGCAATTGGAACAGGGCGGCCAGATTCAGAGACTCGTGAAAGGCGCCTTGATTGATAGCGCCGTCGCCAAGGTAACAGAGACAACAGCCGGCGATGTTTTTGTACTTTAAGGCGTAGGCAATGCCGGCTCCGAGCGCGGTTTGGCCACCCACGATACCGTGGCCGCCCCAATAGTGTTTGTCCGGAGCGAAGAAATGCATGGAACCACCTTTTCCTTTAGAGCAACCAGTTGCTTTTCCGAAGAGCTCGGCCATGCATTCATTCATGGACATGCCGACAGCCAAAGCATGACCGTGATCGCGGTATGCAGTGATCACGTGATCGTTCTCACCGAGGAGTGAGATGCTACCTACCGCAACGGCTTCTTGACCCGAATAAAGGTGCAAGAAACCGCCCATGCGGCCGAGATTGTAGTACTTCAAGGAGGTCTGTTCGAAACGCCTGATCCTGTACATGTCACGGAGCAGACGGATCTTATCCGCTTTAGTAAGCTGCTCGTTGATGGTCGATCGGGATTCGCCGGGAGACTGCAATACAGTGTGCATACTTAAACGGTAGGATGAGTAAAATGTCCGGGGAGATCCGACGACGCGCGATGTGGCCGGAGAAGGGCTTGGGTGAGTAGAAACAGGGAGGTGAAAAGCAGATCGCTAATCACCGTATTTCGAAGAAAAAGGTAGGTAGGCGCGAAACCGGGATGACCTACGGTGAGTGCTTGGAGCCAACCCGCAAAAGTTTTGGAATACAGTGGGATTGATAGAGGGAGAGGCGCGTCGAAATACCAATCGATCGTATTCGTAACAAGATAGAAAAGGATAGACGAGGAGACCGCGGCCAGGAGAACCGGGATCGGTCTAGTAATATGGTGATGGCGTAACCAGGCGCCGAGCAAGAAGATCATCCCGAAGCAAAAATACCCGGGGATCATCCGGGTATCGATTAAAGGCGCATGAAAATAAACGTTAATTAGTGTGTCGGATACGAGCAATCCGAGTGCCGGGAAGAGTATAGCGCGTTTGGCGGAGAAAAAGAGGCCGGAGCAAAGAAAGATAGAGGCCAGCGGTGAGAAATTGGCCCAGTCCACCGGCGCACCGGCCAAGACGAAGAGAAGCCGGTAAAGCAGAGCGGCAAAAGTTAAGATCAGGGCAGGCACCATGACGGCGAAATAGATAGACAACCAAGTAACGAAATCAACGTGAATAAAAAAAGCAAACCGCAAAGCAAAGCGTAACGGTTAGCAAACGTGTTAGGGAAAAGGGGTAGGCGTTCCCGCTCCTCGGTCCTGTCGAAAGCGATCTAGAAGAAATCGGCGCGGTTGCCTGGATCGGGCGTGCGCGCTAGAGAAACAAAGAACCGGGGGTCACCAGTTCTCAACCATCAAATTGAGCTCATCGATGAGGCTGTCGATTTTTTTGAGATCTTTACGACGGCCCTTTTCTGGTTTGATGTCGAGCGTGCGACAAAGAGTGATCATGTCGCGCAGGTCACGAATGGTGTTTTGTGAAAGGTGAGGGGATTGGGTTTTAGCGAGCGTTAGCTCTTTAATATGGCCGAGTTCAGCTTCCACTCGAGTTGCGTAGACATCGAGGCAAGCACGGAACGACTTCCGGAGAATCTCGACTTCTTCGGCGAACGACTTAGCAGGGGAGACATCGAGGGACTTAGCCATGGTGGGCGAGCACGTGAGGAGACTGTGACGGAAAGTCGGGCGGTTGTCACGTGAAAGGTGAGGAAGAACGAGAGAAGTGGCCCGAAAAATGGTGTCGGGGGCAGTTCGGCGATCGGATTGGGTGTTTATAGCTGGATGAATGGAGGAATGTTCCACGTGGAACATCGGTCAGGAGCTAGAAGCTAGAAAGCTGGAAGCCAGGAGGGCGTCTAGTACAATCCTCGATCGTCCGCATGCTCGTCCTCGTGCTCGTGCCCGTCCTCGTGCTCGAAAAGTCGGGGCGGGGTTACTGAAAGGACTTAAGGACCAATACGACTTATGGGACTGAGCGGTCGACGGGTCTAGTAGCCCGTGGGATGCGATAAGGTTGGTGGGCGGCGCCGTGCGCCGGGTTCAGCGGCCATGAGCGTCCCGTTCCTTGGTCGTCAGCGACTATGATATGCAGGCGCCCGCATCTGAGTAGGACGGCAAAGCCGAGGGTTCTACGGGTTGCCGCCGGGGAGTGTCGTGTTCAGACCGGGGAGCGCTCCGAACAGGTTCCTGGCGTGAGGCGCGAAGAGAAGTTGGACGAGCCGTCGAGAAGCCATAACTGTTGCGGACAGAGGCGGAGCTCGTCCCTAGCGATTTCGGAGTAAATGCGTCTGGATGTCTGACGGGCCTTTCGACCCGCACGCAGCCGGATTGCAGAGCGACGGGAGCAGGAACCGCCGGGACGAGCTGCAATTTATTCGGGAGTCGGGTTCTTGGACGGTCGCGCGGGACGACGGATCGAGCGGTCGCTGCTTAGATGGAATCCCATTAGTGGGCTGTGCGGTGCGCCCAGTTTCCACGCGCAACGGTTAGCGGCATGGCTGAGTCATATAAGTCGTATTGGTCCTATAGGTCCCATTTGTAGCATCGCCCTGACTTGTCGAGCACGAGCACGAGCACGAGGACGAGGACGATTTGTGGGCGATATCGCCCCGCCCGCCTGCCTCCCAGCTCCAGCTATCGCTTGCTCCATTTGCGCCGCCCTGAAAACAGGCGCAAAATACCGGCCTCATGTGGTTGTATCCTCAGGAATTTGATGTCGTCGTCATTGGCGGCGGGCATGCGGGTATCGAAGCCGCGGCGGCGGCTGCGCGCTTGAGATGCAACACGCTTTTGTTGACGCAGAACCTGGATACGATCGGGCAGATGTCTTGTAACCCGGCGATCGGCGGACTGGCCAAGGGGCACATGGTTCGAGAAATCGACGCGTTAGGCGGATTGATGGGCGAAAACACCGATGCTACCGGGATTCAATTCCGGATGCTGAACGCGAACAAAGGCCCGAGTGTGCGGGCGCCCCGGGCTCAATCCGACAAAAAAGCCTATCAATTTCGGATGAAAGCGATCCTGGAAGCCACTCCGGGTCTGGCGTTGCTGCAAGGCAACGTCGCGAAAATTCTGGTCGATGAAGACGGCGCTTGCGGCGTGGAGACGAATCTCGGACTGCGCTTAAGAGGAAAAGCCGTGGTCATCACAACGGGGACATTCATGCGGGGATTGTTACATGTCGGCCTGCAAAACGTCGCAGGCGGGCGCATGGGAGACGCGCCTTCAACTCTCAGTGACGACCTGCGAGCACTCGGGTTTGAAGTGGGCCGGTTCAAGACCGGGACCCCGTGTCGGTTGAATGGACGATCGATCGACTTCGACAAATGCGAGCGCCAGGATGGTGATGAACCGCCGCCTCGCTTCTCCTATATAGAGAGTGAGATCAAGGGTGGCCTCCCATTTACGCTGAATCGCGGTGCAGACGGAATGTTCCACGTGGAACAAATTCCTTGCTGGATTACCGCCACGACCAGCAAGACGCATGAGATCATTCGAGGGAATCTTGACAAGTCCCCGATGTATTCCGGCAAAATCGAAGGCGTCGGTCCTCGGTATTGCCCCTCGATCGAAGACAAGGTTGTTCGGTTCGCCGAGAAGGAACACCATCAGCTGTTTCTCGAACCCGAAGGCCGGCAGACCCATGAGTATTACGTGAATGGGGTTTCCACCAGTCTCCCGTTTGAGGTGCAGTATGCGTTCATCCGGACCATTCCCGGGTTGGAACACGCCGAGATTGTTCGGCCCGGTTATGCAGTTGAATATGATTTTTGTCCCCCAACCCAGCTCCGGGTCACTTTGGAAACGAAGCTGATCCCCGGCCTCTATTTTGCCGGGCAGATTAATGGAACCTCGGGATACGAGGAAGCGGCAGCCCAGGGGTTGATTGCTGGGACCAATGCGGCTTTACGTCTGCAAGGTAAGAAGGAATTTATCCTTGGCCGGGAAGAGGCGTACATCGGTGTCTTGATCGATGATCTGGTCACGAAAGGAACTCAAGAACCGTATCGGATGTTCACCAGCCGGGCCGAGTACCGTCTCTTGCTTCGTCAGGATAATGCCGATCTCAGGCTGGCGCGAAAAGGTCACGAAGCGGGTCTGATCTCCGGTGAACGCTGGAACCAAGTCGAGGCTAAGCAGCAACAAATCGAGGAGGCGAAGCGCGAGGCCGGCTTGGTGCGCCTGGACGGACAACGTCTCGATCAACTGCTCAGACGGCCGGAGTTTAGTTGCCACAATATCCCTGGCGATTTGATTGCCAAATACAACCGCCAGATTTGGGAGCAGGTTGAAACGGATGCCAAATATGAGGGCTACATTCGAAGACAAGAAGGCGCGATCGCTAAGGCCCATCGCGCCGAGTCGCGCTTTCTCCCCCCCGAGTTGGACTATCTCCAGATCGCCGGCCTGAGAGCTGAGGCGCGTCAAAAGCTGTTGAAGGTCCGACCTGCAACCTTGGGTCAGGCGGGACGTATTAGCGGCATTACTCCGGCCGACATTGCTCTAGTCACGATCTTCTTGGAAAAGCAGAACGGGCGCTAGGGATAAGCTCCTACTCGTCCATGGGACTCGGCGTGCAAATCGAAACGAATCCTTAAAACAGGTTGCGTTCCGATGTTCTAGAAACATGAGCACGGACGAGCAGGAGCTGTCCCTACCGATTTGTTTCCTAATCGTGTAAATTGAAAGCAAGTACTTGCAAAAAGCGCCCCTTGACAATAGTTAGGAACCTAATAATTAGGTAGGCTAACTTTATGCGGGAATCTGTTACCCTGTTGAAGTCGTTACCGAAATACGAGGTTTTCCTGGAAGATAGCAAACGGTTCCCAGGACTCGACGCATCGGCTTGCTATGTCTTTCTACAGCTTTTGCGGACCGGGGACGAATTGCTTGCTCTTGATGAAGCCATTTTAGCCGCGCTCGGTACACGACACGGCCGGTTCGTGCTGTTGATGCTGCTGGATAAACATGCACCCGGCGAGATTACGCCAGCCGATCTTGCCCAAAAGACCGGAGTAACCCGGGCGACCGTCTCAGGTCTGTTGGATGGTCTAGAGAAGGACGGACTGGTTGAGCGGAGACCCGACCCGCAAGATAGACGCCTAACTCGCCTGTATCTCACGAAAGGCGGCGAAGAACTTCTTGATCGCGTGCGATCTCCTTATTGCGAGTGGTTCACCAGCATCATTGCACCGTTAAGCCAGGATGAACGGCTGCAGCTCGTCAATATCCTACAAAAAATCCAACTACGTTTAGCCGAGTTGTCGTCGCGCTTACCAGCGGCCGCAAATACGGCGGCCTAACCCACACAAGGAAATTGTAATGACCCCCACGACTTCGTCCGCGCCTTCCACGAGGAGTGCCATGTCAAAGTCCACCGTGGCGCCCAAAAAACGGCGACCCCCGTATATCCGAGCAGTCCTGATTGCGATTGTGCTTCTGGTCGCGATCATCGGAACGCTCGGTTACTTCAAGGTCACCCAGATCATGGGCTTCATCGCCTTGGCCAAATCTGGAGCTTTCACTCCGCCACCGACGGCTGTAACCACGACAGTTGCCTCCCAGTCAGAATGGCAACCTACGCTGGACACAATTGGCACTGTCACCGCTATCAACGGGGTTACGGTCAGCACTGACCTGGCCGGTATCGTTGACAAGATCGCATTTACTTCAGGTGCATCTGTAAAAGCCGGCGATTTGTTGGTCCATCTGAATACCGACCAGGAACAAGCCCAGCTGGAGCAGGCTCAGGCCCAACTCGAGCTTGCGCGATTAACCTTAAATCGCGACCGCGACCTGCTCGCGAAGCGGACCATCTCTCAGCAAGATTACGACACTGCGGAAGCGACCTACCGTCAAAACCAGGCTACAGTCGATCAATATAAAGCACTGATTGCTCGCAAGACTTTGCGTGCACCTTTCGATGGGGTAGTCGGCATCCGCCAGGCTAACCTTGGCCAATACCTGAACACTGGGGATGCTGTCGTAACAATACAATCGTTTGATCCGATCTACGTAAACTTCACCTTGCCCCAGCAAGATCTCAGTAAGTTAGGCGTTGCCCAACAAGTCGACGTGCGACTCGACGCCTATGGAAACAGAGTCTTTGTCGGCAAGATCAATGCGATCAACTCGATGGTTGATCAGGCCACGAGAAACATCCAGGTCCAGGCCACCTTACAAAACAGCGACCTAAAATTACGGCCAGGGATGTTCGCGAAAGTCAGTGTAATCTTGCCTGACCGCGAAGCGGTGATCGCGTTACCGGCATCATCGGTTCACTACGCGCCCTATGGAGACTCGGTTTTCATTGTTTCGGATGGGAAAGACGAAGCCACCGGGAAACCGAACAAAAGCGTCAAGGAGCAGTTTGTTAAACTGGGTGCAGCCCGCGGCGACTTAGTCTCTGTTACCTCAGGGGTCAAGCCTGGTGATGAAGTAGTCACATCGGGGGTGTTCCGGCTTAAGAGCGGCTCGGCCGTTATTATTAATAACGCGATTCAGCCTAATAGTGAGCCCTCACCCACCCCGCCCAATAGCTAACAACGGAGTTATAGCGGATGAAATTCACGGACTTATTTATCCGGCGGCCGGTGGTAGCCACGGTCGTAAACCTGCTGATTCTATTGGCGGGTTATCAGGCCTGGCGCAGTCTTAACGTCCGCCAATATCCGAAGACGGATATTTCGGTCATAACGGTTACGACCGCCTACTATGGGGCGGATGCCGAGCTAGTAAGAGGGTTCATTACCACACCACTGGAGCAATCGATCGCCAGTGCGGATGGGATTGACTACATGGAATCGCAGAGCTTGCAGGGCACTAGCACCATTAATGTGCACCTCAAGCTGAACTACGATCCCAATGCGGCCATGACCCAAGTCCAGACGAAGGTCAACCAGGTGCGGAACCAGCTGCCGCCAGCTTCGCAGCTCCCGGTGATCGCTATTACATCGACCGATAACCAGTTCGCTTCGATGTATCTCAGTT
>JAFAZK010000210.1 GCA_019239825.1 Verrucomicrobiota bacterium | reverse complement strand
CAACCGCCGACCGCCAAACGCCAAACGCCAAACGCCAAACGCGTCCCCCCCTTCACGGAATCAGCGAGAACACGTATGCATCCCGCGGTTCGCCTCGAATAAGTAGTCGGTTGCGCAGCAACCCCTCTCTCAATGCGCCCACCTTCTCAGCGACGCGCTGGCTGACGATGTTGCCGGCTGCAGCGAGGATCTCGATCCTGATCAACGCTAGTTGTGCAAAGCCGAACTGCGCGAGCAAAGCGGCAGCTTCGGATGCGAAACCTTGTTTAGTGCGAGAAGTTCTGATCCAGTAACCGAGCGAGCCGTTGCGTTGGGCCGGTCTGTCCATGGTAATGCTACATCCTCCCAGGATTTGACCGGTGCGATGTTCAACAATCGTGAAGCCGAAACTAGAATCCGTTTCCCAGGCCTTTCGGCAATGCATAACCCATTGTTCGGTTTCTCCTATTGAATAATCGGGGTGCATCCATTCCATCCAAGGCGAAAGCTCAGCCTTCGACTCAACAATGGCTGCATACAATCCCTTTGTCTGGTTTGCTTCAACCGGCAGGAGCGCTATTCGCCCCCGATCGAAAACCGAGTCTGGAATGGCGAGCATAGGTAACTATTTATCACGCTAGCGAGGCGGCGACGAACGGAGGGGAGTTGCCCTAACTCTTGCTACCGCAACACCAGAATCACCGCCGTCCGCGCCGGCAGATCAAAGCTGATATTTTGGCCGTCGAGCGCAACGGTGGATGCCGGGACGACCTGGGGAGTTGCACCGTGAGAATCAACCCGTCGTCCCAACACGACCTTGGCCGGGAACGGGGAGTTCAAAAAACGAGCATCGATCTTCCTGGATTCCTGACTCAAGTTCGCGATGGCCAGTACCCAGTCGCGCTCAGTACGTACGCAAGCCGACGCCAGGCCGAAGGAAACCTGTTTCGGATTGGCGACATCGCACTTGGCCGGGATGAGTTCAGAAAACATCTGTAGGGCGGCCGCCACGGGTTTGCGTTGCCCTTCCTCGTTGAGAAGACCAAAAGCGTCCTGCGTCCACTCCGGGTCTTCCGCCTGCCAATAAGACAATGAATTGGCGCCGTCGCCGACGAGTTTAATTGCCTCGGCTAGTACGGAAACCGCAAAATCAGCCGAATCAGCCGCATTATTATCGCCTCGGTTTCTGGGACCGGAATCGTACGGAGGCCGCTCCCATTGCGGGCTCTCGCTCGTGAACTCAGTGATCGCGATCGGTAATTGATGAGCTTTCGCCAATAACCCCAGCGGGACTCCGCCGAATCCAGCTGGCTCCGGGCGCCTAACTGTGTCCCTGTCGTGCCAGGAAAGCTCTGCCAAAAGAGAGATATGCCCGGTCCGTTCCAGGACTTGCGTGTAAGCTTCCACCGTGGATCCGGAGGCCACACCCGGCCCTGCGATACCAACCGTGGCTAGACCATTCCGATCAAGGGTCGCGCGAGCGGCGAATACTAAAGCATCGTATTGTTCCGGCGAAAATTGGGTGCCAGCCGCGCTATCTGGTTCATTGATCAACTCGACCATACTCGGCAGCAATCGAAGGCGCTTTGCATATAATAGATGGGCCACGACCCAATTCGCATAATCCTGGATGTGATCCGGATTGATCCTGGCGTGACTGATCTCGTTGTCGCCGCTAGTGATGCACCAGATCGAAGGGACCTGCCAGAAAACCAGATCTAGCTTGAGGTGTAGTTGGGTGATCTCATCGTGCAGTTGCGAATAAACGGTTGCCTCATCGGAGTCTGCAACCTTGTTGATTGCCGACGAGATCTCCGCGACCGACATATGATCCTTTACTTGGTCGTCTGTGAGTTTCGAAGTGAAGCCCGCACGTACGAACTTGCAGTGCAGATCCCGCAATAAAGCGTCGCGTTCGGCTAGATGACCCGTAGCCGGCCAGAGCTGGAGTCCGATCCCAGAGAACTTGTGCGGTGAACCAAAATCAAAGACGAGATTATCGTCAGCCACAGCTCGGGAAATCAGAATAAAAATCAGGATAGCAGCGATACCGGCGGATCTAGCAAATGAGACGACGTCGTTCACCCAAAACGCTTAGCGTGTTCCTGAGAGAAATAAAGGAGTTCGCTAGGGCGCGGATTGGCGTGGCAACGGAACCGAACCTTGGGCGCGCCGAGTTTCTCGCCCTACTGGCCTCAATACACATCCCGTTGGTAACGATGCTCGGCTTTTAGCTTTTTGATATACGCCTCGGCCTCTTCCTTAGACTTCTGGCCAGCCTGCTCGATGATCGTGTGCAAAGCAGCATCCACATCTTTCGCCATTCTTTGAGCATCACCACACACGTAGAAGTGGGCGCCTTCTTCAAGCCAGGCCCACAGTTCAGCTGCGTTTTCCAGCATCCGCTGCTGAACATAAATCTTCTCGGGCTGATCCCGGGAAAAAGCCGTGCTAAACCGTGTGAGCAGACCGTTCTTTTTGAAACGGAACAGTTCGTCTTGATAAAGGAAGTCGGTGCTTTCTTGCTGATCTCCGAAAAATAGCCAGTTGCGCCCGGTAGCGTTTACCGCTTCTCGTTCGTACAGAAAACCACGAAACGGCGCGATTCCCGTTCCGGGCCCGACCATGACCACCGG
>JAFAZK010000243.1 GCA_019239825.1 Verrucomicrobiota bacterium | reverse complement strand
CCGCCAGCATATAAGGCGGGACATCTTGAACGATCTTGGTGCAACCACCGGTAATGGCATATTTTCCAATCCGGCAAAATTGATGAACTGCCGATAACCCTCCTAACACCGCACGCTCGCCCACCACAACATGACCGGCCAAGGTTCCGTTGTTGGAAAAGATCACATCATTTCCCACCTCACAATCGTGGGCTATATGCGCATAGGCCAAGAAATTACCGTTGTCCCGAATGATGGTGACATTCCCTTTTGAGGTCGCCCGATTCGCCGTCACGAATTCGCGGAAACAATTGTTGTCCCCGATTTCCAGGTAGGTCGGTTCGCCGGCATATTTTAGATCCTGCGTCTGCTGGCCGATCGAACAAAAGGCGTAGAACCGGTTTCGTTTGCCGATCTTAGCCGGACCACAAACGGTAACGTGATGTTGTAGCCAGCAACCATCTCCAATCACCACATCCGGTCCAATCACGCAATAAGGACCGACCACGACATCTGCCCCCAGCTCTGCTTTCGGATCAATGATCGCGGTTGGATGAATGCTCATTGCAACACGAACGCGAACAAGAGGGTGCCTTCCGAGGTCACTTCGCCATTCACCAAGCACCGGCAACTAGCCTTCCCAATATTCCCCTTGGCCCGGAGCAACTCCGCTTCGATGATGAGCGTATCGCCGGGTACAACCGGTTTCCTGAACTTAACCTCGTCGGCGCTCATGAAATATCCGATGCCGTTAGCGCCCGGGTTCGTCTTCGACATTAAAATGCTAGCGACTTGCGCCATTGCTTCGACTTGAAGAACACCTGGCATTACCGGATGGCCCGGAAAATGACCCTGAAAGTAGGGCTCATTTATGGTCACCGACTTCATGCCGACGATCTTCTTTTCACCCTCGAATGATAGGATCCGATCCACCATTAAGAACGGATAACGATGAGGCAAAACTGCCAGAACATCTTTGGTATCCATTACCGCGGATCCCTGTGGAATCACCCGGGGAGGAACCATGGCTAACATCTGAGCGTAACGCTTGGAGACAGCGCGAGTCAGCTCGCTGTTCGGCCCGTGCCCGGGCTTCACGGCAATCACATGGCCAGCGATCCTGCAGCCCGCCAGAATCAGGTCGCCCAGGATATCCAGGATTTTATGCCGGACAAACTCGTCCTGGAACCGAAGCGGCTCCTTGCTCATGATAGAATCACCTCGGATTACAACGGCGTTTTCCAAGCTGCCACCCCGGATCAGCCCTTTGTCCATTAACGGTTGGACATCCTCGTAGAACACGAAGGTCCGAGCCGGCGCTATCTCCTTCTGATAGATCTCCGGCGTGATCTCGGTAGAAAAATACTGCGTGAACCGCCCATCCGGTCCTACCTGGGTACACGAGACGCGGAAAACACTCGAAGGGACCAAAGTCATCAATGAGCCGCTCTTGGTTTCAACATGGAGCGGTTCCCGGATCTCGAATACCTTTCGCAGAGCGCTCTGCTCTTCAATTCCGCACCGGTTAATCAGCTCTACAAACGGAGCGGCGCTACCGTCACAAATCGGAGGCTCATTCCCGTTGAGCTCAACCACTGCATTATCAACGCCCATCCCGTGCAGTGCGGAGAGCACGTGCTCAACGGTATGAACTTTTACATTCCCTTGCCCCAAGGACGTGGCTCGTTCCACCTGCTTCACGTATTCGATCTTCGCGTCGATGGTGGGTTCGTCCGGGAAATCAACCCGCTTAAATTTAATGCCGTAATCGACCGGGGCCGGTTTAAGCGTAACCACGACCTGCTCCCCCGTGTGGAGAGAGGTCCCCTCGAGGCTAGCCGCTTTCGACAGGGTGCGCTGGTTTGTAAAAGCCATAGCGGAACGTCCGAAGTACCATATTCACGCCCTCGAGGCAAATTGCTAGAGGAGGAAGAAAAATCTCACGCAAAGACGCCAAGGCGCAAAGGGTAAGACAGACAAACTGCAGATGGACGCAGATTTACGCAGATAGGCAACACCCAGGTGAAGAGCGTTTAGAGAATTGCGGAGCCTGGTAGCGCCGCGCAGCGTGCTAAAGGTCGCCTGGCTCAAGACGTCCTCTCTCCTCCTCTTAACCTTTGCGCCTTGCCGTCTTTGCGTGAGATTTTTCCTCTTCACTTCTTTGGCGTGATAGATAGGCCCTCATCCGAAACCACCGCACCATTGGCCAGGCGAATAACTCGGTGCGCACTGGCAGCAATGGCTAAGCTGTGGGTCGCAATCAAGAGCGTGGTTAGACCCTGTCCCCCGATCCATTGGAACGCTTGCATTACCCGGTTCGCATTCTCGGTATCCAGGTTTCCTGTTGGTTCATCCGCTAAAAGCAAACTCGGCCGATGGATTAAGGCGCGGGCAATGGCAGCCCGTTGCATTTCCCCTCCACTGAGTTGATGCACAAAATGGCGAACCCGATGTTGGAGCCCGACCATCTCCAAAAGCTCCAGAGCTCGTTCCCGACTCTCCTTCTCGTTCCGGCCTTGCAGCTGCAAAGGCAAACAAACGTTCTCCAACACATTCAAGGTCGGTAACAGATTGAAAAATTGAAACACAAAGCCCAACCGGGTGCGCCGATATTGAGTAAGGTCGCGCTCGTTGGCCGAGGTCAATGTCCATCCATCCACCAAAATCTCGCCTTCATCCGGCTTATCCAGTCCTCCGAGCAGATGCAACAACGTACTCTTGCCTGAACCCGACTCTCCCACCACCGCGACAAACGCTTTGTCTTGAATCTGCAAATCCACATTGTTTAACGCAACAACCGGGCTTTCACCCTGCCGATATCGCCGCGTGACTCTGCGTAGCTCAATCATTTTCCTTAAGACGTAGAACGGATTTAAACTCACGCAAAGGGGGAACGTAAAAGTGATTGGTGAGTAGTGATTAGTGATTGGTCCTCTCGCGCTGAGAATCTGTCATTAACAGCCTTAGCCTTCACGGGCCTCGTTCCTGCTGGTATATTTGGCACCTAGCTTTTACCTCTCACTGGCCTTCCACCAATCACGAATCACCAATCACCAATCACCTTTTCCTCCGACCGTATCGTTTACGAGAACCCGACCCTGCTCGTCTGCGAAAAACCGCCCCATCTCTTGATTCATCCGAAGAAACCGGACGGCACAGTCACTCTCTGGCATCAGCTCACGCAGGTGCTGGCGTTTGAAATTGCGAATGGGGGCCAAGTTTCGGTTATCACCAGATTAGACCGTGAAACCAGTGGACTTGTGCTAGTGGCTAAAACCCACGGCGCGGCCAGGGAGCTTCATACCCTGATCGAGAAACAACAACTAACGAAACGCTATCTCGCGATCGTCTGGGGTTGGCCTAATAACGACGAATTCGAGGTGCATCAGCCTCTTCTGCGCCAGGGAACCGTTGCTCCCAGCAAGATCTGGCTTAAACAGACCGTTCATCCGTCCGGTTACCCTTCAAGTACCCGGTTCCGGGTCGTGAACCGTTTTGAGAACCCGCACGGCAAGTTTGCCTTGCTTGAATGCGAACCGCTGACCGGTCGCACCCATCAAATCCGGGTTCATCTGGCGTTCTCTGGTCACCCCATCGTCGGCGACAAAATCTATGGACCCGACGAAAACTGTTATCTCGAATTTATCGAAACCGGCTGGACACCTGCCCTCGCCGACCGGCTCTTAATCGACCACCACGCCCTCCACGCCAGTTCCCTGGCATTCACGCTGGGAACCGAAAAATTCGCGTTTAGTTCTCCTCTACCGCCAGACCTGCGGACGTTTTGCCTACCTGAAACCAAACCAGAGGAATAACCGCGAAGGAACGCAAAGAGCGCAAAAAAAATACGCGATTTTGGTGGGGCGAGGCTCCCGAGAGAGTGAAACGCTTCATCAGGGCTGCGAACGTGCACCAGTCACTAACGGTGTTGCGCGAATAACCGTGCCGAGCCGGTGGCGTTGCCTCGACTGCGGCTCGGCGGGTCCGTCGGCCTATTTCATCTGGTCGCGCCGATACGATTCGCCTCCCTGCTTAGACCTTGTAGTCTTTCGGGAGCCTCGCCCCACCAATGTTGGGTATCTCTTTTTGCGTTCTTTGTGCTTTTCGCAGCTATTCTTCTTAGCTCAGAAGATCAGCACCTGATCCCCTTCGGTAACCTGGCTCAGGATCCGCGCTGCGTCCCAGTTTGCTAACCGGATACAACCGTGACTCCCGGAACGCCCGATCGTATCAGGGCTATTGGTGCCGTGGATACCAATGCCTTTTTTGTTTAGGCCAATCCAGAGAATACCGACCGGATTTCGAGGACCAGGAGGGATATTGTAAAATTGATCGCTCCGGTACCCGTGTTCGAGCATCGCTTCATCCCAACGAAACCACGGTAGCGTTGCCATCCCCACCACTTTCCACGTACCGATCGGGGCCGGCAGCTTCTTCGATCCGGGTGTAATCGGAAACGAACAAACCAGCTTGTCGCCATCGTACACATCTAACATCCGATAGCGGGTATCGACCTTGATCGTCCGTTTCGCGTACTCCGGGTTGATCGGGATATGCGGCTGCTCTCTAACATCTTCGATCTTGAATGGGGGCACATTCGGAACTCGAATCACATCGCCGGCCTTCAATTGGTCCAGGTTCTTATCCTTGTTGAGCTTGGCGATGAAATCGGGATCCGAGTGATACCGTTCGCCCAAGAACTCGCCATTTGATCGGTACAGCATCGCCTTCGTCTTGGCTTGTTCGGCCGGCTTAGAAGGAATATTTCCGACCTCTTTCAGATCCTGATCCGTAATCGTGTAGGAGGTGTAGATCGGGAAAATTTTCGCGAGCTGTTGTTGAAGATCAGAGTCAATCTGGCCCGTCGGTTTTTGGCCGTTGGCAATCTGGTACCGGACCAGAGCTTTAGCCGTGAACTCGCCCCAACGCCCATCAATCTTGCCAGGACCAAACGAATGTTGATCCAAGAAAATTTGTAGACGGGTCAAAATCTCCTGGGGCGCAGCTGGCTCTGCTCGTGGTACGGAGGGTTGGTCCGAGGTATTCGCCTCCGCAGGTTTCGGAGTCGATGGCGCAATCGGATTGCTCGGAAAATTTAGGTCCGGTTTCGGGGTCGGAGTACTTTTCCCTGTCGGTTTCTCGGCTTGGCTCTCATCCACGACGAACGGCGTCAACGAGGCCGAAGGTGAAGGTTGCGGATCTGCCCCCTGTGAGAAAGCAAACGAAGTGATACCTAAAGTGCTGGCGACCAGCAACGAACGTATGACCATATCGAATGTTAGACCGCATGTAGGTTAAGGCGGACGGACCCGGACTATACCATAGCGCCGGGTGTGGGCAATCCTTCCGTGAGACCGACCTTAAGAGTGAGACGCCTGCCCTGAGCTTCTCGACAAGCTCGAAACAGGCATGCGTTAAGCGCGTCGAATGGGTGAGAAGTGAGAGGCGGTTGTGGACCGAAAACGATCGCTCTCGTACTCGTCGTCGTCCTCGTCCTCGAAAAGAATATCCGAACTCCAAGCGTGATGCGGCTCACCAACCCTGCTCTTTCTCAGCTGGCTTACCAAATAGCACTTTGGCTTTCACGAGCTTCCAATTCCCTTCTCCGTCGAGCCGGCGCAACGTCGTTTGCCGCGAACCATTCAGAGTGCTTGACTACGATTGTCCCCCGATCACTGATGACTACTAGGAAAGCATCTGTTCTGAGGGCTTTCATCACGGGAATCGTCTGTGTCGTGATGGTCGGACTCGGCTGGCTATCTGACCCGACCATCGCAAACGGTCAGACTGGCTTGCTATCGACACTTCTTGCCTGGTCCTGCCTTGCGGCTGCCGCGATCGCTTTAGTCGTGGCAATTTATTTCACTTTCCGAGCGCTCACCATTCGCGAGCCTTTAAAGGATTCTGATTGGGAATCTGAAGAAAACGGCAAGTAAAGGGAACGATCAGCTAGCAAACGGGTAAGATAACAACAAGAATTGGTCGATCATCATGGCAAGCCTACGCCCCTTGACGCGCAGCAATCCGGAAGCCGAAGGGATTCCCTCGGCGGCAGTCTTAGAGTTTATCCACTCACTCGAACAACATGTTCACCCCATGGACGCAGTACAGGGATTTATCCTTCTACGCCATGGTAATGTCGCCGCCGAGGGTTGGTGGTCACCCTACCAGCCGCAATTTCCCCATCCGCTTTTCTCGCTCAGCAAGAGTTTCACCTCCACCGCGATTGGTTTGGCCGTGCACGAAGGGCGACTGACCGTGGATGACCCGGTCTTGAAATTCTTCCCGGACGAAGCGCCGCCAAATCCGAGTCAGAACTTAAAGGCCATGCGCGTGCGACACCTCTTGTCCATGAACACCGGCCATCAATCCGACACCACCGAGCATGTTTATCAGCATCTCCACCGAGTCAGTCCTTTCGGTCCTTGGCTGCATCAAAAGGACTACACCGATAGACAAGGAGGCAAGACCGGGGAGGAAAATTGGCCGAAGCTATTCCTCTCGTTGCCGGTCGAGTCCGAGCCCGGCACCTGGTTCGTTTATAACACCGCCGCGACCTACATGCTCTCGGCGATACTCACAAAACTGACCGGCGAGACTTTGGCGGACTACTTACGCCCCAGACTCTTCCAACCGCTAGGTATCGAAGATCCTTACTGGGAAAGCGATCCAAGGGGGGTCAATCTCGGCGGATCCGGTCTGCACGCTCGGACCGAGGACATCGCACGATTCGGCCAGATGTGTCTCGAGAAGGGTGTGTGGAATGGCCAGCGCATCGTTCCGGAGAAATGGATTGCGGAGGCTACGAAATCGCACTCTGACAATAGCAATACCCAGACAAACCCGGATTGGATGGCCGGCTATGGCTATCAGTTCTGGCGCTGCCGGCACCATTGCTATCGCGGCGACGGAGCGTTCGGCCAATTCTGCATCATCCTGCCCGAACAGGATGCGGTGCTTGCCATGAT
Source organism: Verrucomicrobiota bacterium (assembly GCA_019239825.1). GTDB lineage: Bacteria > Verrucomicrobiota > Verrucomicrobiia > Chthoniobacterales > JAFAMB01 > JAFAVN01. The sequence continues at coordinate 2,168 of JAFAZK010000243.1, read as the reverse complement.
TGGCGGTCTTCAAGACATGCAGACGGTTTTGGATAGAGTCTGGCAACATCTCCTTCCTGCGATGCGGCCCGAAATTTTGCCCGCTGACCCGGGACGTTATGAAGCATTGCGTGAAAAGCTTGCCGCTCTTTCATTGCCGCTGCCGCAAGGGCAATCGTCCTCGCCAAGCATGAATCAATGGTCCGGCAAAGCCTACAAACTCACGGCTAACTTTCTAAGGCTGGACCGTGTCGCTACCGAGTTCGGCGATCGGGATCGCACCCTCATTTTCCGGGACGAACGTGGCGATCATATGATCCGGGTTGGGTATGACGCTTGGCTAAATGGGACTACCAGCTTTCGCAGCTATGCTAACGAACCGATTTCTGCCGCCGGCGCCTGGACCTCAGAAAACGCCTTTGAGGTCAGATTGTGTTATCCTCACAGCTTCTTCGGCCCGGTTTTGCGCTTCCACTACGCTCGCGCAGATCTCAAAATCGAGGTGCAGCCGAATGTCTCTTGGGACCTTTCAACCCCGACCCTGATCACGGGCAAAGCGTAACCGTAGCGATCTTTCAAGCACTATCGGCTTCACTACCTAAGATCCAACCCTAGCAAATCCTTTTTCTGTATCCGAGAAAGCCCGAACTCTCTCCGGCCTTGCGCATGGCGCCTTCCGTCCTATGGTCGGCTATGCCCAAGCTAATCCGGCATTTGCTAGTGACTGCTCTCCTCCTGGCCGCAATCGTTTCGACAGGTAAGGCCGACAACCCGACCTCAGAAGAACTCCAAAATAAGTCCGGTGAATCGGAAACTTTTCGGGTAGAGAACGAACATGCGGTGATGCGGAAAGCAGTCGAACAAGCCCGCAAGACCATCGGTGAATTTATCAAAGCGTTACAGCACCGAGCCGCCGGCCAGTCCGACTTTGAGGTTAAGAAACCCTTCGTTGAAGGCAATGATGTCGAACATATCTGGTTGTCCGACGTCGAGTTTACCGGTGGCCGTTTCAAAGGCAAAGTCGATAACGCGTCGATGAAGATCCACGGCTTGAAAATCGGACAAGTGGTTTCGGTTAATCCAGATGAGATCTCAGACTGGGCCTACGTCGACCATGGCAAGTTAGTGGGCGGTTACACTATCCGGGCGCACTATAGTCAACTGACACCCGCTCAGAAAAAAGAGTTTCTGCGGGAAGCCGATTTCAAGCTGGAATAAGTGGCGCTAGCGCCTGAAGGAACTAATGAACGCAATTAAACGAATCGTCCTGTTCGGCCTGGTCGGCACTGCTTTACTGCTAGCCGGATGTGAGGGCACTTATGTTACCGGAGGCTATGCCACCGGTTCTTATTATGGACCCTATTACGGCGGTTGGGGACCATATGGTGGCGGCGACTTTATCTTTAGCGGGCGGCATTACTACCACGATTACGGATGGCACCATTTCTACGGCCACAACTTCGGCGTTCATCATTTTCACGACGGCGGCGTTCATGGGGGTGGATTTCACGGTGGGGGTTTTCATGGCGGTGGTGGACACCACCGCTAGCTAAGAACAGGACGGTAGGGATGAGAGCTCCCTCGTCCGGCAGCACAGAAAAATGTCACGCAAAGACGCAAAGGCGCAAAGGTTCGGACCATGTTAGCACCACGGTTTTTAATTAAACAACTCATTATATTAATGTTTTAGTCACTGATGCTCGAGGAGAACCGCATTGCAAGAGAGGTCGTGGACGCTGCTCTCAAGCTGCATAGACACTTCGGGCAGGGATCTACGAGCCGGTGCTCGTTTACGAGTTGACCAAGCGCAATCTGACCAGCCGCCAGCCATCGCCGGTTCCGCTAGTCTACGAAGGAATCAGGTTCGATGTTTCGGCTCCCTACCACCCAGGCGCCGGCACGTCCACATCCCCTACTGCCGCATGGTCCGAACCTTTGCGCCTTTGCGTCTTTGCGTGACATTTTTCTGTTTCTTACTTCGCCGGACTGATGCCTGCCGCCATCTTGAAATATCTCGTGAAAGAGCTTTGATCGTAAAACCCGCAGGCGTTGGCGACATCTCCTATTGGCATGGTGGTGCTCCGCAACAAACGGGTGGCATTCTCAACTCGAACTTTCATTATTAGTTGGCTGACCGTCAGCTGAAAAACTCGCTTCACCTGGCGCGTCATCTCCTTTTGCGTTATTCC